>NZ_LR134002.1:0-317857 GCF_900635155.1 Streptococcus sanguinis
ATGACCAAAGAACAGGACTTTTGGAATCGTATTTTAGAATTGGCTCACGCTCAGCTAAAACAGACAACTTATGATTTCTTTGTTGCTGAAGCCAAGCTTGTCAAAGTTGAAGAAAAACAAGCTGTTATTTTCCTGGATAGTCCAGTAAAACAACTATTTTGGGAGCAAAACTTAGTAGGAGTTATTCTTACTGCAGGATTTGAGATTTTTAATGATCAGATTGCTGGAAAATATATTTTTGAAGAAGCAACTAACACTGAAACTCCGAAATCTGTAGTAACCAGTCCTCAAATCAGCACTGTTCAGCCAAGCTTGCCATCTATTGATACTGGCTTAAAGTCAAAATATACCTTTGATAATTTTGTTCAGGGAGACGGAAATATCTGGGCTAAAGCTGCTGCCTTAGCGGTATCTGAGAATCTGGCCACAACCTATAATCCTCTTTTTATCTACGGAGGACCTGGCCTGGGCAAAACTCATTTATTAAATGCTATTGGCAATCAAATTTTAGAAAATATTCCAGATGCGCGTGTCAAGTATATACCGGCTGAAACCTTTATTAACGACTTCCTCGAACATTTAAGATTGGGAGAGATGGATAGCTTTAAAAAAATCTATCGTAGTCTGGATCTTCTGCTAATTGATGACATTCAATCTTTGGGCGGAAAAAAGGTTTCAACTCAGGAAGAATTTTTCAACACTTTCAATGCTCTTCATGGTGAAAATAAACAGATTGTTTTAACCAGCGACCGCAGTCCTGATCATCTGGACAATTTGGAAGAACGCTTGGTAACACGTTTCAAATGGGGATTAACTCAGAATATTACACCGCCAGATTTTGAAACACGAATTGCAATTCTGCGAAACAAAATTGAAGATTTGGATTATATTTTCCCGAATGATACCTTAGAATATCTTGCAGGACAGTTCGATTCCAATGTCCGCGACTTGGAAGGTGCTTTGAATGACATCAGTCTCATTGCTAGAGTTCGTCATCTGAAAGAAATTACTATTGATATCGCTGCGGAAGCTATTCGAGCACGCAAGCAGGATTCAAGCCAGGTAACAGTTATCCCGATTGATAAGATTCAGTCTGAAGTTGGGAAATTCTATGGTGTTAGTGTCAAAGAGATGAAAGGCAGCCGTCGAGTACAAAATATCGTTTTAGCTAGACAGGTAGCTATGTATCTGACTCGTGAGCTGACTGATAACAGTCTGCCTAAAATTGGCCGTGAGTTTGGCGGCAAAGATCATACGACTGTTATCCATGCACATGGAAAAATCAAAACTATGATTGAATCAGACGACAATTTGCGTTTAGAAATTGAAAGCATCAAGAATAAAATAAAATAGCGTGTGGAAAACTACAGATTTTTTTCAAAACTTATCCACACTTTGTGAACAAGTCTCAAAACTTGTTAGAATAAGGACCAAGCTATTTTTCCACAGAATTCACATAAACTACTATTACTATTAATCTTATAATCATAAATAAATAAAAAGGAGATCCTATGATTCATTTTTCTATTAATAAAAATCTCTTCTTACAAGCGTTAAATACTACTAAAAGGGCTATCAGCCATAAAAATGCAATTCCTATTCTTTCTACTGTGAAAATTGATGTTACCAAAGAAGGAATCACTTTAATTGGCTCGAATGGCCAAGTGTCGATTGAAAACTTTATTTCTACTCAAAATGAAAATGCAGGCTTGCTTGTCAACTCAACAGGTTCAATTTTATTAGAAGCGACTTTCTTTATTAATGTTGTTTCCAGCCTGCCAGATATTATTTTGGATTTTAAAGAAATTGAACAAAAACAAATCGTTTTGACTAGCGGCAAATCAGAGATTACCCTGAAAGGAAAAGACGCTGACCAGTATCCACGAATCCAGGAAATTTCTGCCAGCAATCCCTTGGTTCTTGAAACAAAAATTCTTAAAGATGTCATTAACGAAACAGCCTTTGCAGCCAGTGTTCAGGAAAGCCGTCCAATTTTAACTGGTGTTCACTTTGTTTTGACAGATAACCGTTCTTTGAAAACAGTTGCAACAGACTCCCACAGAATGAGTCAAAAGAAAATTACTCTAGAGAAAAACGGAGATAATTTTGACGTAGTTATTCCGAGTCGCTCTTTACGGGAATTTACGGCTGTTTTTACCGATGAAATTGAAACGGTAGAGGTTTTCTTTGCTAACAATCAAATTCTTTTCAGAAGCGAAAATATCAGCTTCTACACCCGTCTATTGGAAGGAAATTATCCAGATACAGATCGTTTGATTCCGACTGAATTTACAAGTGTCCTTACTTTTAATACATCTGATTTGCGTGCAGCTATGGAACGCGCTCGTCTCTTGTCTAATGCCACACAGAATGGAACAGTTAAACTGGAGATTGCAGGCGGTATTGTCAGTGCCCATGTAAATTCACCAGAGGTCGGCCGTGTTAACGAAGAAATTGATACAGAAAGTGTAACTGGCGAAGATTTGACCATTAGCTTTAATCCAACTTATTTGATTGATGCTCTGAAGGCCATTGACAGTGAAAAAGTAACGATTAGCTTTATCTCATCTGTCCGCCCGTTCACCTTGGTACCGAGTGAAGACACAGAAAACTTTATTCAGCTGATTACACCTGTCAGAACTAATTAAGATGAAAAGCAGTGGGCCAAGTTACAGATTTTTAATTCTTGGTCCTAAGCTCTTTTCATTTACAAAGTATGATAGATGCTTAAGTTTTCTTCCTGGACTATGCTAGTTCCTTGAAAGGAGAAAAAAATGTATGAAATTGGTCATTTTGTAGAAATGAAAAAGCCCCATGCCTGCACCATTAAAGCGACTGGGAAAAAGGCGAATCGCTGGGAAATCACAAGGGTTGGTGCAGATATCAAAATCCGTTGCACCAATTGTGAACATCTTGTGATGATGAGTCGTCACGATTTTGAAAGAAAAATGAAGAAAATAATTGATTAGACGAAAACTCATTGTAAATGCTATTGTGGAAAACTGATTTGCATTGCTGAAGACCAGATTTAGATTTTTTTCTTATTTTTCAATCAAAAATGGATAGGACTTTTTAAGTCCTATCCATTTTGCTTTTATTTAAGATCTTCAAATTTACCGTCTTTAACTTCTTTATAACCTGCTTTTTCGAGTAATTTAGCAGTTTCTTTGTAACTGATATAATCTGCTTTTTGATTACCAGATGTTTGAAGAAGCTGTTTACTTTGTAGTTCTTCAATATCAGCTTTGCTAAAATCGATTGTCAGTTTTTCAGTTAAATAATCATCTTTGTACTCAATTTTATGAGTTAATCCTTTGATACCCTCAATAGATTTAGCATAGGCTTCTGTCTGCTCTTTAGCAGTGTATTTTGTCAAGCCAACTGGTTTATAGTAGAAGGTATTGTTTGTTTCGTTTGTAAGCATCTCATCACCTTTGTATTCAACAGTGATGCGGCTATCTTGCTTAGTATTTTGGTCAATCAGCTGGAAATAAGCTTTTTTAGGACTGCTGCAGGCAGCTAAAACAAACAAAGCGGAAACCGCAAGGAAAGAAAGAAAAAGTGTTTTGAAAGTATTCTTTTTCATTAGGGACTCCTTTAATAAGAATATTAGCTACATTATACCATTTTTTTCTTCAATTTATTTTACATTTCTGTAAAGAAAGCTAGAAAAATAACTCAAATCCGCTGTTTAGGATAAGGATTTATGGTATAATGGTTTGGATTGAAAAGATGAATGGAGAAGATAAGAATGGCTTTGACAGCAGGAATCGTTGGTTTACCCAATGTTGGTAAGTCAACTTTATTTAATGCAATTACAAAAGCAGGTGCAGAAGCAGCTAATTACCCTTTTGCGACAATTGATCCAAATGTCGGTCGGGTAGAAGTTCCGGATGCACGTTTGGATAAATTAACAGAACTCATCAAACCACAGAAGAAAGTTCCAACAACCTTCGAATTTACTGACATCGCTGGAATTGTGAAAGGCGCTTCAAAAGGAGAAGGGCTAGGGAATAAATTTTTGGCCAATATCCGTGAAGTAGATGCTATCGTCCACGTAGTACGTGCCTTTGATGATGAAAATGTCATGCGGGAACAGGGCCGTGAGTCTGAATTTGTGGATCCAATGGCTGATATTGAGACCATTAATCTAGAATTGATTTTAGCAGACTTAGAAAGTATTAACAAACGTTATGCGCGTGTAGAGAAGATGGCTCGTACCCAAAAAGATAAGGATTCAGTGACAGAATTTAATGTTTTACAGAAAATTAAGCCTGTCCTGGAAGATGGTCTGTCAGCTCGCACAATTGAATTCACAGAAGAAGAGCAGAAAATTGTCAAAGGACTCTTTCTCTTAACGACTAAGCCGGTTCTCTATGTGGCCAATGTCAGTGAAGATGAGGTGGCTGATCCAGATAATATTGACTATGTGAAGCAGATTCGTGAATTTGCAGCTACAGAAAATGCTGAAGTTGTTGTCATTTCAGCGCGTGCAGAGGAAGAGATTTCTGAATTGGATGATGAAGATAAGTCAGAATTTCTAGAAGCTATCGGCTTGACAGAATCAGGTGTGGATAAACTGACCAGAGCAGCTTATCATCTGTTGGGACTTGGAACCTACTTTACAGCTGGTGAAAAGGAAGTGCGTGCTTGGACCTTTAAGCGTGGAATGAAAGCTCCGCAAGCAGCTGGCATTATTCACTCAGACTTTGAAAAAGGCTTTATTCGAGCAGTCACCATGTCTTATGATGACTTAGTGCACTATGGCAGCGAAAAAGCAGTTAAAGAAGCTGGACGTTTGCGCGAAGAAGGAAAAGAATATATCGTTCAAGATGGCGATATCATGGAATTTAGATTTAATGTGTAAAGTATTTGTAAAGTTTAAAAATTCTAGGTTGGAAAATTTTTTCCAGCCCTTTTGGCATTTATAAAGGAGAAAAATGGTAAAGTTAATAGTCGGTCTGGGAAATCCAGGAGAAAAATATATTGAAACCAAACATAATGTTGGGTTTATGCTAATTGACAAGATCTGTAAAGATCTTGATTTAAAATTTACAGCTGATAAAATCTTTCAAGCAGATATTGCCTCTACTTTTCTAAATGGTGAAAAAGTCTATTTTGTAAAACCAACTACATTTATGAATGAGAGCGGAAAGGCCGTTCAAGCTTTACTGGCATACTATGGTTTAGATATAGAGGATTTATTGGTCATCTATGATGATTTGGATATGGAAGTTGGTAAGATTCGTTTGCGCAGCAAGGGTTCAGCTGGCGGCCATAACGGCATTAAATCTATTATCAAACACATTGGAAGTCAAGAGTTTAAACGGATAAAGATAGGTATTGGCCGTCCAAAAGAAGGCATGACAGTGGTCCACCACGTTCTAGGAAAATTTGATAAAGATGATTATATAATGATTCTGAATACTCTTGATAAGGTTGACAATGCTGTAAATTATTATTTACAGTCAGGCAATTTTGAACAAGCAATGCAGAAGTATAATGGATAATAAAATGAACTTGATTGATTTATTTTGTCAAAACCAGCAAATTTCAGATTGGAAGAAAAATCTCCATAAAAGCAGCAGACAGTTGATAATGGGATTGTCTGCATCAACAAAAGCGATTACTATAGCGGCTGGATTAGAAGAAGCTGATAAAATCCTTGTGCTGACTTCTAGTCAAAATGAAGCAGATCGTTTGGCTAGTGATTTGATTTCTTTGCTGGGAGAAGACAAGGTCTATATGTTCTTAGCAGATGATACTCCTATAGCAGAATTTGTTTTTGCATCACAGGAAAAAATATTTTCGAGATTAGATGCTCTAAACTTTTTAATAGACCATCAAAAGTCTGGAATTTTAGTTACTAATGTCGCAGCTAGCAAATTACTCTTGCCTGATCCCATTGATTTTAAAACAAGCAACATAAATTTGAAAGTTGGACAAGAATATGATCTAAATAATCTTGTAAAGATATTGTCAAGATCAGGATACAAGAAGGTATCCCAAGTTTTAAGTCAGGGAGAATATAGTCTAAGAGGAGATATCTTAGACATTTTTGAGCGCTCAGCAGACTCTCCCTATCGACTGGAGTTTTTTGGCGATGAAATTGATGGTATTCGGATTTTCAATCCAGAAAATCAAACTTCAATTGAGAATATAGAAAGTATTTTGATTAAACCTGCTTCTGATATCCTGCTTTCTGAGAAAGATTATGCTCGAGGACGAGAAAATCTGGAAACTATTTTAGAAAAAGCTGTTGACCCTGCTTTAAAATCTTACTTAGAAGAGTTACTAATCAGTGCCAAAGAGGAGTTCTATCATGCAGATATTCGTAAATTCCTTTCTTATTTTTATCAGAAAGAATGGACTATTTTAGACTACTTGCCTGTTCATAGTCCTGTGTTTTTTGATGATTTTCAAAAAATTGTGGATCGACATGCTCAATTTGAACTGGAAACAGCTAGTTTGTTGACAGATGATTTACAAAGTTGTAAAGCTTTATCAAGTCAAAAATATTTTGCAGATAAATACCAAGATTATCGTCAATATAAACCAGCAACCTTCTTTTCAAGCTTTCAAAAAGGTTTGGGAAATCTGAAATTTGATGCTTTGTATCAATTCAATCAGTACCCAATGCAAGAATTTTTCAGTCAGTTTCCTTTGCTCAAGGAAGAAATTAATCGTTATAAAAAATCTGGCTATACAATAATTTTACAAGCGAATTCTTCTGCAGGTTTACAAAGTTTACATAAAAATTTACAGGAATATGATATTCATTTAGACTATATAAAAGAGGCTGAGATTCACAAAAATGCAGTTCAGCTTATAGAAGGAAATCTTGTTCAAGGCTTTAATTTCGTAGATGAGAAAATTGTTCTTATTACAGAGTACGAAATTATTCACAAGAAAATAAAACGAAAAATTCGGCGTCAGAATATCTCCAATGCTGAACGACTGAAAGATTATAATGAGCTAGAAAAAGGGGATTATGTTGTCCATAATATTCATGGGATAGGACGTTATCTGGGGATAGAAACGATTGAAATCTCTGGTGTCCACCGTGATTATCTAACGATTCAATATCAAAATTCTGATCGTATTTCGATTCCAGTTGACCAGATTGATCTCCTATCAAAATATGTTGCCAGCGATGGAAAAATACCTAAGGTAAATAAGCTAAATGACGGTCGTTTCCAGAAGAGTAAGCAAAAAGTTCAGCATCAGGTTCAGGATATTGCGGATGATTTGATTAAACTATATGCTGAACGCAGCCAGCTAAAAGGTTTTGCTTTCTCAGCGGATGATTCCAATCAAGAGGAATTTGATAATGATTTTCCTTATGTTGAAACAGAGGACCAACTAAGAAGTATTCAGGAAGTGAAGAAGGATATGGAAAGCAGTCGTCCGATGGACCGTCTCTTAGTTGGTGATGTAGGCTTTGGGAAAACAGAAGTAGCTATGCGGGCTGCTTTTAAGGCTGTCAATAATCATAAACAAGTAGCTGTATTAGTGCCAACAACGGTTTTAGCCCAGCAACACTATACTAACTTTAAAGAACGCTTTAATGATTTTGCGGTCAATGTCGAGGTACTCAGCCGTTTCAGGAGTAAGGCAGAACAAAAACAGACTTTGGATAAGCTGCAGAAGGGACAGGTTGACATTATCATTGGGACCCACCGACTCTTATCCAAAGATGTAGAATTTGCGGATTTAGGTTTAATCATCATTGATGAAGAGCAGCGTTTTGGAGTTAAACATAAAGAAACATTAAAGGAATTGAAAAAGAAAGTTGATGTCCTAACCTTGACAGCAACTCCTATTCCTCGAACTCTTCATATGTCTATGCTGGGGATTCGTGATTTGTCAGTCATTGAGACCCCACCAACTAATCGCTATCCTGTTCAGACCTATGTTTTAGAAAGCAATCCTACAGTGATTCGAGAAGCTGTCTTACGTGAAATAGACCGAGGTGGACAGGTTTACTACCTTTACAATAAGGTTGACACAATCGAACAGAAAGTTTCAGAATTAAGAGAGTTAATCCCAGAAGCTTCTATAGGCTATGTTCATGGCCAAATGAGTGAAATTCGTTTAGAAAACACTTTACTGGATTTCATCAATGGAGAATACGATATTTTGGTGACCACTACCATTATTGAAACTGGGGTTGATATCCCAAATGCCAATACTTTGTTTGTAGAAAATGCTGACCACATGGGGATGTCAACCTTGTATCAACTTCGTGGCCGAGTTGGCCGCAGCAATCGGATTGCTTACGCTTATCTGATGTACAGACCAGATAAAATCTTAACAGAAGTTTCTGAAAAGCGTCTGGAGGCTATTAAAGGATTTACAGAGTTAGGTTCTGGATTTAAGATTGCCATGCGAGATTTATCTATTCGGGGTGCTGGAAATATCCTAGGAAGCATGCAATCTGGCTTTATTGATTCTGTTGGTTTTGAGATGTATTCACAGCTTCTAGAAGAAGCCATTGCTAAAAAGCAGGGTAGAGAAAACAAACGTCAAAAAAGCAATGCAGAACTTAATCTGCAGATTGATGCCTATCTGCCTAGTGACTATATTTCTGATGAAAGACAGAAGATTGAAATTTACAAGAGAATTCGTGAGATTGACAGCCGTGTAAACTATGAAAATTTACAGGATGAATTGATTGATCGTTTTGGGGAGTATCCTGATGTTGTAGCCTATCTGTTGGAGATTGGACTTGCTAAGTCTTATTTAGATCAGGCTTTTGTAAAGTCAGTGGAACGCCAGCAGAATGCAGTAATTATTCATTTTGAGAAAATTTCGCAGCAGCTTTATCTGACGCAGGACTATTTTGAAGCACTTTCGATGACGAATTTAAAGGCTCGAATTGGTGAAAAAAATGGCTTGATTGAAGTAATCTTTGATGTGAGGAACAAAAAAGATTATGAGATTTTAGAAGGTCTGGTTAATTTTGGAGAAAAGATGCTAGAAATTAAACAGCGTAAGGCAGAATAAAGGTTACAATTCAGTGAAGTTTGGCTTTTTAAGCTCTATTTTTCTCAAAAAATGGTAGAATAATAAATTAAGAGAAAATGAGGTAATAGGATGAGATTAGATAAATATTTGAAAGTGTCACGGATTATCAAGCGACGTCCAGTGGCTAAAGAAGTAGCTGACAAGGGTCGGATAAAGGTGAATGGTATCTTGGCCAAGAGCTCAACAGATTTGAAAGTGGATGACTTGGTTGAAGTACGCTTTGGTAATAAACTCTTGACTGTAAAGGTTCTGGAGATGAAAGACAGTACTAAAAAAGAAGATGCAGCTAAAATGTACGAAATAGTCAGTGAAACAAGGATAGAAGAAGATGCCTAAAAATATCGTCCAACTCAATAATCGTTTTATTCAAGATGAAAATCAACGCCGCAGATATGTAGATCAGGAACGGCGGAAACGCAACCGTTTTATGGGCTGGGTTCTGATTTTGGTGATTCTCTTATTTATTCTACCTACCTATAATTTGTACCAGAGTTATCAAACCTTGCTGCAGCGTCGTGAACAATATTCTAAACTCCAGGAGAAATATCAGACGCTCAGCGAAGAAAAGGTCTATCAATCTGATATAGCAGCCAAATTAAAAGATGATAGCTATGCGGCTAAGTATGCACGCGCTAAATACTCTTTTTCAAAAGAGGGTGAGTACATTTATACTATCCCAGATTTATTGCCACAGTAGTTATGGAAGATTTATTAAAAACAATTGAGCAGTTCTTGGCCTTTTCAGATGAGAAATTGGAAGAACTGTCTGAAAAAAATCAAACTTTGAAACTTCAAGAAAATCAAGAGGAAAGGGGAAAACATGCGTAAGTTTTTGTTACTGATATTTTTGCTGCCAGCTTTATTTAGCAGTATCACAGTTATTAGTACCGAAAAAGATTTCGTATTAGACGAGGAAGAAAAATATCATTTTACAAGCACTACGTATGGACGCTATTATGATAGCATCCCGACAAATCCTAATGTTTATGAAGAAACTCCTACATTTACAGATTCTACTCTGAGTAAGACTGCTGGAAAGCTAGTTCCAGACCAGCCTATCCAGATAGCAGGATTTTATGTAAATGAAGAAGGAGTCCCGATTTTCAAGCTGAAAAATGGGCAGTTTGTGATAGCGGACAAAAACACAATTTACGAAGATACTGTCCAGTCAATCGAAGATATCCATCAAGAAATGTGGTTGAAACCTGGCTTCATTCTTTATGATAAAGCCAATATCAACGGAGCTAAAAAAATCAATACAACATTAGCTCCATATACAAAAGTAAACATTGTTCAAATTGTCCAGACAGTCAAAGGAACTTATGCCCAGATTGAAGGACAGGGCTGGGTTTCTATGGAATTTCTGGATGAGACTGATAATCGAATGGACAAAGTTCAAGAAATTCTGAGCAGTAAGTATAACAAAGCTGACTACTCTATCTATGTCAAACAGTTGGACACTGGCAAAGAAGCAGGCATTAATCAAGATCAAGAGATGTATTCAGCTAGTGTGACAAAATTGCCTTATCTTTACTATGTGCAGGAACAGCTGGATCAGAAAAAACTTTCCTTAGATCAGAAGTTCAAGTATATTGGAGCAGTTAATGATTTTGCAGGTGCTTACGAACCAGAAGGAAGTGGCAGTATTGCTAAGTCAGCTGATGACAAGGAATATTCAGTTCAGGATTTGATTAATCGAGTGGCCAAAGAATCAGATAATGTCGCTCACAATATTTTAGGTTATTATGTGACCGATCAATCTGATAAAAATTTTCAGCAGACGATCAACAAAATAGCTGGAAAGAAATGGGATGTGGAAGAAAGACAAGCATCTTCACGTATGGCTGGAAATGTTTTGGAAGCTATCTATGAGCAAAATGGCATGATTATCGATGCCTTGTCTCAGACAAATTATGATAATCAGCGGATTTCTAAAAATATTGAAGCTAAAGTAGCTCATAAAATTGGCGACGCCTATGATTTCAAGCATGATGCTGCGATTGTCTATGCGGATTCTCCTTTTATCATTGTTATTTTCACCAATAATTCAAACTATGATACCATTTCCCAGATAGCAGACGATGTCTATGGAGTCCTGAAATGATCAAGCACGAATTTCTTAAAAAAATGCAGGAGAAAAAGTATTTCCAAGACCATCGAAAAGTTTTGGTTGCTGTATCAGGTGGACTGGATTCTATGACACTGCTGCAGCTGTTGATTGATTCTCAAAAAGAACTGGCTATCGAGCTTGCGATTGCTCATGTCAATCACAAACAGCGGCCAGAGTCAGATCAAGAAGAAAAGGCATTAGTAAAGATTGCGGAACAGCTTGGTGTAAAGATTTTTACATCAAGTTTTTCTGGTAATTTTTCAGAAAATGCTGCTAGGCAGTTTCGTTATGATTTTTTTGGGAAAGTGATGCAGGAGGAACACTATACAGCTCTAGTAACTGCCCATCACGCAGATGATCAAGCTGAGACTGTTTTTATGCGGCTGCTGCGTGGAGCTAGACTTCGTCATCTGTCCGGCATGAAAGCTGTCCAGTCTTTTGCTTGCGGGGAGCTGATTCGTCCTTTGCTTACTTTTCGTAAGTCAGACTTTCCAGAGATTCAACATTTTGAAGATAGCAGTAATTTTCAAAATGACTATCTCAGAAATCGAATTCGCAATCTTTATCTGCCGGATCTAGAAAAAGAAAATCCGAAATTCAAGGATTCTTTGCGGTATCTGGGCAAGGAAATTGAAGATTGGCAGACCGCTTTGTCTCACTTGACTAGAGATTTAGATATAGAAAATGTCCAAGTCTTTCATCAGCAAATCCCTCAGGTTCAACGTTTTCTACTGCAGAACTATCTCGAAAACTTTCCTGGTCTGAATCTGAGTAAGCAGCAGTTTGAGGAAATTTTAAACATCCTGCGGACTAAGGTCAATTATCAGCACACTTTGAAAAAAGACTATGAGCTTGTTAAAGATTACCAGCGTTTTGAAATTAGAAAAATCAGTCGTAAGCCCGATTTAAAAATGGATTCAATTTTGTTAGAATTTGAGAATCTGATTGAGTTTGGGCATTATCGATTTTCATTCGGGATTCCTTTGAGTGGTGAAAATATACAGAAAATTTTTGTCTCGCGTGAAACTTCGCTAACACTTCGCTTTCGAAAAGAGGGAGACAGTATTTTGCTGAATGGTCATCACAAGAAACTTCGCCGTCTTTTTATTGATAAGAAGGTTTCCTTTGAAGAACGGAATTCATCTGTAATCGTGGAACAAAATCATCAAATTTTAGCAATCTTAAATATTGCTATCAGTGATTTGAGTAAGGCATTAAAAAGTGATATAATGAGTACTGTACTTTATATTCAGAAAATAGATGGGTAAAATTATGCTAGAACAAGATATCAAAAAAATATTGATTTCCCATGAAGAAATCGTGGATGCCGCAAAAAAACTTGGCCAGCAATTAACCAAAGACTACCAAGGTAAAAATCCAATTTTTGTTGGAATTTTAAAGGGTTCCGTGCCTTTTATGGCTGAGCTGATCAAGCATGTTGATACACATATTGAGCTTGATTTCATGTTGGTTTCCAGCTACCATGGTGGTACTACCAGCTCAGGTGTCATTAATGTTATTAAAGACATTGATCAAGACATCACAGGACGTGATATCCTATTTGTTGAGGATATAATTGATACTGGTAAGACTTTGAAAAGCTTGTGCGATTTGTTTAGAGAAAGAAATGCTGCATCAGTGAAAATTGCCACACTTTTGGATAAGCCAGAAGGCCGTATTGTTGAAATCAATGCAGATTATACATGTTTCACAATTCCAAATGAATTTGTTGTTGGATATGGGTTAGATTACAATGAGAACTATCGTAATACTCCATATATTGGTATTTTGAAAGAAGAAGTTTATACAAAATAAAGGTTTACTATTAATAGATGAAAAATAAGCAAAATAATGGTTTTATAAAAAATCCATTTCTCTATATTCTGATTATTGTTGTCCTAGTGACAGGTTTTCAGTATTTCTTTTCAGGAGATACTGGCGGTCGCAGTCAGCAAATCAATTACACAGAATTAGTGAAGGAAATTAAGGAAAATAATGTCACAGAGATGAGCTACCAGCCAAATGGCAGCGTCGTTGAGATTTCAGGTACTTACAAAACACCTCAGGAATCGAAAGAAGATACAGGGATTTTATTTTTCACTCCAAACGTTTCTAAAGTAGAGAGATTTACAAGTATTATTTTACCGTCAGATATTACAATTTCTGATTTACAAAAGTTAGCTTCTGAGCATAACACTGAAATCAGCATAAAGCGCGAAAGTTCAAGCGGAATGTGGATTACAATCCTCACTTCCATCGTTCCTTTTGTAATTGTCATCTTCTTCTTTATGTCCATGATGAATCAAGGTGGCGGTGGTGGTGCCCGCGGTGCCATGAATTTTGGCCGCAATAAGGCGCGTGCAGCTAACAAAGAAGATATCAAGGTTCGTTTCTCAGATGTAGCTGGTGCCGAGGAAGAAAAGCAAGAGCTAGTAGAAGTTGTTGAGTTTCTGAAAGATCGGAAACGTTACACCAAGTTAGGTGCTCGTATTCCTGCCGGTGTCCTTCTAGAAGGCCCTCCAGGAACTGGTAAAACCTTGCTTGCTAAGGCAGTTGCTGGGGAAGCTGGAGTTCCTTTCTTCAGTATCTCAGGTTCCGACTTTGTAGAAATGTTTGTTGGGGTCGGAGCAAGCCGTGTTCGTTCTTTGTTTGAAGATGCGAAAAAAGCAGCTCCTGCCATTATCTTCATCGATGAAATCGATGCAGTCGGTCGTCAGCGTGGTGTTGGCCTTGGCGGTGGTAACGATGAGCGTGAGCAAACCCTTAATCAGCTCTTGATTGAAATGGACGGTTTTGAAGGCAATGAAGGAATCATTATCATTGCTGCTACTAACCGTTCGGATGTATTAGATCCAGCCTTGCTGCGTGCTGGCCGTTTTGACAGAAAAGTGTTGGTCGGCCGTCCTGATGTTAAAGGTCGGGAAGCCATTCTTCGTGTTCATGCTAAGAATAAGCCGCTGGCTAAAAATGTTGATTTGAAACTAGTTGCTCAGCAGACACCAGGTTTTGTTGGTGCTGATTTGGAAAATGTCTTGAATGAAGCTGCTTTGGTTGCTGCCCGTCGTAACAAGAAAGTTATCGATGCTGATGATATTGATGAAGCAGAAGACAGAGTAATCGCAGGACCTTCTAAGAAAGATAAAACGGTGTCTGAACGCGATCGTCAAATGGTTGCTTATCATGAAGCTGGACATACTATTGTTGGTTTGGTATTGTCAAATGCGCGTGTCGTACATAAGGTAACCATCGTACCTCGTGGACGTGCTGGTGGCTATATGATTGCCCTGCCTAAGGAAGACCAAATGCTTCTATCTAAAGAAGATATGAAAGAGCAATTAGCTGGTCTTATGGGTGGCCGTGTGGCTGAAGAAATTATATTTAATGTGCAGACAACAGGTGCTTCTAATGACTTTGAACAGGCAACTCAGATGGCCCGCAGTATGGTAACGGAATATGGAATGAGTGAAAAACTTGGTCCAGTTCAATACGAAGGAAACCATGCTATGTTTGGTGCAGCCAGTCCTCAAAAATCAATTTCAGAACAGACTGCATATGAGATTGATGAAGAAGTAAGAGAACTTCTTAATGAAGCTCGTAACAAAGCAGCAGAGATTATCCAGTCCCATCGCGAAACTCATAAATTGATTGCTGAAGCGCTTCTTAAATATGAAACTTTGGATAGCAATCAGATTAAATCATTGTATGAAACTGGCAAAATGCCAGAAGAGTCTGAACTTGAATTAGACAAAGAAGCTCATGCGCTTTCTTATGATGAAATTAAAACTAAAATGGAAGAAAAAAGTTCCGAGTAAAAGAAGTTGGAGAAACTCCAACTTTTTTCTCTTTTTCTGAAATAATTATTGACAAAGGAAGAAAAGCTGATATAATGGAATATGTTCTGCAGAAGGACAAGAAATGGTCCGTTGGTCAAGGGGTTAAGACACCGCCTTTTCACGGCGGTAACACGGGTTCGAATCCCGTACGGACTATATAATCCGCCATAGCTCAGTTGGTAGTAGCGCATGACTGTTAATCATGATGTCGTAGGTTCGAGTCCTACTGGCGGAGCTAGGTTTAAAAAATCAAATGTGTAAGCATTTGATTTTTTTCTTGCTTTCATACTTCGCACAATCCTCCCAAATGACTAAATATGTGCCTGAAATGACTTAAAAACAATTATTAGAGTCAGAAGAGTTCCAAAACAATGCTTTTTAGAAGAAAGAGCTCACCTTGCTTTCTATTTACAGTAGAATTAAGTCAAGTAAAATTTAAGGAGGAACTATGGATTTTAGAGCTACTTATGAGAAGGTGAAATGGATAGTTTGGAAGTGTAAGAAAGATTACTATATACACTTGTGGGAACATAGCGATTGGGAGCAAGAAGGGATGTTAGTTTTATACGAACTTCTGCTTAAAGAAAAAGGAATTGAAAACGATGAGGAAAAACTCTATCGTTATTTCAAAACAAAATTCAGAAATCATATACATGATAAAATTCGTAAACAAGAAAGCCAAAAGCGCAAATTGGACCGCCAGCCTTATGAAGAAGTGAGCGAGATTGGACATCGACTAAAATCAAAAGAGTTGTTTCTAGATGAGTTAGTTGCCTTCAGAGAAGCGATTGACAATTATAAAAGAACTCTTGATGATGTTGGATTGGATAATTATCAGAGACTGATGAGCAATGAACGCTTTAAAGGAAGAAGAGCTATGCTTAAAGATTTAAAAAATCACCTAAAAGATTTTCAAGACAATACGATTTTATAATGAACAAACTTGATGAATCTCAATCTGTTTTACTAGAACAGGTTCGAGCATCAAGTTTTTTATTAAGATAAATTGCAATAAAAAGTGCAACAAATCTAAAATTCATCCATAAGTGCCTCAAATGCTGTTTTGTAACCTAAGCATTTTCTTGGACGGTGATTTATAGCAAGTAAAGCATTTACTAACGATTCATCAGTAATGTCGGTTAGATTAGTTCTCTTAGGAAAATATTCTCTAAGCAAACCATTTGAATTTTCATTACTTCCTCTTTGCCAAGATGAATAAGCGTCCGCAAAGTAAAAGTCTATTCCTAAAGCTTCCACTTGAGGATAACAAGCAAATTCTTTTCCTCTGTCTGATGTAAATGTTTTTAAAAAGTTCTTAGGAAAAATCTTCTGAAGTGTTTCTATGGCTGAAAACATTGATCTAGCTGATCGGTCAGGTATTTTAAATGCCAGATAAAAACGTGTTTTGCGCTCTACAAATGTAGCCAAGCATCCTTTGCTTTTCCCTCTGGAAGAAACCATGGTATCTAATTCCCAATGACCGAAATTTTGCCTGTTCTTCACTTCTTTAGGTCGCTTGGAAATAGGTTTACCAATAATGAATTTCCCTCTAGTCTCACGAGGTTCACGTGTTTTACCTTTTCGTCTTAACGTCTCTAAACTAACTTCGAGTTGCCCATTATATATCCAATTATAAATCGTTTTAAACGATATGATTGGCTTATTTTCGTACTGATAACGCCCATGAATCTGCTCGGGTGACCAAGATGCTTTTAAATGACGTTCTATATCTTTCTTCATCTGTGAAGTACATGCAGTTTTCCTTCCCTTAAGTCTAGATAATTCCTCATATTGCCTTTGTGCTTCTTCGGCAGAATATTTATTTGGACACCGTTTGATTTCTCGGCTAATTGATGAACGGTGGAAACCTAACTTAGTTGCAATATAGGACAGATTAAAACCTGCTTCAAGATATGCTTCTATCTTTAGACGATCAATTATGGTAATATGTAAGTAGCCCATAGGATTTCCTCGTGTCTGTTTGTGTGGTTACTTACAGTTTACACGATTTGAGAACCTATGGGTTTTTTGTTGCACTATATTTTACAATTTATCTTAAATAAAAAGATAAAAAAATTAGAAAAAGGTATTGACAGGGAGGTGGTTGGGTGATATACTAATATAGTTGTCGCGAAAGACAAAGCCCTTTGAAAACTGAACAAGACGAACCAAGTGCAGGGTGACATAGAGATATGTAACCTGTCAAAAAAACGAAAATAAATCTGTCAGTGGACAGTAATGAGTGCGAACTCAAACTTTTTAATGAGAGTTTGATCCTGGCTCAGGACGAACGCTGGCGGCGTGCCTAATACATGCAAGTAGAACGCTGAAGAGAGGAGCTTGCTCTTCTTGGATGAGTTGCGAACGGGTGAGTAACGCGTAGGTAACCTGCCTGGTAGCGGGGGATAACTATTGGAAACGATAGCTAATACCGCATGAAATTGAATATCGCATGATACTTAATTGAAAGATGCAACTGCATCACTACCAGATGGACCTGCGTTGTATTAGCTAGTTGGTGAGGTAACGGCTCACCAAGGCGACGATACATAGCCGACCTGAGAGGGTGATCGGCCACACTGGGACTGAGACACGGCCCAGACTCCTACGGGAGGCAGCAGTAGGGAATCTTCGGCAATGGGGGGAACCCTGACCGAGCAACGCCGCGTGAGTGAAGAAGGTTTTCGGATCGTAAAGCTCTGTTGTAAGAGAAGAACGGGTGTGAGAGTGGAAAGTTCACACTGTGACGGTATCTTACCAGAAAGGGACGGCTAACTACGTGCCAGCAGCCGCGGTAATACGTAGGTCCCGAGCGTTGTCCGGATTTATTGGGCGTAAAGCGAGCGCAGGCGGTTAGATAAGTCTGAAGTTAAAGGCTGTGGCTTAACCATAGTATGCTTTGGAAACTGTTTAACTTGAGTGCAGAAGGGGAGAGTGGAATTCCATGTGTAGCGGTGAAATGCGTAGATATATGGAGGAACACCGGTGGCGAAAGCGGCTCTCTGGTCTGTAACTGACGCTGAGGCTCGAAAGCGTGGGGAGCAAACAGGATTAGATACCCTGGTAGTCCACGCCGTAAACGATGAGTGCTAGGTGTTAGGCCCTTTCCGGGGCTTAGTGCCGCAGCTAACGCATTAAGCACTCCGCCTGGGGAGTACGACCGCAAGGTTGAAACTCAAAGGAATTGACGGGGGCCCGCACAAGCGGTGGAGCATGTGGTTTAATTCGAAGCAACGCGAAGAACCTTACCAGGTCTTGACATCCCTCTGACCACTCTAGAGATAGAGTTTTCCTTCGGGACAGAGGTGACAGGTGGTGCATGGTTGTCGTCAGCTCGTGTCGTGAGATGTTGGGTTAAGTCCCGCAACGAGCGCAACCCCTATTGTTAGTTGCCATCATTCAGTTGGGCACTCTAGCGAGACTGCCGGTAATAAACCGGAGGAAGGTGGGGATGACGTCAAATCATCATGCCCCTTATGACCTGGGCTACACACGTGCTACAATGGCTGGTACAACGAGTCGCAAGCCGGTGACGGCAAGCTAATCTCTGAAAGCCAGTCTCAGTTCGGATTGTAGGCTGCAACTCGCCTACATGAAGTCGGAATCGCTAGTAATCGCGGATCAGCACGCCGCGGTGAATACGTTCCCGGGCCTTGTACACACCGCCCGTCACACCACGAGAGTTTGTAACACCCGAAGTCGGTGAGGTAACCGTAAGGAGCCAGCCGCCTAAGGTGGGATAGATGATTGGGGTGAAGTCGTAACAAGGTAGCCGTATCGGAAGGTGCGGCTGGATCACCTCCTTTCTAAGGAGTCCGTAAGGACATACGGAATGCACTTGGGTCTTGTTTAGTTTTGAGAGGGCTATGTGGGGCCTTAGCTCAGCTGGGAGAGCGCCTGCTTTGCACGCAGGAGGTCAGCGGTTCGATCCCGCTAGGCTCCATTAGGATATGGAAGACGTTCCGCTTGCGGGAACTTCTGTAGAAAAATAGAGAACTGACACTGTGTTCGATGAACACAAGGAAGTTAGTCTTTTTTCCTAAGAAGTTAGTCTGGAATTCAACTTTGGTTGATAGCTATCCTACTTGTCCATTGAAAATTGAATACTGATATCAAATAGTAACAAGAAAATAAACCGAAAACGCTGTGAATATTAATGAGTTTAAGACTGAAAGGTCAAAAATAAGGTTAAGTTAGTAAGGGCGCACGGTGGATGCCTTGGCACTAGGAGCCGAAGAAGGACGTGACAAACGACGAAATGCCTCGGGGAGCTGTAAGTAAGCACTTGATCCGGGATGTCCGAATGGGGGAACCCAACAGGTTGATGCCTGTTACCCATTTCTGTTAAGGAAATGAGGAGGAAGACGCAGTGAACTGAAACATCTAAGTAGCTGCAGGAAGAGAAAGCAAAAGCGATTGCCTTAGTAGCGGCGAGCGAAGAGGCAGGAGGGCAAACCGAAGAGTTTACTCTTCGGGGTTGTAGGACTGCAATGTGGACTCAGAATTTATAGAAGAATGACTTGGGAAAGTCAGCCAAAGAGAGTAAGAGCCTCGTATTTTAAATAGATTCTGTACCTAGCAGTATCCTGAGTACGGCGGGACACGTGAAATCCCGTCGGAATCTGGGAGGACCATCTCCCAACCCTAAATACTCCCTAGTGACCGATAGTGAACCAGTACCGTGAGGGAAAGGTGAAAAGCACCCCGGGAGGGGAGTGAAATAGAACCTGAAACCGTGTGCCTACAACAAGTTCGAGCCCGTTCATGGGTGAGAGCGTGCCTTTTGTAGAATGAACCGGCGAGTTACGTTATGATGCGAGGTTAAGTTGAAGAGACGGAGCCGTAGGGAAACCGAGTCTGAATAGGGCGTCTTAGTATCATGATGTAGACCCGAAACCATGTGACCTACCCATGAGCAGGTTGAAGGTGCGGTAAAACGCACTGGAGGACCGAACCAGGGCACGTTGAAAAGTGCTTGGATGACTTGTGGGTAGCGGAGAAATTCCAAACGAACTTGGAGATAGCTGGTTCTCTCCGAAATAGCTTTAGGGCTAGCGTCGACATGAAGATTCTTGGAGGTAGAGCACTGTTTGGGTGAGGGGTCCATCCCGGATTACCAATCTCAGATAAACTCCGAATGCCAATGAATTATGGTCGGCAGTCAGACTGCGAGTGCTAAGATCCGTAGTCGAAAGGGAAACAGCCCAGACCACCAGCTAAGGTCCCAAAATAATTGTTAAGTGGAAAAGGATGTGGGGTTGCACAGACAACTAGGATGTTAGCTTAGAAGCAGCTATTCATTCAAAGAGTGCGTAATAGCTCACTAGTCGAGTGACCCTGCGCCGAAAATGTACCGGGGCTAAAACAATTTACCGAAGCTGTGGATACCTTTTATAGGTATGGTAGGAGAGCGTTCTATGTGTGGCGAAGGTGTACCGTGAGGAGCGCTGGAACGCATAGAAGTGAGAATGCCGGTATGAGTAGCGCAAGACAGGTGAGAATCCTGTCCACCGTAAGACTAAGGTTTCCAGGGGAAGGCTCGTCCGCCCTGGGTTAGTCGGGACCTAAGGAGAGACCGAAAGGTGTATCCGATGGCCAACAGGTTGAGATTCCTGTACTAGAGTATGAAGTGATGGAGGGACGCAGTAGGCTAACTCGTGCGTACGAATGGATGTACGTCTAAGCAGTGAGGCGTGGTATGAGTCAAATGCTTATACCTATAACGTTGAGCTGTGATGGGGAGCGAAGTTTAGTAGCGAGTGAGTGATGTCACACTGCCAAGAAAAGCTTCTAGCGTTGTATCATACTCTACCCGTACCGCAAACCGACACAGGTAGTCGAGGCGAGTAGCCTCAGGTGAGCGAGAGAACTCTCGTTAAGGAACTCGGCAAAATGACCCCGTAACTTCGGGAGAAGGGGTGCTGACTTAAGTCAGCCGCAGTGAATAGGCCCAAGCAACTGTTTATCAAAAACACAGCTCTCTGCTAAATCGTAAGATGATGTATAGGGGGTGACGCCTGCCCGGTGCTGGAAGGTTAAGAGGAGTGCTTAGCGGTAACGCGAAGGTATGAATTGAAGCCCCAGTAAACGGCGGCCGTAACTATAACGGTCCTAAGGTAGCGAAATTCCTTGTCGGGTAAGTTCCGACCCGCACGAAAGGCGTAATGATTTGGGCACTGTCTCAACGAGAGACTCGGTGAAATTTTAGTACCTGTGAAGATGCAGGTTACCCGCGACAGGACGGAAAGACCCCATGGAGCTTTACTGCAGTTTGATATTGAGTGTCTGTGCCACATGTACAGGATAGGTAGGAGCCTATGAAATCGGGACGCCAGTTTCGATGGAGGCGTTGTTGGGATACTACCCTTGTGTTATGGCCACTCTAACCCGGTAGGTTTATCATCTACGGAGACAGTGTCTGACGGGCAGTTTGACTGGGGCGGTCGCCTCCTAAAAGGTAACGGAGGCGCCCAAAGGTTCCCTCAGACTGGTTGGAAATCAGTCGTAGAGTGTAAAGGTATAAGGGAGCTTGACTGCGAGAGCTACAACTCGAGCAGGGACGAAAGTCGGGCTTAGTGATCCGGTGGTTCCGTATGGAAGGGCCATCGCTCAACGGATAAAAGCTACCCTGGGGATAACAGGCTTATCTCCCCCAAGAGTTCACATCGACGGGGAGGTTTGGCACCTCGATGTCGGCTCGTCGCATCCTGGGGCTGTAGTCGGTCCCAAGGGTTGGGCTGTTCGCCCATTAAAGCGGCACGCGAGCTGGGTTCAGAACGTCGTGAGACAGTTCGGTCCCTATCCGTCGCGGGCGTAGGAAATTTGAGAGGATCTGCTCCTAGTACGAGAGGACCAGAGTGGACTTACCGCTGGTGTACCAGTTGTTCTGCCAAGAGCATCGCTGGGTAGCTATGTAGGGAAGGGATAAACGCTGAAAGCATCTAAGTGTGAAACCCACCTCAAGATGAGATTTCCCATAACGCAAGTTAGTAAGAGCCCTGAGAGAAGATCAGGTTGATAGGTTGGGAGTGGAAGTTGTGTGAGCAATGGAGCGGACCAATACTAATCGCTCGAGGACTTATCCTAGAATAAGAACTTCATCAGAGTGCAGCGAATGGTTTAGAGAATTGTGAGATTTGATATTGTATTCAATTTTGAGTTGACAAGGCTTGTCTGAGAGGACAGGACAGTTAATTCAATAGTTAAGTGACGATAGCCTAGGAGATACACCTGTACCCATGCCGAACACAGCAGTTAAGCCCTAGAACGCCGGAAGTAGTTGGGGGTTGCCCCCTGTGAGATATGGAAGTCGCTTAGCGAAGGGAGTTTAGCTTAGTTGTAATGGAGAGGAAATCGAAATTACAATCGGCGGATGAGAGAAACGAAGTTTCTCACCGTTGGCTGAGCTAGACTCCACCCTTTGGGAGTTTAGCTCAGCTGGGAGAGCATCTGCCTTACAAGCAGAGGGTCAGCGGTTCGATCCCGTTAACTCCCATATTAGGTCCCGTAGTGTAGCGGTTATCACGTCGCCCTGTCACGGCGAAGATCGCGGGTTCGATTCCCGTCGGGACCGTTGAAGTCGAGAAGATTTCAAGAAAAGTAAGAGACTCGTTAGCTCAGTTGGTAGAGCATTTGACTTTTAATCAAAGGGTCACTGGTTCGAGCCCAGTACGGGTCATAAGAGCGGGTTTGGCGGAATTGGCAGACGCACCAGATTTAGGATCTGGCGCTTTAGGGCGTGGGGGTTCAAGTCCCTTAACCCGCATATAAGATAATAATGAGCCGGCTTAGCTCAGTTGGTAGAGCATCTGATTTGTAATCAGAGGGTCGCGTGTTCAAGTCATGTAGCCGGCATTTTTGAATAGGATGCGAACGTAGTTCAGTGGTAGAACATCACCTTGCCAAGGTGGGGGTCGCGGGTTCGAATCCCGTCGTTCGCTTGAGGCGGCCGGGGTGGCGGAACTGGCAGACGCACAGGACTTAAAATCCTGCGATTGGTAACGATCGTACCGGTTCGATTCCGGTCCTCGGCATAGACTTGTAAGAGGCAGAAGTGGAAGAAGATGAGCACCCTTAGCTCAACTGGATAGAGTACCTGACTACGAATCAGGCGGTTAGAGGTTCGACTCCTCTAGGGTGCATTAAGTAATAACTTAAGTTCGGGAAGTAGCTCAGCTTGGTAGAGTACTTGGTTTGGGACCAAGGTGTCGCAGGTTCGAATCCTGTCTTCCCGATAGATGGCGGTGTAGCTCAGCTGGCTAGAGCGTCCGGTTCATACCCGGGAGGTCGGGGGTTCGATCCCCTTCGCCGCTATAATGATCTTGTCGGACCTTTAGCTCAGCTGGTTAGAGCTCTCGGCTCATAACCGAGTGGTCGTAGGTTCAAGTCCTACAAGGTCCATAGTGTTATCTTGGAGGATTACCCAAGTCCGGCTGAAGGGAACGGTCTTGAAAACCGTCAGGCGTGTAAAAGCGTGCGTGGGTTCGAATCCCACATCCTCCTTAGGGACGAATAGTATTGACGCGGGATGGAGCAGCTAGGTAGCTCGTCGGGCTCATAACCCGAAGGTCGTAGGTTCAAATCCTGCTCCCGCAATAGTTGGCTCGGTAGCTCAGTTGGTAGAGCAATGGATTGAAGCTCCATGTGTCGGCGGTTCGATTCCGTCTCGCGCCATACATCATCGTATTGGAAATGCGGGTGTAGTTTAGTGGTAAAACTACAGCCTTCCAAGCTGTTGTCGCGAGTTCGATTCTCGTCACCCGCTTTGAACGAAAGTTCATACCAAGTTTTTGAACTTGGGCGCGTAGCTCAGGTGGTTAGAGCGCACGCCTGATAAGCGTGAGGTCGGTGGTTCGAGTCCACTCGTGCCCATAAAATATTGGAGAATTACTCAAGAGGCTGAAGAGGACGGTTTGCTAAATCGTTAGGTCGGGTAACCGGCGCGGGGGTTCGAATCCCCCATTCTCCGTATGAATAAGGAGTTTAGCATTTGCTATCTCCTTTTCTTATACTTTCTTGTACTGTTTAGTGAGGTTTTCTGATGAATCGATTTAAAAAGTCTAAATTTCTGATTTCTTTTTTTGTATTAGTTGTTGCAATGACGATACTCATCTTATCTACCTCTTCTAGTTGGTTTGTATCAACTACTTCAAATTTTATTTCATTGGTAGATAGACTCGTTGGTTCGCCTTTTGCTTTTGTGGCTGATAAAAAAGAAGAAATGTCAGATTTGATGTTTACTTACAGAGAGAATCAGCAGCTCAAGAAAAATCTTTATGAGATTGAGGAAAAGGCTGGGAAGGCAGATTCCTTAGAAGATGAGAATGAGCAGTTGCGAAAACTTCTGGAATTTAAAGAAGCTGATAAAAATCAAAAACAAATTGCCAGCGAAGTGATTGCCCGTACGCCAGCATCTTGGAAAAATGAGCTGACTATTGACAAGGGAGAATCTGATAATGTGACTGATGCTATGCTAGTAGTCGCTAATGGTGGTCTAGTCGGAAGTGTTTCTGAAACTAGTAGTCAGTCTAGCTTAGTATCTCTACTGACTAACGAGGAAAACTCAACTAAAATTTCTGTTAGAATTCAAACTAAGTCTGGTCCAGTTTATGGGATTATAACTGGATATGATGAAAAAAACTCAGCTTATATCATCAGTCAGTTAAATAGTGCTGAAGATATAAAAGAGGGAGATGAGGTTGCAACCAGTGGCTTGGGCGCTTATAATGCAGAAAATATTCCTGTCGGTAAGGTACTTTCCGTGTCTGAAGCTAAGGATCAGTTAAACAAGATTGTCCTAGTTAAGCCGGCTGCGGATTTGTCGGATATCCGTGCTGTAATGTTGGTAGGGAACTGATATGAGAGATATTAAAGAACAACTTTTGACTCCTATTATTTTATTTTTTGTTTTATTGATTGATGGGCAGATTTCGACTTTTCTGGCTAATATTCTGCCTTTACAATGGCATTTAGTCAGTCATTTTATCTTTATTTTCATGCTTTTTGTGTCCATCAACCTCTCTAGAAACTACAATATTCTCTTATTTTGCTGTCTGGGGCTGATTTACGATGTTTACTATTTTCATACCATCGGCATTGCTCTTATTCTTTTTCCTCTTTTAAGTCTCTTGGTTTGTCAGTCTAGTTCGACTATGCTTTTAAATAAATTTACTCGCTTTTTATCTGTTTTGATTCTTGTATTTTTATTTGAATTAACTAGTTTTGCTTTTGCAGTATTTTTGAATCTTTCTAGTCTGAATTTACAAGATTTTGTCCTTAGCAGTTTAGTACCGACTATACTCCTCAATAGCTTGATATTCCTCATTTTTCAGCCTATTTTCGAAAAAATATATTTATGATAAACAAGAAATAAAAATGTAACAAATGCGTAACATATGATACGGTATTTTCTGGTATACTAGATAATGTCTTATAAGAAGGAGTGTATTATTTTTATGAAGAAAAAACTACTCACATCAATTTTATTGAGTACAGTTATCCTTTCACAAGGAGCTGCACTTGTGAGCGTTAAAGCGGAGACAACTGATGAAAAGATTGCTGCACAAGACAGCAAGATTAATAGTTTGACAGAGCAACAACAATCAGCTCAGGCACAAGTCAACGAGATTCAAGGCCAAGTATCTGCTATTCAAAAGCAACAAGAAGAGCTTAAAGCAGAAAATGAAAAATTGTCTGCTGAATCTGCAAGACTTTCTGCTGAGATTGACGAACTGTCTAAAAACATCGTAGCTCGTAATGAATCACTTGCTAATCAAGCACGCAGTGCCCAAACAAACGGAACTGCTACTAGCTACATCAATACAGTTGTGAATTCTAGTTCTATCACAGAAGCTATCTCTCGTGTAGCAGCTATGAGCGAAATTGTTTCAGCAAATAATAAAATGCTGGAACAACAAAAGAAAGATAAAGAAGTAATTGCTGAAAAGCAAGTTGCGAATAATGAAGCTATCAATACTGTTATTGCCAACCAAGAGAAGTTAGCTGATGATGAACAAACTTTGGCAACAAAACAAGCTGAACTGAAAGCAGCTCAGGCAAGTCTTGCAGCTGAAAAAGCGACTGCTGAAAACGAAAAGAATTCTCTTCTTGAAGAAAAAGCAGCCGCTGAAAAAGCAGCCGCTGAAGCAGCGGCCCGTGAAGCAGCTTATAAAGCAGAGCAAGAATCAAAACGCCAAGCAATTGAAGCTTCAGGAAATACCACCCTGCAAGCTCAAGTTCAAGCAGTCGTGAATTCAGCTCCAGCCGCTGAAGCAGCCGCTCCAGCAGCACCTGCAGCACCTGCAGTGACTCAATCAGTTGCCCGTGCAAATAGACCAGTTTATAGCTCATCTGCCTCTTCTTATCCAGTAGGTCAATGTACTTGGGGTGCTAAGACATTAGCTCCTTGGGCTGGCGATTACTGGGGTAATGGTGGACAATGGTCTGCAAGTGCAGCAGCAGCAGGCTTCCGTGTTGGTTCACAGCCAGAAGTTGGCGCAATTGCATGTTGGACTGACGGTGGATACGGACACGTTGCAGTAGTAACAGCTGTTCAATCTACTACAAGCATCCAAGTATCAGAAGCGAACTACCTTGGACAACAATCAATCGGTAACTACCGTGGATGGTTTAACCCAACAACTGCACAAGGTACAGTTTCATATATCTATCCGAACTAATCAGTAAAAAGCGCCTCTGGCGTTTTTTATTTTTAATTGAAAAATCAACTGAAAAAAGTTACAATGGTAGTTGGGAAAAGTTGTAATTGGACAATGAAAGACGATTTAGAATCTGGAGGGAATCATGTCTTTTTCTGATTTAAAACTCTTTGCTCTTTCTTCTAATCAAGAATTAGCGCAGCGTGTTGCTCAAGAGATTGGATTGCCACTTGGGAAATCAACTGTCCGTCAGTTCTCTGATGGTGAGATTCAAGTGAATATTGAAGAATCTATTCGCGGGAAACACGTCTTTATTTTGCAGTCTACCAGCTCGCCAGTCAATGATAATTTGATGGAAATCTTGATTATGGTAGATGCTTTGAAACGGGCTAGCGCTGAATCCATCAATGTTGTCATGCCTTACTATGGCTATGCTCGACAGGATCGCAAGGCTAGAGCTCGTGAGCCAATTACATCTAAATTAGTTGCTAATATGTTGGAAATTGCTGGTGTGGATCGGATGCTGACTATTGACTTGCACGCAGCGCAAATTCAGGGCTTCTTTGACATTCCAGTAGATCACTTGATGGGTGCACCTTTGATTGCTGATTACTTTGAGCGCCGTAATATGACAGGGGGCGACTATGTGGTAGTCAGTCCTGACCATGGTGGTGTGAGTCGAGCCCGTAAGTTAGCAGAGTTTCTGAAAACCCCGATTGCCATTATTGATAAGCGCCGCAGTGTGGACAAGATGAATAGCAGTGAAGTCATGAACATCATTGGTAAGGTGGAAGGAAAAACTTGTATCCTAATTGATGATATGATTGATACAGCGGGAACTATCTGTCATGCAGCTGACGCTCTAGCTGAAGCGGGGGCTGTAGAAGTCTATGCTAGCTGTACGCATCCAGTCTTGTCTGGTCCGGCTATGGATAATATCCAAAAGTCGGCGATTAAAAAATTGGTGGTGTTGGATACGATTTATCTCCCCCAAGAGCGCTTGATTGATAAGATTGATCAGATTTCCATTGCGCATCTTCTAGGGGAAGCCATTGTCCGTATTCATGAGAAACGGCCGCTGTCCCCCTTATTTGAAATAGGGAAAAAATAATCTGATATGTATGGCTGGGAAGTTTGATTCCTAGCTTCTTTTTATTTCATTCCTACTTTTTTTAAAAAAATCTAACATCAACTTTGGAAGAAGAGTCAAACTACTTGATGTTTCAAATATAAATAAATGACCATTTAAATAGTTGGTAAATTGACAATTTGTCTCATCCCTTGGTATTCTTTGATTTTAGAAATTTTTATGTAGTAAAATTCTTGACTTTTTTTAGAGTTCGAACTATACTTAATAGTAGGTAATATTAGGTAACAGGGAGTTACAATTATTTTTGAAAAGTAAAGAGGAGATGGGATAATGAAAAAGGTTTTACTTTCAAGTGCTGTAGCCCTTTCTCTTTTTGCGGCTGCTGCACCAGTATTTGCTGAGGGTACAGGCAGTCTTTGGGTTAATGACATTGATAATAATGAAGTTCCCCAAGGGAGTACGGACGCAGAATCCAGCAAAGTTATGGATGAACTGCAGGCCTATAGAGACGCACAATCAGCTCTGGATCAGCAAGTTGCTGAAGCTAAGAAAGCTCCAGTTGGTAAAAGTGCAGTGATGGAGGATCAGGCTGGTAACAAAGTTCTTGTTATTGGTGAAGGAGAGTCGGCTAATGCAGATCAGTCTTCAGCGACACCGTCTACTACAGATCCATCTACACCGGCTTATTCGGCAGCACCTTACTCCACAGCCTCTTCATCAGTTCCGACTTTTCCGGTACCGTCTCAATCTTCGGCGGCATCCTCTTCAGCAGCAGGTAAAAAGAGGACTAAAAAATCAGAAAATAAAGCAAAAAAAGCTCCGGAAGTAAAAGAAGAAAACAAGGAAAATGAGGAAAACTCTGAAGACAAGTCACTTCCTAAAACAAGTGCAGTCAAATAATTTTGTCTTTAATTTGTGCTAACGCCTAGTATCACTGAGCCTTCGTTCGGTGATATTTTTTATCAAAAATGAAAAATAAAGGATTTTTAAATTATGCAAGAAAAAGATAGGAGTCAAGCTTCGAATAAGAAACAGCTCTTTGTTGTTGGCATCTGCCTCCTGTTGATTATTCTGGTTATTTTTTCTGTTTTTTATGCTTTCCGTTCTTCAGGAACAGCCAGTAAGCCTCGAGTTTCGCCTCCCAGCAGGATTGAAACGTTAAGCTCTTCTACAGCAGATTCCAGTCAGACAGAAAAGGATTATTTAGCAGAGCGTTTTGCTAAACTAAAGGCTGTGAATTCAGAAACGATAGGCTATGTCTATGCTCCTGGTACACAGTTGGATGAGCCGGTGGTGCAAACGAAAGATAATGAAACTTATTTGCTGAAGACTTTTGAAGGAAAGCAAGAACCCTATATGGGAGCGGTCTTTATGGATAAGGACAATCATAAAGATTTCAGCGATCGTTTGACTTGGCTTTTCGGGCATGCTCGGGGCAGCAAGGCAGGAGATCATCGCATGTTTAATGATGTCAACTACTATGATCATCAGGATTATTTTGACAAACATAGGTATGTCGTGATTGAGACTCCTGAGCGTAAGTATTATTATCAAGCTATGGGACTGGTCATCGTGCCGGAAGAGACGGCATTTTATCGGACGGAGTTTAAGGACGACGAGGACTTTACAACTCAGCTTAGAAATATCTATGAGGCCGCTCGGACAAAGGATCCAGAGATGAAGATTAAGGCGAGCGACCGGTATTTGGTCCTTTCAACCTGTCGTGAGGAAGATGACACGATTCGTTCCAACCTTTATTTGCGGCAGATTCCTGATTCGGAACTGCCAGATTTTCTGGCCAAGCATGGCAAGGAATTGACCTATACTCCGACTCGTTGATTGGCCAGTCACGTGAGATGTGGCTATATCCATTATTTGCCAGTAAAGAATTTTAAGGCAAGGAAAAAGGGACTGAGTGCAAGCTTAGTCCTTTTTCTGCATAAGAAATCATGTAGTAGCTTTTGCTATGCTTCTGCATTTATAGTATAATAGTTCTATTGAGCGGCTGGAGGTATGTATGGATTTAAGTAAGAAATTTAATAAAAACTTAGGAAAAATAGAAATTTCGCTGATTCGTCAGTTTGACCAATCGATTTCTGCTATTCCTGGGGTTCTTCGGCTGACCTTAGGAGAGCCGGATTTCACGACACCAGATCATATCAAAGAAGCGGCCAAGGCAGCGATTGATGCTAATCAAAGCCACTACACTGGTATGAGCGGTCTCTTGGAGCTGCGTCAGGCGGCCAGCAGCTTTGTGAAAGAAAAGTACAATCTGTACTATCGCCCAGAAGATGAGGTCTTGGTCACTATTGGCGCAACAGAGGCCTTGTCGGCTACACTGACAGCCATTCTAGAAGAAGGAGACAAGGTCTTGCTGCCAGCTCCTGCTTATCCAGGCTATGAGCCCATTGTCAATCTAGTAGGGGCGGAGATTGTCGAGATTGATACAACGGCCAATAACTTTGTCCTCACTCCAGAGATGCTGGAAGCGGCTATTTTAGAACAGGGCGAGCAGCTAAAAGCGGTCATTCTTAATTATCCAGCCAATCCGACCGGCGTGACTTATTCGCGGGAGCGGCTAAAAGCTCTGGCGGATGTCCTAGGAAAATACCAAGTCTTTGTGGTCTGCGATGAGGTCTATTCTGAGCTGACATATACAGAGCAGGGGCATGTCTCCATCGCGGAGTATCTGCCAGACCAAACCATTGTCATCAACGGCCTGTCTAAGTCTCATGCCATGACTGGCTGGCGGTTGGGCTTTATCTTTGCTCCAGCAGTTTTCACTGCCCAGCTGATTAAGAGCCATCAGTATCTCGTAACAGCGGCCAATACCATGGCTCAGTTTGCCGGCATTGAAGCTCTGACAGTTGGGAAAGATGATGCGGAGCCAATGAAGGCTGAGTATATCCAGCGTCGCGATTATATCATAGAGAAAATGGCAGAGTTAGGCTTTAAGATCATCAAACCAGATGGAGCTTTTTATATTTTTGCTAAGATACCAGATGGTTATAATCAAGATTCTTTCGCCTTTCTGCAGGATTTTGCAGAGAAGAAGGCTGTGGCCTTTATCCCGGGAGCGGCTTTTGGTCAATACGGGGAAGGCTATATCCGCCTGTCCTACGCGGCTAGTATGGAGACGATTCAAGAAGCTCTGAAGCGCCTCAAGGACTACATGGAGGACTATGCTTAAATCTCTAACAAGTCAAGGTCTGGTTCTCTATAACCGCAATTTCCGTGAGGATGATAAGCTGGTCAAAATCTTTACGGAACAGGCTGGTAAGCGTATGTTTTTCGTCAAGCATGCTGGGAAATCTAAGCTAGCGCCCGTCATTCAGCCTTTGACTGTGGCGAACTTGCTAATGAAAATCAATGATGATGGCCTTAGCTATATCGAGGACTATCAGGATGTAGTCACCTACCATCAGATCAATGAGGACTTATTCATCATGGCCTATGCCAGTTATGTAGTGGCCTTGGCAGATGCCAGTCTTCAGGACAATCAGCCAGATCCGGCTCTCTTTGCCTTTCTGCAGAAAACCCTGGAGCTGATGAATAATGGTCTGGACTATGAAGTGCTGACCAATATCTTTGAGATTCAGATTTTGTCACGTTTTGGAGTTTCACTGAACTTCCATGACTGTGCCTTTTGTCATCAGACGGGTCTGCCTTTTGACTTCTCTTTCAAATATAGCGGAGTCCTTTGCCCTGATCATTACCATCAGGATGAAAGACGATGTCATCTCAATCCCAACCTTCCTTTTCTGCTGGACCAATTTCAGGCGGTCCGCTTTAGCGAATTGGAGACTATTTCTTTGAAGCCAGATATTAAAAAGCAACTGCGGGATTTTATCGACCTGCTCTATGATGAATATGTCGGCATTCATCTCAAATCCAAAAAATTTATAGATTCTCTGGGGGACTGGGGAAACATTTTAAAAGATAAGAACGAGGAATAAATCGAATGAAAAAAATAGCTGTTGATGCTATGGGAGGGGACAATGCCCCTCAGGCTCTGGTCGAAGGAGCCAATCGAGCGGTACAGGAGTTTTCGGATATTGAAATTCTTCTCTATGGCGACGAGGCCAAAATCAAGCCTTATCTGACTGCTGGTGAGCGGGTCCGCATCATCCACACGGAGGAAAAGATTGACTCGGATGACGAGCCGACCAAGGCCATTCGTCAAAAGAAAGAGGCTAGTATGGTGCTGGCAGCCAAGGCTGTCAAGGCAGGGGAAGCAGATGCCATGTTGTCTGCTGGAAATACTGGAGCGCTTTTGGCGGCAGGTTTCTTTATCGTAGGGCGTATCAAGAATATTGACCGACCGGGGCTCTTATCTACTATGCCAACGGTTGGCGGTCAGGGATTTGATATGCTGGATCTGGGAGCCAATGCTGAAAACACAGCCCATCATTTACACCAGTATGCGACTTTGGGTTCTTTCTATGCTGAAAATGTCCGAGGAATCAAGAAGCCGCGGGTGGGTCTTTTGAATAACGGAACGGAAAGTAGCAAGGGTGACCCTCTGCGCAAGGAAGCCTATGAGTTTTTAGCTGGGGATTCGACACTTAACTTTATCGGCAATGTAGAAGCGCGTGATTTGATGGATGATGTGGCAGATGTTGTCGTTGCAGATGGTTTTACTGGCAATGCCGTTCTGAAATCAATCGAAGGAACTGCTATCAGTATTATGGGTCAGCTGAAGAAGTCTATTTTAGGCGGTGGTTTCAAGGCTAAATTGGGAGCTTGGCTGCTCAAGGACAGCCTGCGAGGGCTCAAGAATAGTCTGGACTATTCTAGTGCAGGCGGTGCAGTTCTATTCGGTTTGAAAGCGCCTGTTGTCAAAACGCATGGCTCTAGCGATGCTAAGGCTGTTTATAGCACGATTCGTCAGATTCGCACCATGCTGGAAACAGATGTTGTTGGTAAATCGGTCATTGAATTTTCAGATGCAAAGGAGTAACTATGAGCGAAAAAGAAATTTATGCAAAAATTGTCGAAATCATTCAAGAACATGACAGCAGGAAGCTGCATATCACTCCAGAACTGAGCTTGAAAGAGGAGCTGGGAGTGGACTCTGTTGATTTGATGGAATTTATCATCAATCTGGAAGAAGCTTTTGATATTGAGATTCCTGATGAGGATATGGATAACTTCAAAACAATTTCCGATGTGGTGGCTTATATCCATGAGAAACTGAAGAAGCAACATTAAAAATCAAAGATCGGTATCTTCCGGTCTTTTTTCGTATCTTGGAAAGGAAACGATTTCTTTAACTGGATACAGAAAGTTTATACGGAATTTCTTGTAAAATGTATTCAAAGATGATAAAATGAGGGTATAAAACCACGAAAGGCGAATATTAAAATGTCTAATAAGTTGTTATATTCGGGAAAAGCCAAGGATATTTTCTCTACAGATGATGAGCAAGTCATTCTGGCACGCTACAAGGACCAGGCAACGGCCTTTAATGGAGTCAAGAAGGAGCAGATTGCTGGTAAAGGAGTGCTCAACAACCAGATTTCATCTTTCATTTTTGAGAAACTCAATGCAGCTGGTGTGGCGACGCATTTTATTGAGAAGGTTTCGGATACGGACCAGCTAAATAAAAAAGTGGAGATTATTCCTTTGGAAGTGGTGCTGCGCAACTACACAGCGGGTTCTTTTTCCAAACGTTTTGGAGTAGAAGAGGGCATCGCGCTTGAAACTCCGATTGTGGAATTTTACTACAAAAATGACGATTTGGACGATCCTTTTATCAATGACGAACATGTGAAATTCTTGAAGATTGCAAGCGACGAAGAAATTGCCTTTTTGAAAGAAGAGACTCGTCGGATCAATGAGCTCTTGTCAGACTGGTTCCGCCAAATCGGATTGAAATTGATTGATTTCAAGTTAGAGTTCGGCTTTGATAAAGATGGCAAGATTATTCTGGCGGACGAATTTTCACCAGATAACTGCCGTCTCTGGGATGCGGAAGGCCATCACATGGACAAGGATGTTTTCCGTCGTGGCCTTGGTGAACTGACAGATGTCTATCAGGTTGTTTGGGAAAAATTGCAGGCGATTAAGTAAGGACAGGGTGTGAAAAATCATGGACAAGCGTATTTTTGTAGAGAAGAAGAGCAACTTCGGTGTGAAGTCACAGAGCTTGGTGAGAGAGCTGACGCATAATCTTCAGTTGAAAACATTGTCAGATCTTCGGATGATTCAGGTTTATGATGTCTTTCATCTAGCAGAAGATTTGGTTGCTCGTGCTGAAAAGCATATTTTCTCCGAGCAGGTGACAGATAGATTGCTGGAGGAAGAGGAAGTAGATGCTGCACTTGCAGAGACAGAGTTTTTTGCCATCGAAGCACTGCCGGGTCAGTTTGACCAGCGAGCAGCTAGCTCTCAGGAGGCCCTCTTTTTGCTCGGCGCTGGGACAGATGTTCTGGTGAGGACCGCTCAGCTTTATTTGGTCAATAAAGACATCTCAGACACCGAGTTGGCAGCCATCAAAAAATACTTGCTGAATCCGGTTGATTCACGCTTTAAAGATATTGAGAGGCCGATTCAGCTGGAGCAGTTCTCCGAGTCCGACAAGACCATTCCGGTTCTGGACTTCTTTAAGGACTATACGGAAGCGGACTTTAAAGCCTACAAGCAGGAGCATGGTCTAGCTATGGAAGTAGCAGACTTGCTCTTTATTCAGGACTATTTCAAGTCAATTGGCCGTTTTCCGACAGAAACAGAGCTCAAGGTTTTAGATACTTACTGGTCCGACCACTGTCGACATACGACCTTTGAGACGGAGTTGAAGAAGATTGATTTTTCGGCTTCTAAGTTTGAAAAGCAACTGCAGGCCACTTATGATAAATACTTGGCTATGCGCGATGAGCTGGGACGTGGGGACAAACCGCAGACTCTTATGGATATGGCGACTATTTTTGGTCGCTACGAGCGAGCTAATGGCCGTCTGGATGACATGGAAGTGTCTGATGAGATCAATGCCTGCTCAGTAGAGATTGAAGTGGATGTGGATGGCGTCAAGGAGCCTTGGCTGCTGATGTTTAAAAATGAAACCCACAACCACCCAACAGAAATAGAGCCTTTTGGTGGGGCTGCGACCTGTATCGGCGGAGCCATTCGTGACCCGCTTTCTGGCCGTTCTTATGTTTATCAGGCTATGCGGATTTCAGGTGCGGGCGATATTACTCAGCCGATTTCTGAAACGCGGGCTGGCAAGCTCCCTCAGCAGGTCATTTCAAAAACTGCAGCGCATGGCTATTCTTCTTACGGGAATCAAATTGGTCTAGCAACGACCTATGTCCGTGAGTATTTCCATCCAGGCTTTGTAGCCAAGCGGATGGAGCTAGGTGCAGTTGTTGGTGCGGCTCCTAAGGAAAATGTCGTCCGTGAAAAGCCAGTAGCAGGTGATGTGGTTATCTTGCTGGGAGGCAAGACAGGCCGTGATGGTGTCGGCGGTGCCACTGGCTCGTCCAAAGTACAGACAGCTGCGTCTGTAGAGACGGCTGGCGCGGAAGTACAAAAAGGAAATGCTATTGAGGAGCGCAAGATTCAGCGTCTCTTCCGCGATGGCAATGTGACTCGTCTCATCAAGAAATCCAATGACTTTGGGGCCGGCGGTGTCTGTGTGGCTATTGGTGAATTGGCAGACGGGCTGGAAATTGATCTTGACAAGGTACCGCTCAAATACCAAGGACTTAACGGTACAGAAATTGCGATTTCTGAGTCTCAGGAGCGGATGGCAGTGGTGGTCCGCCCAGAAGATGTGGAACAATTTATCGCTGCAGCAGCTAAGGAAAATCTGCTGGCAGTCGTTGTGGCCAAAGTGACAGAAAAGCCAAATCTGGTCATGCACTGGAACGGGGAAACCATCGTCGATATAGAGCGGAGTTTTCTGGACACCAATGGTGTGCGCGTGGTTGTGGATGCCAAGGTTGTGGATGCCCAAGCAGCATTGCCAGGGCAAGCTGTGACTTCTGAAGCGACTTTGGAGCAGAACCTTAAGAGCTTGCTCAGCGACCTCAACCATACCAGTCAAAAGGGGCTGCAGACCATCTTTGACAGCTCTGTTGGCCGCTCTACTGTCAATCATCCAATTGGCGGGCGCTACCAAATCACACCGACTGAGGCTTCTGTGCAGAAACTGCCAGTTGAGCATGGCAAGACAGAGACGGTCTCTGTGATGGCGCAGGGCTACAATCCTTATGTGGCAGCTTGGTCACCTTATCATGGAGCAGCTTATGCAGTGATTGAAGCGACAGCTCGCTTGGTTGCTGCTGGTTCGGACTGGTCCAAGGCTCGCTTCTCTTATCAGGAGTACTTTGAGCGGATGGACAAGAAGGCTGAGCGTTTTGGACAGCCGGTTTCTGCTCTACTTGGTTCGATTGAAGCCCAGATTCAGCTCTGTTTGCCGTCTATTGGTGGCAAGGATTCTATGAGCGGAACTTTTGAAGAATTGACAGTACCGCCGACCTTGGTAGCTTTTGGCGTGACTACTTCTACTGCTGGGCGCATCCTGTCTCCAGAGTTTAAGGCAGCAGGCGAGTCCATCTACTATCTGCCAGGACAGGTCCTATCTCAGGATATTGACTTTGACTTAATCAAGAATAACTTTGAAAATTTTGCGGCCATTCAGGACAAGTATCAGATTACAGCAGCCTCCGCTGTCAAATACGGTGGTCTGGCAGAGAGTCTGGCCTTGATGAGCTTTGGTAATCGTATTGGTGCCCAAGTGGATATTGCTGACCTGCCTTCCGTTTTGCGAGCGCAGCTGGGCGGATTCGTCTTTACCAGTCCAGAGCAGGATATTCCAGGTGCAGTGAAGATCGGTCAGACCAAGGCAGACTTTACCTTGATTGTCAATGGTGTCCAGCTTGAGGGAGCAGAGCTTTTGGCAAGCTTCGAAGGCCGACTAGAGCCTATCTACCCGACAGAATTTAAACAGGAAACAGTTATTGAGGAAGTGCCGGCTCTTGTCGCTGATACAGTTATCAAAGCCAAAGAGACAGTGGCGGAGCCGCTGGTTTACATTCCAGTCTTCCCTGGAACCAACTCAGAATACGACTCAGCCAAAGCTTTTGAAGCAGCTGGAGCCAAGGTCAATCTAGTTCCCTTTGTCACTTTGGATGAAGCAGCCATTGTCAAGTCCGTTGACAGCATGGTTGACAACATTGACAAGGCTAATATCATCTTCTTTGCTGGCGGCTTCTCTGCTGCAGATGAGCCAGATGGTTCAGCTAAGTTTATCGTCAATATCCTTCTCAACGAGAAGGTCAAGAAAGCTATTGATAGTTTCATCGCTCGCGGCGGTCTCATCATTGGTATCTGTAATGGCTTCCAGGCTCTGGTTAAATCTGGTCTTCTTCCATACGGAAACTTTGAAGAAACAGGGGCTAGCAGCCCAACTCTCTTTTACAATGATGCCAACCAGCACGTAGCCAAGATGGTGGAGACTCGCATTGCCAATACCAACTCGCCTTGGCTGGCTGGTGTGCAAGTGGGAGATATCCATGTCATTCCGGTTTCACATGGTGAAGGGAAATTTGTCGTGACGGCTGAGGAATTTGCTGAACTGCGTGACAATGGTCAGATTTGGAGTCAGTACGTAGACTTTGATGGTCAGCCAAGCATGGACAGTAAGTATAATCCAAACGGCTCTCTCTATGCTATCGAAGGAATTATGAGCAAGAACGGCCAAATCATTGGCAAGATGGGTCACTCAGAGCGTTATGAAGACGGTCTTTTCCAAAATATTCCAGGTCAGAAAGACCAGAAATTGTTTGAAAGCGCCGTTCGTTATTTCCAAGCGAGTCACGAATAAAGTTGGCTTGCAAGAGCAAGCAATCAAAAAAGGAGTCTGCTTGGCCTGAAAGGCCAGGTTTTCTCCCTTTTACAAGACAAAAGAATTTAGGTAAAACAATGACATACGAAGTAAAGTCACTGAATGAAGAGTGCGGTATTTTTGGAATCTGGGGCCATCCACAGGCAGCTCAGGTTACCTATTTCGGACTCCATAGTCTGCAGCACCGCGGTCAGGAAGGAGCAGGTATCCTGTCAAACGACCATGGAAAGCTCAAACGCCACCGCGATTTGGGATTGGTTGCAGAGGTCTTTAAAAACCCAGCAGATTTAGATAATCTGACAGGAGAAGCAGCCATCGGCCATGTCCGTTATGCAACGTCTGGCGGAGCCTCCATCAATAATGTCCAGCCTTTCTTCTTCAGTTTCTATGATATGCAGATGGGCTTGGCGCATAATGGCAATCTGACCAATGCCCATTCACTGAGACGGGAGTTAGAAAAGAAGGGTTCCATCTTTGCCAGCTCGTCTGATACGGAAATTCTCATGCACTTGATTCGCCATAGCAAGCAGGAAAATTTCTTAGATAAGCTCAAGGAGTCCTTGAGACGAGTTCAGGGCGGCTTTGCCTATCTCATCATGAGAGAGGACAAGCTCTACGCTGCGCTAGATCCTAACGGCTTTCGTCCTTTGTCCATCGGCCGCATGAAAAATGGGGCCTGGGTCGTTTCCAGTGAAACCTGTGCTTTTGAAGTGGTGGGTGCCGAATGGGTGCGTGACCTGAAGCCAGGGGAAATTGTGATTATCGATGATGAAGGCGTGACCTATGACAGCTATACGACAGATACTCAGCTGGCTATTTGCTCAATGGAATATGTCTATTTCGCTCGGCCGGACAGCGTTATTCACGGGGTCAATGTCCATGCAGCCCGCAAACGGATGGGCCGTAGGCTGGCTCAGGAATTCCAACATGAGGCAGATATCGTTGTAGGTGTACCTAATTCTTCCTTGTCAGCGGCCTCTGGTTTTTCCGAAGAGTCTGGTCTGCCAAATGAAATGGGTCTGATTAAAAATCAATACATCCAACGGACTTTTATCCAGCCAACGCAGGAGTTGCGAGAGCAAGGGGTTCGTATGAAATTATCTGCTGTTTCCAGCATTGTCAAGGGCAAGCGCGTGGTCATGGTGGATGACTCTATCGTGCGGGGAACAACCAGCCGACGCATCGTCCAGCTCCTACGAGATGCAGGCGCAGCTGAAGTCCATGTGGCTATCGGCAGTCCAGAACTTAAATATCCATGTTTTTACGGCATTGATATTCAGAATCGGCGTGAGCTTATCTCGGCTAATCATACGGTTGATGAGGTCTGTGAGATTATCGGAGCTGACAGCCTGACCTACCTGTCGCTGGAAGGTCTCATTGAATCAGTTGGTATTGAGACGGACGCTCCGAATGGCGGGCTTTGTGTGGCTTACTTTGACGGTCAGTACCCAACTCCGCTTTATGATTATGAAGAGCGCTATCTGGAAAGCCTGAAGGAGAAGACGAGTTTTTATTAAAACAAGGTCAGCGGTTCTTGTCGCAATCTTTTTCAAAAATAAGAGTAAGGAAGAAAGTTATGACAAATAAAAATGCATACGCTCAATCCGGTGTGGATGTTGAAGCAGGTTATGAAGTTGTTGAGCGAATCAAAAAGCATGTGGCACGTACAGAGCGGGCTGGTGTCATGGGAGCACTGGGTGGCTTTGGCGGCATGTTTGACCTATCTCAGACTGGGGTCAAGGAGCCGGTGCTGATTTCTGGTACGGATGGGGTCGGAACCAAGCTCATGCTGGCCATTCAGTATGACAAGCACGATACCATTGGGCAGGACTGTGTGGCTATGTGTGTCAATGACATCATCGCTGCAGGGGCTGAGCCTCTTTACTTCCTGGACTATATTGCCACTGGGAAAAATGAACCAGCTAAACTAGAGCAGGTGGTGGCTGGTGTGGCTGAAGGCTGCGTTCAGTCTGGAGCTGCCTTGATTGGCGGGGAAACCGCTGAAATGCCTGGCATGTACGGTGAAGATGATTATGACCTGGCTGGTTTTGCTGTCGGGGTTGCTGAGAAGTCAGAGATTATTGACGGCTCTAAAGTCGTAGAGGGAGATGTCCTTCTGGGGCTGGCTTCCAGTGGTATTCACTCAAATGGTTATTCGCTTGTCCGTCGTGTTTTTGCGGACTATTCTGGTGAGGAAGAACTGCCAGAATTGGAAGACAAGAAACTCAAGGAAGTCCTGCTTGAGCCGACTCGTATCTATGTCAAGGCTTTGCTGCCGCTGATTAAGGAAAAGCTGGTTCATGGGATTGCCCATATTACCGGTGGCGGTTTTATCGAAAATGTGCCCCGCATGTTTGCCGATGACTTGGCTGCTGAGATTGAAGAAGACAAGATTCCAGTCTTGCCGATTTTTAAGGCCTTAGAAAAATATGGTCACATCAAGCACCAAGAAATGTTTGAAATCTTCAATATGGGACTGGGGATGATTTTGGCTGTAGCTCCTGAAAATGTGAATCGTGTCAAAGAACTTCTTGACGAGCCTGTTTATGAAGTCGGCCGGATTGTCAAAAAAGAAAATGAAAGTGTCCTTATCAAATGAAAAAAATTGCCATTTTTGCTTCGGGCAATGGATCAAATTTCCAAGTGATTGCTGAGCAGTTTCCTGTTGAATTTGTCTTTTCAGACCATCGCGATGCCTATGTGCTCGGGCGGGCGGATAAGCTAGGTGTCAAAAGCTATGCCTTTGAGCTTAGAGAGTTTGACAGTAAGGCGGCTTACGAGCAAGCCATTGTAGACCTGCTTGATGAACACAAGATTGACTTGGTTTGCCTAGCAGGCTATATGAAAATCGTTGGGCCAACCTTACTTAGTGCTTATGAAAGGCGGATCATCAACATTCATCCAGCCTATCTGCCCGAATTTCCAGGAGCTCATGGCATTGAGGATGCTTGGCAGGCTGGAGTCTCTGAAAGTGGCGTGACCATTCACTGGGTGGATTCGGGTGTCGACACTGGTAAGATTATCCAGCAAGTGCGCGTGCCGCGTCTGCCAGATGACACCATTGAAAGCTTTGAAGCTAGGATTCATGAGCAGGAGTACCAGCTCTACCCAGAAGTGCTGGATAGCTTGGGAGTGGAGAGAAGATAAAAACGAAATCATAGCTGATTTTATGACGGTCCAACATCAGATAAGGAGGATTTTATGGGTTTATTTGATTTTTTTAAGAAGAAATCTTCAGATGAAGAGACACCAATTGAAGACGAAGGCAAAATTGTTGTTGAAGCTGAAAATACAGATGATAGCACTCCGGGGTGGCATGCGATTGATGCAGAGTTTAATCGTTTATATCCGGATCAGCCCAATCCACTTCATTATGGGACAGTTATCAAGTATATGTTGGGCGGTCCAGATCCGCTTGATGGCATCAGTGTTTATGATGCGGGAGATTTTTGGCATTTTGTCAGCTATGGTCTGTCAGAGTTATATACAAAAGAAAGCGACGACCCTGAATACAGTGGTTATGGGATTGAATTGACTTTTAAGTTAAAGAAATCAAATAATGACGAAGAAGAAATTAAAAATGGCTGTGGTTTGTTGCAGTATGTGGCAAGATATATTTTTCAAACAGGTAAAGTGGTTTTGCCAGAGGAATACATTTATACTAAACAGACAGTAGGAATTGATGCCCAGCAGAAATCTAACTTGACAGGGTTCTTGACTGCTGCTGATGATTTAGCTAAACCTCTTGATACTCCGCATGGAAAAGTGGAATTTGTAACCCTGATTGGTGCGACAGATGCAGAACTGCGAAATGTGTACGAAAGTGAAACTAGTAAGCTTGAGGTCATAAAACTGTTAAAAGAACTTGGAAATCAGGTTACAGACTATGATCGCCAGTCTTTAGTTTAATGATGTGAAAGCACCTCTTGATACAAGGAAAGGAAAAACATGACTAAACGCGCACTGATCAGTGTCTCAGACAAAGCGGGCATTGTTGAATTTGCCCAAGAACTTAAAAAACTTGGTTGGGATATCATCTCAACTGGTGGGACCAAGGTTGCCCTTGATAGTGCTGGGGTGGGCACCATTGCCATTGATGATGTGACTGGTTTTCCAGAGATGATGGATGGCCGTGTCAAGACCCTCCATCCAAACATTCACGGCGGTCTCTTGGCTCGTCGGGATTTAGATAGCCACCTACAAGCGGCCAAGGAGAATCAGATTGAGCTCATTGACCTCGTTGTGGTCAACCTCTATCCTTTTAAGGAAACTATTCTCAAGCCAGGTGTAGAGTATGCGGATGCGGTGGAAAATATTGACATCGGTGGACCCTCTATGCTGCGCTCTGCGGCTAAAAATCATGCAAGCGTGACAGTTGTTGTAGATCCGGCTGATTATGCTCTTGTTCTGGAAGAGTTGGCAGCAAATGGCCAAACGACCTATGAAACGCGGCAGCGCTTAGCAGCTAAGGTTTTCCGTCACACGGCTGCTTATGATGCCTTGATTTCGGACTATTTCACAGCTCAGGTGGGCGAAAGTAAGCCTGAAAAGCTGACCTTGACCTATGAACTCAAGCAGCCCATGCGCTACGGGGAAAATCCCCAGCAGGAAGCTGATTTCTATCAGACTGCTTTGCCACTGGACTATTCCATCGCTTCCGCCAAGCAGCTGAATGGGAAAGAGTTGTCCTTCAATAACATTCGCGATGCGGATGCGGCCATTCAGATTATTCGAGATTTCAAGGATCGGCCAACTGTTGTGGCGCTAAAACATATGAATCCTTGTGGCATTGGTCAGGCGGACGATATTGAGACTGCCTGGGACTATGCTTATGAGTCTGATCCGGTTTCTATTTTTGGTGGGATTGTCGTCCTCAACCGTCAGGTGGATGCTGCGACGGCTGAGAAGATGCACGGTGTTTTTCTGGAAATCATCATCGCACCGAGCTACACGGCAGAAGCGCTAGCGATTTTGACCAATAAAAAGAAAAATCTGCGGATTTTGGAGTTGGCTTTTGATGCTCAGGCAGCTTCTGGAGCTGAGAAGGAAGTGACTGGTGTTCTTGGCGGTCTTCTTGTGCAAAATCAAGATGTTATCGAGGAAAAACCAGCTGATTGGCAGGTCGTGACCAAGCGCCGGCCGAGTGAGCAGGAGCGCGTAGCTTTGGAATTTGCCTGGAAGTCCGTCAAATATGTCAAATCCAACGGGATCATCATTACCAATGACCGTCAGGTGCTGGGAATCGGTCCCGGTCAGACCAACCGCGTGGCTTCTGTCAAGATTGCTATTGAGCAAGCTAAAGATCGCCTTGACGGTGCTGCTCTGGCTTCTGACGCTTTCTTCCCCTTTGCAGACAATATCGAAGAAATCGCAGCCGCTGGCATCAAAGCTATCATCCAACCAGGTGGATCTGTCCGTGATGAGGAGTCTATTATCGCAGCTGACAAGCATGGCTTGACTATGATTTTCACCGGTGTACGGCATTTTAGGCATTAAAAACTATAAAAAATCCTCGGGTCGAGCCGAGGATTTTTGAGTAGTCTTATACTCAATGAAAATCATGAACAAACTAAGCAGGAGTAGTCTGCTCAAAACACTGGTTTGAAGTGGTTTTGAGAAGTGCGAAAGCGACTTATTTAGGGTAGATATAGGTCAGGCGGCCCCAGTAAGAAGCAGTTGGGTCGAACCAGCCACGGAAGTTGCTGATGTACTGCTTGCCGAGGTAGTTAGACTCTTGGATCTGGATGCGGGTATTGGATTCGACATGAGTCACGACACCGACGTGGCCGTAGCCGCCGTCATCCCAGCAGGCGATGGCGCCAACCTCAGGCCTACTGCCGGTATGGAATCCAGCTCTTCTAGCACTAGCCGCCCATTGACCGCCGTTGCCCCAGTAATTTCCTGCCCAAGGAGCTAGAGCTTTAGCTCCCCAAGTGCATTGGCCGACAGGATAAGTTGTCGCATTAGCAGCGGCATAGTTAGGCTGAATATTAGCTGATTGAACGCTTGATTTCTCAACCTGATAGCTAGTTCCAGTCAGGCCGATTAACTGTCCCGCTTTTCTACGATAGACATGGGTGTTAAATAGACCGCTCCCCTTGTGATTCTGAGTATCCACGGTAAATTTGTAAGTTCCATTGCCGACCTTATTTGCAGTATACCATTTGATATCATCTTGCCCATTGACTTCTGACCAAGTTGGCAGAATAATATCGCCATCTCCGTAGGCGTCTGTCACGGTCACCTCATAGCGATTAGCCTCAGTTTTCCTGACTGCAACCTTGGCTTGAATTTGGTCGGTAGACATTGAGACGGCATCTGCTGCGTAGCTACGCTCACTGCCGTCCTTATAGGTGACATACACATGGTTGTTATAGGTTCCAGACAAAGCCTGATGATTACGGATATCAAAGGTTGCGCTGAAGGAGCCATCTCCGTTAGGAGTGGCTGCATACCATTTAAGATTGCTCTGATTGCTAGTGCTCCAAATTGGCACCCGGACAGATTGAATAGGTTTAGATAAGCTAGTTTCGGTAGTTTTCACGGTGTAGGTCCCTTGTTTGGGGTTGATATTTTCCACCGTAAAAAGAGGTTTCTGTTCCTCGTCTGAAGGTAATTTTCCGCTGTCAACTTGAACTGTCGTTCCTGTTATACCAGTTGATTCCGGTTGAACATAGCTTTGGCCGTAAAGATGGATATTGTAAGTCCCAGTGTCGTAGTTATGCTTTCTGAGTTCCACCCGAGCGCTGTAGCTGCCATCTGGATTTTTGCTTGCTTCGTACCATTGTAGATCATCTTGCCCTTTCTTATCAGACCAAGTAGGAAGAACAATTCGATGCATGGTGTCAGGTACGTTTTTGACATTTATTTCCATGATGCCGGTCTGAGGGAAGCTAGTTTCGATTATCGGTTTCGGATTTTCAAGATGGAACGTAGTACCAGATAGGAAAATCATTTTTCCGTTTACATTTTCGTAAGTGTCAACGAAGTATCGTCCATAACCACGATGTTTGGATAGATTAAACTCAGTTGATTCTTCTCCTGCGTCATACCACTGAAGGTCGTCGCTGCCTTTTTCATCTGACCAGACAGCATGGACAATCTTTGAGTGAGTTTGGTCTTTGTTGCGGGAAAAACTAATGCGTCCTGTATCTCCTGAGACGGATGCATTCGTTTTACTAGCTGGTTTATCTACATGAAAGGTAGTGGCATTTAGAGCTACCAAGCGCTCTCCTATCCGTATGTAAGTATGAACATGAAACGTACCATATCCTGGATGGTTGCTTAAGTCAATGTCAGTGATGGGTGTTTGTGGTGTATCATACCATTTCAAATCATCTTGTCCGTTTTCTTCAGACCAAACAGCATGAGCAATAAGATAAGGTTCTTGAGCTTGAGAACGGGTATAACTAATAGAGGCTGTACGATCGTTCACAGTCACATCGACATTGCTGGCACGATCAGTAGGGCCTAGAATTTTGACTTCAGATTCAGGCGTTTCGGTCGCATGAACTTTTGAGTGGCTCGCAAAGAGACCTAGGACAGCTCCGGATAATAAAAACAGTTTTTGATATTTCTTCATAAAACTCCTTTGTGAGAATGTTTTTGGATGGGCCCACCTGTATTATTCGGAAAACTTGTTTGAAAATGATAGTAAATTTGGCAAGTCATGATTGTTTTTTTCTAAAATGTGTACAATCCACTCAAAAAGGAGAAGGTTGAAGACAACAATAATTACGGCAATGGCAATCATATGGAAGAGATATTCTTTTTCTCATTAGAATGGAATAAAACGAACGATTGTGATATAATTTAGATAAATAATTCGTAAAAATGCGATGTTTTTACGTGATGTGTTAGCTTGGTGCGTAAGCGCCTATGATATGAACATAGAGGTATCTTGGCTATGAAGCTTTTAGTTGTTGGTTCAGGCGGTCGTGAGCATGCGATTGCCAAGAAGTTATTGGAGTCTCAGGGTGTGGAGCAGGTGTTTGTCGCTCCTGGAAATGATGGCATGACCTTAGATGGTCTGGATTTAGTAAACATTGGAATTTCCGAACATTCTAAACTAATCGAATTTGCCAATGAGAATGATGTTGCTTGGTCTTTTATTGGTCCGGATGATGCCCTGGCAGCTGGGATTGTAGATGATTTTAACCAAGCTGGGCTCAAGGCTTTCGGTCCATCTCGTTTAGCAGCGGAGCTGGAGTGGTCCAAGGATTTTGCCAAGGAAATCATGGTCAAATACGGTGTTCCGACAGCAGCCTATGGCACATTTTCCGACTTTGAGGAAGCCAAATCCTACATCGAAAAGCAGGGAGCGCCTATCGTGGTCAAGGCGGACGGCCTAGCTCTGGGTAAGGGTGTAGTCGTAGCGGAGAACGTGGAGCAGGCGGTCGAAGCAGCTCACGATATGCTCTTAGATAATAAGTTCGGCGACAGCGGTGCGCGTGTGGTTATTGAAGAGTTCCTGGACGGCGAGGAGTTTTCCCTCTTTGCCTTTGTCAATGGCGATAAGTTTTACATCCTGCCGACGGCCCAGGACCATAAGCGGGCCTACGATGGGGACAAGGGTCCCAATACAGGCGGCATGGGAGCCTATGCGCCAGTGCCTCACCTGCCACAAAGCGTGGTGGACCAGTCGGTTGAGACGATTATCAAGCCGGTTCTCAAAGGCATGATAGCTGAGGGACGACCTTATCTGGGCGTGCTCTATGCTGGGCTGATTCTGACAGCAGATGGCCCTAAGGTCATTGAGTTCAACTCGCGCTTCGGTGATCCAGAGACACAGATTATCTTGCCACGCTTGACTTCTGACTTTGCGCAGAACATCACGGACATTTTGGACAAGAGAGAGCCTGCTATCACTTGGCTGGATGAGGGAGTGACCCTAGGCGTGGTTGTCGCATCAGAGGGCTACCCGCTGGACTATGAGAAAGGCCTGCCTCTGCCTGAGAAGACAGACGGTGACATCATCACCTACTATGCTGGGGCTAAGTTTGCGGAAAATAGCAGAGCACTGCTGTCAAATGGCGGTCGAGTGTACATGCTGGTTACCACAGCAGATACCGTCTCAGCTGCGCAGGAAAAAATCTACGACCAACTAAAAAAACAAGACACCACAGGCCTCTTTTACCGAACTGATATCGGAAGCAAGGCCATAAAAGATTAACAGATACTATAGTTGTCATGGCGAGCGAAAGCGCGCCATTATAGGATAATCGTCGCAGTAGTGGAACTCCTAGTAGCTTTGCTACTAGGAGCGGAAAACTGGAGACTTAGGCTCCAGTTTTAGTAATGGAACGCCATAGGCGGTCGCTTACGTCCGCACTACAATAGACGATTATTAAAAAAGGAGAAAAATGAAACCAATTATTTCCATCATCATGGGCTCTAAATCCGACTGGGCTACCATGCAAAAAACTGCTGAAGTCCTAGACCGCTTTGGTGTAGCCTACGAAAAGAAAGTCGTCTCTGCCCACCGCACGCCTGACCTCATGTTTCAGCATGCCGAAGAAGCCCGCAGCCGTGGCATCAAGGTCATCATCGCTGGGGCAGGTGGGGCAGCGCATTTGCCAGGAATGGTAGCGGCTAAAACCACTCTGCCTGTTATCGGTGTACCCGTCAAATCACGCGCTCTCAGCGGTCTGGACTCACTTTATTCGATCGTTCAGATGCCGGGTGGTGTGCCAGTGGCAACTATGGCAATCGGTGAAGCGGGAGCGACAAATGCTGCCCTGACTGCCCTTCGGATCTTGGCGATTGAAGACCAAGATCTAGCAGCAGCGCTAGCGGATTTTGCAGAAGAACAAGGAAAAATCGCTGAGGAGTCAAGCAATGAGCTCATCTAAAACAATCGGAATTATCGGTGGCGGTCAGCTGGGACAGATGATGGCCATTTCTGCTATCTACATGGGGCACAAGGTCATCGCGCTGGATCCAGCAGCGGACTGTCCAGCCTCTCGTGTGGCAGAGCTTATCGTGGCTCCTTATAACGATGTGGACGCTCTCCGTCAGTTGGCGGAGCGTTGCGATGTCCTGACCTATGAGTTTGAAAATGTTGATGCTGACGGTTTGGATGCCGTTATCAAGGATGGTCAGCTCCCTCAAGGAACGGACCTGCTCCGCATTTCTCAAAATCGGATTTTTGAAAAGGATTTTCTTGCAAACAAGGCCCAAGTCACCGTGGCACCCTACAAGGTCGTGACTTCTAGCCAAGACTTGGCGGATATCGACCTGTCGAAAAACTATGTCCTCAAAACGGCGACTGGTGGCTACGACGGACATGGGCAAAAGGTCATTCGCTCGGCAGAAGACATGGAAGAAGCCTATGCACTAGCTGATTCAGCAGACTGTGTCTTGGAAGAATTTGTCAATTTTGACCTTGAAATTTCCGTCATCGTGTCCGGAAATGGCAAGGATGTGACAGTTTTCCCAGTTCAGGAAAATATCCACCGCAACAATATCCTGTCTAAGACCATCGTGCCAGCCCGCATTTCAGAGAGTCTAGCTGATAAGGCCAAAGCCATGGCGGTACGAATCGCAGAGCAGCTCAAGCTGTCTGGAACCCTCTGCGTAGAAATGTTTGCGACTGCTGATGACATCATTGTCAACGAGATTGCTCCACGGCCGCACAACTCTGGGCACTACTCTATCGAAGCCTGCGATTTCTCGCAGTTTGATACCCATATTCTCGGTGTTCTGGGAGCACCATTGCCAGTCATCCAACTGCATGCGCCAGCCGTTATGCTCAATGTTCTCGGCCAGCATGTCGAGGCCGCTGAAACATATGTCACAGAAAATCCAAGCGCCCACCTCCACCTGTATGGTAAAATAGAAGCGAAGCATAACCGCAAGATGGGGCATGTGACTTTGTTTAGTGATGTACCGGATGGTGTGGAAGAGTTTGGGGAGTAAGACAGGACCCCAGTTATAAGGTCCGTCGTCTTACCCCTGCAAGGTTGACTAGGCTTGTCGTAGCTGATAAAGTCAGCAAGAGAAGCCAGTCAACTACTGCTAGAAGGGATTGATTTTTAAGAAAACTCTGTGGAGGAAATGTTATAGATGAGACCAATTATCCCGAAAAGTCCAGAAGTTCCGAAAGAGTTCTCTGATAAAGAAATCTCTTTTTTGACTAAGAGTGTTTTTGGGGAAATAATCGAACCTCAGCCGTGTGATGTTTTATTTGTTTTCAGTGGGACTCACCCAGGCCACTGGGAAAAAGCTATTGAGGCTTATCAAAAAAGCTATGTAAGACGAATTATTGTGACCGGCGGTCGAAGTTTGACAGGAACGCCTCATCCAGAATGGAATGGACATACAGAGGCAGAGGTTATTATCCAGCATCTGATGGCTGCGGGCATTCCTGAAGAAGCGATTAAATCTGAAAACTCCTCTAGCAATACTTTAGAAAACGTACTGTTTGCCAAAGAAATTTTTGATTTTAATACTGTTGAGACCGTTATGTTCATTTGCAAAAGTCACGCGACTGGTAGGCAATGGCGGACCTTGGCTCAGCACTTGCCAAAGCATCTTCGCTACATCCCATATACCTTCAATGCTTTTTACAAGGATGTTGAGATTGGTCGGGATAGCTGGATGAATACAGACATTGGCAAGTCCAGAGTTTGGGGAGAATATCTGCGGCTTCTCCATTATGGAGAAAAGGGAGATATTTTAAAGTTAGATGTTGAATTGTGATATAGGAGGTTTCTATGATTCAAATCATCGTTAATGCTTTTGTGGAAGAAGGTAAAGAAACTGCAGTTGTGGAAGTGCTCTTTGCCAGTGCCGACCATAAAAAAGTAAAAGCCAAATATCAGGAATTAAAGATTCAATATCCAAACAATTATCTGGCTATCTATGATTTGCCATTGGATACAGATCTAAGTAGCTTGCCACACTATCCGTCGGTGGCGATAAGCAAGGAGGAGTTTAATTAGTCTATGAAAACTATCGGTCTGATTGGTGGTATGAGTTGGGAAAGTACCACATCTTACTACCAAATCATCAACGAAACCATCAAAAAAGAGCTGGGTGGCTTGCATTCAGCTAAGATTCTGCTTTATAGTGTTGATTTTGCAGAGGTTGAGCATTATCAGGCAGTCGGGGACTGGGAGAAAAGCGGTCAACTTTTGGCAGATATTGCTCAACGCTTGGAGCAAGCTGGTGCAGATTTCATCGTTATTTGCACCAACACCATGCACAAGGTTGCTCCGCAGATACAAGAAAAGATTACGATTCCAATCTTGCATATTGCGCAGGCAACCGCGCAGGCCTTGTTGGCTGACGGTATTCAAAAAGTCGGCCTCCTGGGGACAAAGTACACCATGACTCAAGATTTTTACAAGGAGAAATTAATAGAGTCTGGGTTAGAAGTGCTGATTCCAGACCAAGCTGGTATTACAGAAGTCAATCGGATTATTTATGACGAGCTCTGTCTAGGGGATATCAAAGAAAGCTCAAAGCAGACTTATCTTGCCGTTATAGATGATTTGAAAAAAGCAGGCGCAGAAGCTGTTATCTTGGGTTGTACCGAGATAGGCCTTCTCATCAAACAATTCGATACTGACCTGCCTCTCTACGACACAACAGTGATTCATGCAGATAAAGCAGCGGAGTGGGCGATAAATAAGTGACCATAGAAGACAAGCGCAACCGTAGAGTAGGGCATGTAACTTTGTTTAGTGATGCGCCGGATAGTGTTATTGAGTTTGGGGATTGAAACAGTTCTTATTTGGATGTTATTATATCTCATCTTAATAGTCCTGTTTTCTTTAGTAAAGAGATTGACCTAAAAGTTGAGTAGTTACTATTATAAGGAATAGATTTTGAATGGAAAATAATTCTTTAGATTTTAGATTGATAAATAATTTGTTGTTACCATCAATTAACTATGTATCTAAAAAAGATTTGAAAAAAAGAGATTTTTTAAAGCATTTATACGGAATTCTTTTTTTAATATTTACATGCATACTTGTAGTTGTAGTTTATCAGCAGTTAAAACCGTTTATTTTACAGACGGCAGTATCATTTGCTAATTTATACTTTATAACAGATGCAATATTTTCAGGGAAGAAAGAGTTTCTACAATATGTACCATCAACTCAGAATGTACATTCTGTCATATTATCTTCTGAAATAATTTTTGATAAGTTATCCTTACTTTTTAAAATGTTTTTTCCTATGATATTATCGTTGGTTACAATGTTAATTTTTAAGAAACAAAATTTTTTGTCGAGAGTAATTATTATAATCTTAACAATTCTAATTTATACCCTAATCTTTGAAGTTTATTTTCAAGCAACGTTAATTATTATTTTATTTGGTATTTTAATTATTTTTCATCCTATTGGAGATGGTAAATATTATACTGTTGTGCAATATTTTAATTATCTTGAAGAAATTCTTTATAATTGGCGGAGGAATCGTAAAAAAAATAAAAATAATAGAAAGAACATCATACTTTTAATTATTTCTTCCATAACTATGAGTTATTGTCTATTTAGATTCTTTCCGGGAGGAGGGGCAAGTTTTTCTTTACTTCTAACTTTATTAGTAGTATTTATTATGTGGATCTACAATGGAAGTGCTGGCAAAGAAAGTAAATTATTAAAAAAAATATTTATTTATATTATATTTTTTGGATTTACTTTAATTGGGAATTTAGAAATTGGTTCTGATGTTTTAAAAGTACCAGTATTATTTATTACTTTATTCTTTGCATTAGATCGGATTATTGCATTGTCAAAAGAAATGAAGGAAATAATTATTGAAAAAAGTATATTGTATTACTATGAATATGAAAATATAGAAAAATTACTTTTAATAAAAGAACTAATAAATATTGAGATTCTGCATGAAGTAGATGTGTCTGAATTGGAGTTGGCAAAACAAATAGCTATTAGAATTAAATTGGGTATCTACCAAGAAGTGCTAAAGTTATCAGATATTTATATAAAAAGAGAGTTTAAAAACTATCGTCACTTTGTAGAAGGAAATATTTTTTTACTAACTTTTGATGAAACAACTTTAGATGATGCGGTATCTTTGGAATCTTTAAAAGAAAGCCTCTTCGATATACTTAAATTAGAAGAACAAAATATTCTTTTGCCAGAGTTATATGAAATATACGCAAAAGTATTATTTAAATTAGAGCAATTTGATGATGCTATAATTTACTTTGAGGAAAATATAATGTATATAAGCGAAGAATCGAGATTAATGTATATTAAAGCATGTGAACAAGTTGGAAATATAAAACAAGCTGAATATATACGTCGAAATTATTAATGATAGAATCAAGGAGAAAAATCATGATCAACCGTTACTCTCGCCCTGAAATGGCGAACATTTGGAATGAGGAAAATAAGTACAAGGCTTGGCTGGAGGTAGAGATTCTGGCTGATGAGGCCTGGGCTGAGTTGGGTGAGATTCCCAAGGAAGATGTGGCCTTGATTCGTGAGAAGGCAGGCTTTGACATTGACCGCATTTTGGAGATTGAGCAGGAGACGCGCCACGATGTGGTTGCCTTTACTCGGGCAGTTTCTGAGACGCTGGGTGAGGAGCGCAAGTGGGTGCACTATGGCCTGACCTCGACCGATGTGGTGGATACGGCCTACGGCTACCTCTACAAGCAGGCCAATGACATCATTCGCGAGGATCTGCGTCGCTTCACTGACATCATTGCAGAGCGGGCGCGGGAGCACAAGTTCACCATCATGATGGGACGGACTCACGGGGTGCATGCGGAGCCGACGACTTTCGGACTTAAGCTCGCAACTTGGTACAGCGAAATGAAGCGCAATATCGAGCGTTTCGAGATTGCGGCTGCGGGTGTAGAAGCCGGGAAAATCTCTGGTGCGGTTGGGAACTTTGCCAACATTCCGCCATTCGTGGAGAGTTATGTCTGTGAGAAATTAGGCATCCGTCCACAAGAGATTTCGACCCAAGTCTTGCCACGCGATCTCCACGCTGAATACTTCTCAGCTCTAGCCTTGATTGCGACGTCTATTGAGCGCATGGCGACTGAAATCCGTGGTCTGCAAAAATCTGAGCAACGCGAGGTCGAAGAGTTCTTTGCTAAGGGGCAAAAAGGTTCATCTGCTATGCCTCACAAACGCAATCCTATCGGCTCTGAAAACATGACTGGTCTGGCGCGCGTCATTCGCGGCCATATGGTAACAGCCTTTGAGAATGTCTCTCTCTGGCATGAGCGCGACATTTCCCACTCATCAGCTGAGCGGATTATCGCTCCGGACACGACCATTCTCATCGACTATATGCTCAACCGCTTCGGAAATATCGTCAAGAACTTGACCGTCTTCCCAGAAAACATGAAGCGGAATATGAACTCGACCTTTGGTCTTATCTTCAGCCAGCGGGCTATGTTGACCTTGATTGAAAAGGGCATGACGCGGGAGCAAGCTTATGACTTGGTGCAGCCAAAAACTGCCCAGTCTTGGGACAATCAAGTGGACTTCAAGCCTCTGCTCGAAGCGGATCCAGAAGTCACTTCCCGTCTGACTCAAGAAGAGATTGATGAAATCTTCAACCCAGTTTACTATACCAAGCGCGTAGATGAAATCTTCAAGCGCGTGGGGCTGGAATAAACATAAAAAGATAGGCACTTCAAAAGAAGTGCCTGTTTTTCTTTATTTTAAATTTGACTGGCCATTTGCCCGATTTTCTGCAGCATTTCTTGGCGTTGTTGGTCTGTTTTGCGTTCTACTCCGTTGAGCTCGGTCAGTTTGACTGGAGAAATACCACAAAATTTCAAGACTTGATTTTTAAGTACCTTGCCATAGTCTTGCATGAAAGGCAAGGCAAAAGCAGGTGTGTTGTGGCTGGCGATAATCCAGCCGGACTTGCCTTGCAGGTGGCCTTGGAGGCCAATTTTTTTATAAGAGTAAGCAAAGTCAGCCACAAAGACGCGGTCGATAAAGCCTTTGAGAATGGCCGGCATGCCGCTCCACCAGATAGGGAAAATGAAAATCAGATGGTCTGCCCAAGTAATCAAATCCCTGTATTTTGCCATTTCAGGGTCTTTGTGCAGGTCACGGCGTCTATGTTCTTGGTCAAAGCGCAAAATCGGGTCAAAATTTTCAGCATACAAGTCCAAGGTTTTCACCTCGTGCTTTTTAGAAAGATTGTTTTGAACTTCTTTGAGAATAGCAGCATTGAAGCCAGTTGGGCTGGGGTGGGTGTAAATAATCAAGGTTTTCATGATCGTTCTCCTTTGATATAAATGTCAAGCATGTGCTCAATCGTGCTTTGGATGGCTTGAGGATCAAGGTCTTGTCCGATGGGACTGTTGGCTAGAACGGCTAGGCCTGTGATAAAGCTCCAAAAGTGAAAAAGGCTTTCCGCTTCGCTATTGCTAAAATTTTCCTCCTCGCGAAGCTTTAAAACAAGCTCCTTAAATTTATCAAATCCAGGCAAGTCCGACTCCAAGAGAATGGTGTCCTGCGCCACCTTCATATATTTAAAAGGGAATTTGATAAAGAGAGCTTCGAAAAAATGAGGGTAGGTCTTAGCAAAAATAATGAAATTAAGACCAAGCTGGGTCAGCTGATCACGCGCAGAACCTGTCGCATCAATCTTTTCATTGATTTCCTGATTGAGAAAGAGCGAAAGCTGGGTCAAAACCACCTTAAGGTAGCCTTCCTTGCTCTCAAAATGGCGGTAAGGGCTGCCGTGAGTTACACCGCAGGCCTTGGCAACAGTCCTGAGCGAAAGCTGTTCAATTCCGTGTTTTCCGATTTCGTCAATCCCTGTTTGGATGAGCTGTTCTTTCAGCTGGGCAGTATTGCGTTTCATGTATCTCCTCCAAAAGTATACACTGTCTAGTTATCTATCTTTAGTATACACTGTCTACTTTTTCTTGTCAACTAATTTGATGCTTTCTTCTATTCTAGGATGTGGCAGAATTTGCTTTCGGTAAGATAAAATGTTAAAATAACATTAAAATGATAGCGCTTTCTTTTTGGGGCAAGTTGCTCATTTTAGAGAAGCGCCGAGAAACGGAGGACACCTATGAAGAAAATTATCAACGACCCAACAGCGGTTGTGGACGAGATGCTGGACGGCTTGGCCTATATTCACAGCGATTTGGTTTATCGGGTGGAGGGCTTTGATATCATTGCCCGCAAGAGTGAGAAGACAGGCAAGGTTGGCCTGATTTCTGGCGGTGGCAGTGGTCATGAGCCTTCCCATGCTGGCTTTGTCGGTGAGGGCATGCTGTCGGCGGCTATCTGCGGAGCGGTCTTTACTTCACCAACACCTGATCAGGTCTTACAGGCTATCAAGGAAGCAGATGAGGGAGCCGGAGTCTTCATGGTGATTAAGAATTACTCCGGTGACATCATGAACTTTGAAATGGCTCAGGAAATGGCTGAGATGGAAGGGATTGAGGTGGCTAGTGTCGTCGTAGATGACGATATCGCAGTGGAAGACAGCCTTTATACTCAAGGTCGCCGCGGAGTGGCTGGTACCATTCTTGTCCATAAGATTCTAGGGGATGCGGCGCGTGCAGGCAAATCTCTGACTGAAATCAAGGCACTAGCTGATGAGCTGGTCAAACATATTCACACGGTTGGCTTGGCTCTGAGCGGGGCGACCGTACCGGAAGTCGGCAAGCCTGGTTTTGTTTTGGCTGATGATGAGATAGAGTTCGGCATTGGCATCCATGGTGAGCCAGGCTATCGCAAGGAAAAGATGCAGCCTTCTAAGGACTTAGCCAAAGAATTGGTCGAAAAGCTCAGTCAGTCTGTCGAGCTCAAATCTGGCAAGAAAATTGGTATCCTCATCAATGGTATGGGTTCAACACCGCTCATGGAGCAGTATGTCTTTGCGGCCGATGTAGCAAATCTTCTGGCAGATGTTGGAGTCGAAGTTGTCTATAAAAAGCTGGGTAATTACATGACCTCCATTGATATGGCAGGGATTTCTCTGACCTTTATCGAGCTGGACCAGCCAGACTGGCTGACAGCTCTCAACAGTCCTGTCACGACAGCCGCTTGGTAAGGAGGTGCTTATGGACGCAGCAAGAGCAAAAAAATGGATGCAGTTGTTCAACGATAAGATCCAGGACCAGAAAGCCTATCTGTCTGACCTTGATACACCCATCGGTGATGGCGATCATGGTGGCAATATGGCCAGGGGAATGGCAGCAGCAGTAGAGAGTCTAGCTGCTAAGGACTTTGCCAGTGCGGCTGAGGTTTTTCAGGCTGTTTCCATGCAGCTGATTAGCAAAGTGGGCGGTGCTTCCGGACCTCTCTATGGCTCGGCCTTCATGGGAATGGCCAAGGCTGAAAAAGACGGCAAAGACCTGTCGGAAATCATCCAAGCTGGTCTGGACATGATTCAGAAGCGGGGCAAGGCTGTGCCAGGCGAGAAGACCATGGTGGATGTCTGGTCGGGGATTCCTGTTTCTCTGCAGTCTGGAGACTTGACGCATGAAAAGATTGGATCCCTAGTGGAAGCGACCAAAGATCTGAAAGCGACTAAGGGGCGGGCTTCCTATGTCGGGGAGCGCTCTATTGGTCATCTCGATCCCGGTTCTGCTTCATCCGGTCTCCTCTTTGAGGCTCTTCTAGAAACGGAGGCAGACTGATGGCAGATACTGGTATTCTTATCATTTCTCATTCCAAAAACCTGGCCCAAGGTTTGTTTGACCTCATTTCGCAGGTGGCGGCAGATGTGGCCATCAGCTATGTAGGCGGGCTAGAAGACGGCAGCATCGGGACCAGCTTTGAAGGGATTCAGGCAGCTTTAGATGCCAATGACAAGGACATTATTTTGGCCTTTTTCGATCTGGGCTCGGCTCGGATGAATCTAGAAATGGTCGCAGACTTTTCTGACAAGGAAATCATTATCAATAATGTTCCCTTAGTAGAAGGCGCTTATACGGCTGCTGCCCTTCTTCAGGCTGGGGCAGATTTGCCTAATGTTTTGCTTCAGGTTCGTGAATTAGAAATAAAAAAATAGCTGGTTTTCTGAAGACTTGATAAACGACTTTATTTGCAAAATAAGGAACATTTTATATCGAAAAGTTGGGATTCAATCTCAGCTTTTTTGCTTTATCATTATACTAATTTTCAGGGAAACAGCCAGTGTTTCTTATTTTTTCTTCTTTAGAATAATTGAAAAATAGAACAAAACAATAAACTGTGCTTACTTTTTGACAGAATTCACTTTTTAATGAGATAAATTGTAAAATATAGTGCAACAAAAAACCCATAGGTTCTCAAATCGTGTAAACTGTAAGTAACCACACAAACAGACACGAGGAAATCCTATGGGCTACTTACATATTACCATAATTGATCGTCTAAAGATAGAAGCATATCTTGAAGCAGGTTTTAATCTGTCCTATATTGCAACTAAGTTAGGTTTCCACCGTTCATCAATTAGCCGAGAAATCAAACGGTGTCCAAATAAATATTCTGCCGAAGAAGCACAAAGGCAATATGAGGAATTATCTAGACTTAAGGGAAGGAAAACTGCATGTACTTCACAGATGAAGAAAGATATAGAACGTCATTTAAAAGCATCTTGGTCACCCGAGCAGATTCATGGGCGTTATCAGTACGAAAATAAGCCAATCATATCGTTTAAAACGATTTATAATTGGATATATAATGGGCAACTCGAAGTTAGTTTAGAGACGTTAAGACGAAAAGGTAAAACACGTGAACCTCGTGAGACTAGAGGGAAATTCATTATTGGTAAACCTATTTCCAAGCGACCTAAAGAAGTGAAGAACAGGCAAAATTTCGGTCATTGGGAATTAGATACCATGGTTTCTTCCAGAGGGAAAAGCAAAGGATGCTTGGCTACATTTGTAGAGCGCAAAACACGTTTTTATCTGGCATTTAAAATACCTGACCGATCAGCTAGATCAATGTTTTCAGCCATAGAAACACTTCAGAAGATTTTTCCTAAGAACTTTTTAAAAACATTTACATCAGACAGAGGAAAAGAATTTGCTTGTTATCCTCAAGTGGAAGCTTTAGGAATAGACTTTTACTTTGCGGACGCTTATTCATCTTGGCAAAGAGGAAGTAATGAAAATTCAAATGGTTTGCTTAGAGAATATTTTCCTAAGAGAACTAATCTAACCGACATTACTGATGAATCGTTAGTAAATGCTTTACTTGCTATAAATCACCGTCCAAGAAAATGCTTAGGTTACAAAACAGCATTTGAGGCACTTATGGATGAATTTTAGATTTGTTGCACTTTTTATTGCAATTTATCATGAACAAAAGTTTTTAGAATGGATTGCAAATTGGTATAGATAGACTTATAATAGATATAAGTACATAAGATGAAACAAAAAAACGACAGCCGATTAGAAGCCATCGTTTTCAATCTTAGTGGTCCCGATTGCAGGAAATGAACTTGATCTTGAAGAAGTCGCCGCGTTTGTAAGTTTCGCTGTACTCTAAGATCTGTCCAGTGCTTTCCAGCTGGGTAATCTTCACCTGATGAACGGTCGGGAAGTTGGTATCAACTTCCAGCACTTTCGCAACATCTTTTGGTGTTGGGAAGACAATTTCATTGGTCTCTTCAAAATGCTCATCATTCATGTGAATGTGGTAGTCAGTTTTGAAGCGGTTGTAGATAGAGCTGTAGTAGTCCATATCTGGATAGTTAGGATTGATGTACTGCTCAGGGATATAGGTTTGGTGATAGATATAGACTTTATCGCCAGTCCGTCTGATCCGGTCGATCTTATAGTAGAACTGCGTTGGTGCTAGTTCTAGCTTATCTAAGATTTTCAGGTCATTCCCGCGTTTAATGGAGAGAACAGTCACCTTATCTTTTTGGATAGGGAAGGTCTCAACGTCAGAAAATTCCACCAGTTTGTGCTTTCTTGCACGTGAAACGAAGGTTCCCTTGCCTTGTTGGCGGATGATGTAACCATCGTTGGCCAGTTCATTCAAAGCGCGGACAACGGTAATGGAGCTGACATTAAACATCTGAATCAGCTCAGCCTCTGTGTAAAACTTATCGCCATTTTCAAATTTGCCAGAAATGATTTGCTGCTTGAGCTCATCTTTGATTTGTTGGTATTTTGGAATAGCCATTTTGTTCACCTCTCTTTTTTTACTTTTCTTACTTAAGATTTTAACATATTTTTAAAAAAAATGTTGACATTTATGCAAAAATTTATTATATTAATATTAATAAGAGATGAAAGCGGTTTTATACCTGAGGAAACATCAGATGGCAAGATTCAAAATTGGTCATTCCTTCTGTTTGGATGATCGGGAGTTTAAGATTTTATCGGGAGCCATTCACTATTTTCGGGTACAGCCTGAGGATTGGTATCATTCCCTTTATAATCTCAAAGCTCTGGGCTTTAACACAGTGGAGACTTATCTTCCCTGGAATATGCACGAACCCCAAAAAGGTGTCTTTAATTTTCAAGGGATTTTAGATATTGAGGCATTTTTACAGACGGCTCAGGATTTGGGACTTTATGCCATTATCCGCCCTTCGCCTTTTATCTGCGCGGAGTGGGAGTTCGGTGGTCTGCCGGCCTGGCTGCTCAATGAAAATATGCGCATCCGCTCATCAGATGAAGCCTTTCTGCAGGCCGTAGCCAGCTATTATGACGAGCTGCTGCCGCGACTGACTCCAAGGCTGCTGGACAATGGGGGCAATATCCTCATGATGCAGGTGGAAAATGAGTACGGTTCTTATGGGGAAGACAAGGCCTACCTGAGAGCAATCAGACAGCTCATGGAAGAGCGCGGTGTGACCTGTCCGCTCTTCACATCAGATGGACCTTGGCGGGCCACACTGAAAGCCGGTACACTGATTGAAGATAATCTCTTTGTGACAGGAAATTTCGGCTCCAAGGCAGATTATAACTTTGGTCAGATGCAGGAATTCTTTGACGAGCATGGCAAAAAGTGGCCACTCATGTGTATGGAGTTCTGGGATGGCTGGTTCAATCGCTGGAAAGAACCTATCATCAAGCGAGATCCAGACGAGCTGGCTCAAGCTGTTCACGAAGTGCTCCAGCAGGGCTCAATCAATCTCTATATGTTTCATGGCGGTACCAACTTTGGCTTCATGAACGGCTGTTCGGCCAGAGGTGTCATTGACCTGCCACAGGTAACTTCCTATGACTATGATGCTCTACTCAATGAGCGTGGCAATCCGACGGATAAGTACTATGCAGTCCAGAGGATGCTGAAAGAGCATTATCCAGAGTATCCACAGATGGAGCCGCTGGTGAAAGAGTCTTTTGAACTCAGGAATATCCCGCTCAGTCAGAAAGTTAGTCTCTTTGAGACATTGCCAGACTTGGCTCAGCCTATCGAAAGTCTCTATCCGATGAAGATGGAGGAGTTGGGGCAAAATGTCGGCTACCTGCTCTATCGAACTTGGGCTAGTTGGGATGCTGATCAGGAAAGGCTCCGTGTCATTGATGGCCGCGACCGTATGCAGCTCTATGTGGACGGTCAGCACATAGCAACCCAGTACCAGACAGAAATCGGTCAGGATATCATGGTGGACGGCCAGAAAAAGACAGAGCACCAGATTGATATTTTGATGGAGAATATGGGTCGGGTCAATTATGGCCACAAGCTCTTGGCAGATACCCAGCAGAAGGGGATTCGCACAGGTGTCTGCAAGGACCTGCACTTCCTGCTTGACTGGCAGCATTATCCATTGCCGCTGGACCATCCAGAAAAGATCGACTTTTCAAAAGGGTGGCAGGAAAAGCAACCAGCTTTCTACGCTTTTGACTTTAAAATGAAAGCGCTTAAAGATACTTACCTGGATCTGTCCGACTTTGGCAAGGGCGTCGTCTTTGTCAACGGTGTCAGCATTGGCCGTTTCTGGAATGTCGGACCGACCTTATCGCTCTATATCCCGCACAGCCTGCTCAGAGAAGGCGACAATCGCATTATTATCTTTGAGACAGAAGGGATCTACAGCGAAACCATTCACTTAGTTAACCAACCTACATTTAAAACAATAAAGGGGGAAAATCTATGACAATAGTAGGTGCACGTATCGATGGACGTTTGATCCATGGACAGGTAGCCAATCTTTGGACTACCAAGCTTAACATTTCACGCATTATGGTGATTGACGATGAGGTAGCTGAAAACGCTATCGAAAAGAGCGGGCTCAAGCTCGCAACGCCAGCTGGTGTGAAATTAAGTGTCTTGCCAATTGCTAAGGCAGCAGAAAATATTTTGGCCGGCAAGTATGATTCACAGCGACTCTTAATTGTCGCTCGCAAGCCAGACCGTTTTCTGCGGTTGGTCGAAGCTGGTGTTCCGCTGGAAACGCTGAATGTCGGCAATATGTCTCAGTCAGACGAAACTCGCTCCATTACCCGCTCTATCAACGTGGTAGATGCAGATGTTGAAGCCTTTCACAAGCTGCACGAAAAAGGAGTCAAGCTGACTGCGCAAATGGTTCCCAACGATCAGGTTGAGGACTTCATGAAGTTATTAAAATAAGACAAAATTTTAGGAGGACATTGTTATGATACAATGGTGGCAAATTTTACTACTCACTTTGTACTCAGCTTATCAAATCTGTGATGAGTTGACCATCGTTTCGTCAGCAGGATCACCTGTATTTGCTGGATTCATTACTGGCTTGATTATGGGTGATTTGACAACCGGTTTGTTTATCGGTGGTAGCCTGCAATTATTCGTTCTTGGTGTAGGAACATTTGGTGGGGCTTCTCGTATTGATGCGACATCAGGTGCCGTTCTTGCAACAGCCTTTTCCGTAGCACAAGGCATTAAGCCAGAGTTGGCTATTGCGACAATCGCAGTACCGGTAGCAACTTTGTTGACTTACTTTGATATCTTAGGCCGTATGACAACGACTTATTTCGCACACCGTGTGGATGCAGCAATTGAACGCAACTATCTCTTGGGTGCACTTCCTTGGGCTCTGTCTCGTGCTCTCCCAGTCTTTCTGGCTCTGGCATTTGGTGGAACATTTGTTCAAGCGATAGTAGATGGTGTTGCTGGTGTGAAATGGCTGGCTGCAGGTTTGACACTGGCTGGTCGTATGCTTCCAGGACTCGGGTTTGCTATCTTGCTTCGTTACCTTCCAGTTAAACGCAATCTTCATTACCTAGCTCTTGGTTTTGGCTTGACTGCTATGCTGACTGTTCTTTACTCAAACATTCAAACTTTGGGTGGGGCTGTATCTAGTATTGTTGGAACTCTTCCAAAAGATGCTGCGATCACATTTGCCAACAACTTCAAAGGCTTGTCTATGATTGGTGTAGCTATCTTTGGTATCTTCCTTGCAGTACAGCATTTCAAATACAGCCAAAGAACAGTAGCTGCTGCTCCAGCTGCTAGCACAAAATCAGAAAGTGAGGAAATTGAAGATGACGAACTCTAATTATAAATTAACAAAAGAAGATTTTAAACAGATCAACAAACGCAGCTTGTTCACTTTCCAATTAGGCTGGAACTACGAGCGGATGCAAGGTTCTGGTTATCTCTACATGCTTTTACCTCAGCTGCGTAAAATGTACGGAGACGGCACTCCAGAATTGAAAGAAATGATGAAATTGCATACGCAATTCTTCAATACCTCACCTTTCTTCCACACCATTATTGCAGGTTTTGACCTAGCTATGGAAGAAAAAGACGGGGTTAAATCAAAAGATGCGGTCAATGGTATCAAGACAGGTCTTATGGGACCGTTTGCTCCTCTTGGAGACTCTATCTTTGGCTCTCTTGTGCCAGCTATCATGGGATCTATCGCTGCTACCATGGCTATTGCAGGCCAGCCTTGGGGAATTTTCCTTTGGATTGCTGTAGCAATTGTTTATGATATTTTCCGTTGGAAACAGTTAGAATTTGCCTACAAAGAAGGGGTCAATCTCATCACCAACATGCAAAGTACTTTGACAGCTCTTGTTGAAGCGGCTTCTGTACTGGGTATCTTCATGGTGGGTGGTTTGATTGCTACTATGATCAACTTTGAAGTATCTTGGGTATGGAACATCGGTGAGAAAGCTATTGATTTCCAAGACATGATGAATCTGATTTTCCCACGTTTGATTCCAGCAGTCTTTACGGGCTTTATCTTCTGGCTTTTGGGCAAGAAAGGAATGAACTCTACTAAGGCTATCTTCATTATCATTATCATGGCAGTAAGCTTCTCTGCTATTGGCTACTTCCTGCTGGGACAAGTACCAGAGTAATGGAGTGATTTATGAGTAAGAAATTAGTTTTAGTTAGCCACGGCCGCTTTTGTGAGGAGCTGAAGACCACTACGGAAATGATTATGGGGCCTCAGGAAGACATCTATGCAGTAGCCTTGCTTCCAGAGGAAGGCCCAGAAGACTTCGCAGCTAAATTCTTAGAAACAGTCAAAGACTTTGAGGATTACTTGGTTTTTGCGGATCTCTTGGGGGGCACTCCTTGTAATGTAGTCAGCCGCTTCATTATGGAAGGACAGGATATCGAGCTTTATGCGGGGGTCAATCTGCCCATGGTCATTGAGTTTATCAATGCATCTTTGACAGGAGCAGAAGTCAGCTATCCATCCAAGGCAGCAGAGAATATTGTTAAGGTCAATGATGTTCTAGCTGGCCTAATGGATGATGAAGATGAATAAAAGCTTGAACAATCACTTCTAGTTGGGTGAAGTCAGTGCGTTGTCAGCAGATGGGAGACTGCTGATAGGTAAGGCCGAGCCACAGTGGATGATTCAAGCATATTGGTTTAAGAGGAATTTGGGAGATGCCTCTTGACCTAGGGAAATGGATGGTTCAGCATTGCAAAATGCAGTCGCTGTCTGGTTTGAAAAAGCTTGTTAAAAGTATATTTCAAGTCTAGCCATCGTTGCGGGGGTGGGACAGCGAGCCGAAAATCTTTGATTTTCTGGATTCTGTCTCGCTCCCCCTTTTTTCAAATGATGGAAAGGAATGAGAAAGAGAATGTTAGATTATTCACAGGAAGAATTGCAGCGTCTGGGGGCTGACATCACAACGAGAGAAATCTATCAGCAGCCTGAGGTTTGGCAGGAAGCCTTTGAACTTTACAAGGTTCAGGCCGCAGATATCGCTGCTTTTCTGAAAAAAATCGAGGACAAATATGACTACATCAAGGTCATTTTTGCTGGAGCCGGCTCATCAGCCTATGTCGGAGATACCTTGACGCCTTATTTCAGGCAGATGTATGATGAGCGCAAATGGAATTTTAACGCTATTGCAACGACAGATATCGTAGCCAATCCCTTGGTACATCTGAAGAGAGAAGTGCCTACAGTGCTGGTTTCCTTTGCCCGCAGTGGAAATTCCCCAGAAAGTGTAGCGACTGTGGACTTGGCTAAGCAGCTGGTGGATGACTTGTATCAGATTACCATTACTTGTGCTGCCCAAGGCAAGCTAGCCCAGCAGGCCCAAGGTGATGAGAAGAATCTTTTGCTCCTGCAGCCGGAAGCTTCTAATGATGCTGGTTTTGCCATGACCTCTAGCTTCAGTTCCATGATGCTGACAGCCCTTTTGGTCTTTGATCGGGCTGAACTAGCCCAGAAGGAAGCCAAGGTTGCGGCTCTGATTCAGCTCAGTCAGGATGTTTTAGAACGCGTTGCAGATGTGCAGCAGCTGGTTGATTTGGATTTCAGTCGGGTCATTTATCTGGGAGCAGGGCATTTCTTTGGTCTGGCGCATGAAGCCCAGCTTAAGATTTTAGAGCTGACAGCCGGCCAAATTGCGACCATGTACGAAAGCCCAGTCGGCTTCCGGCATGGACCTAAGTCGTTGATTAACCAAGACACAGTCGTTTTGGTCTTTGGTTCGACAGATGCCTATACCAAGGCTTATGATTTGGACTTGGTGCGGGAAGTGGCTGGTGACGGGATTGTCCGCAGACTAGTCTTGCTGACTGACCGAGAGGAGCAGTTGGAAGGAGTCGATCAAGTAGTGCTAAGTACCCAAGAGCCTCTGGGAGATAGCTATCGCATCTTCCCTTACATCGTTTACGCTCAGCTCTTTGCTCTCTTGTCCTCGCTCAAGGTTAAGAACCGTCCAGATACACCATCTCCGACAGGAACAGTCAATCGTGTAGTACAGGGAGTTATCATTCACCCTCTTGGGCAGTAAGAAAAGGAAAATCTATGGAGAAATTACAAATCAGCCACAAAAAAGTGAGCCATTTGAAAAAATTATCAGACGAGCAGGGAATTATCGGGGCTTTAGCCATTGACCAGCGTGGCTCGCTAAAGAAAATGCTGGCTAGTGGAGAAGATGCGCCTTCTGGTGACCAAGCTCTGGTTCAGTTTAAAGAATTAATCTCCAGTCAGTTGACGCCCTATGCCAGCTCCATCCTGCTGGATCCAGAGTTCGGTCTGCCGGCAGCAGAGCTGCGGGATGCGTCCTGCGGGCTTATAGTGGCCTACGAGAAGACTGGCTATGATGCGACAGCCGAGGGCCGCCTGCCAGACTTGCTGCCAAACTGGTCAGCTAGTCGCATCCGAGACATGGGCGCAGATGCCGTCAAGGTCTTGATTTACTATGATGTGGATGATAAGCCGGAAATCAACGACATCAAGCAGGCCTGGGTTGAGCGCGTGGGCAGCGAATGCTTAGCTGAGGATATTCCCTATTTTCTGGAGATTCTAACCTATGATGCTAAGAGTGACAGTGTCTTGGACGCTAACTATGCCAAGCTTAAGCCGCATAAGGTCAACGAGGCAGTCAAGCTCTTTTCAAATCCCCGTTATCATGTAGATGTCTTAAAGGTTGAAGTGCCAGTCAATATGAACTTTGTCGAGGGTTTCACCAAAGAAGGAGTTGAGCCAGTCTACAGCGTGACGGAAGCCCGAGCTTTCTTTAAAGAACAGTCAGATGCGACGCACTTGCCTTTCATCTTCCTCAGCGCTGGTGTCAGTGCCGAACTTTTCCAAGAAACGCTGCGGCTAGCCCATAAAGCGGGCTCACAGTTTAACGGAGTTCTGTGCGGACGGGCTACCTGGAAGGATGCGGTTTCTGTCTTTGCCCAAGAGGGAGCTGCAGCAGCTCAAGAGTGGCTGGACGAGACAGGCCGTCAGAATATTGAGGATCTTAATCAAGTCTTGCGCCAAACAGCGGTGTCTTGGGTGGACAAGCTTGACCTGCCTTTTGAAGACAGAACTTGGCAAGTTCGTGATTTTTAACAGGATAGATAAAAGAGGTTTGGTATGAAATCTTACCGAGAATCCATTTTTGGCAAGCTGGGAAGTCAGGAGATTCTGGCTTATACCTTTGAAAACGATCGAGGTTATCGTCTGACAGTCATGAACTACGGAGCGACCGTCGTCCAGTATGTTACTCCTGATAAGGATAATCACTTTGACAATATCGTCGTTGGCTTTGATCAGTTTGAGGATTATATTGGAAACAGCCCTAAGCACGGAGCCAGTATTGGTCCGGTGGCTGGGCGTATTGCCGGAGCGGCTTTTGAGCTGAATGGTCAGACCTTTCAGCTAGAGACCAATAATGGCTCAAACTGCAATCATAGTGGATCCAGCGGCTGGGATAGTGCGGTTTTTGAAGTAGAGGAAGTCAGTAATGACGGACTTATCTTTTATACAGAGCGGACTGACGGAACTGGCGGTTTTCCGGGCAATCTGAAAATCTGGGTTTCCTATACCCTGACAGAGAAAGGCGAGCTGGAAATCTCTTATCAAGTTCAGACTGATCAGGATACCTTGCTCAATCCGACCAACCACAGCTACTTCAACCTGTCTGGTCGTTTCAATCAGCCCATTGATGACCATATTCTGCAGCTCAATACCGATGGTGTCTACCCTATCGCAGCTGATGGCCTTCCTGATAAAAAGGCTGATGCAGAGTGTGACTTTGTTAAGAAGCTGACCAAGGGCGCTGCCCTTAAGGAAATTTTCGACGCGCCAGACGAGCAAATCCAGCTGGTATCTGGCTTGGATCATCCTTTTGCGCTAAGCCCAAGCCGAGACCAGGCAGGCGCGCTCTATCATCCAGCATCGGGCCGCCGTCTGACTATTGAGACTCAGGCGCCCTGCTTAGTGATTTATTCAGCGAATTGCGTAGATGATTCGGTTCAATTTGATGGACAGTCTATGATTCAGCATAATGGCTTGGCTCTGGAAGCTCAGGCTCTGCCGGATGCCATTCACAGCAGCCAGCAGTCAGATGTCATTCTCAAGGCCGGTCAGATTTTCACCAGCAGGACAGTGTATTTTGCTGATGTAAAAGCAACTTTATAAAGAAACAATCGCGAAAGAGCACAGAAAACGGCAGTACCTCCTTCTGCCGTTTTTCTTTGTCCAGTTTTCAGCGACTATGTTTTCAGTAGCTAATCTTGAGCAAGGAAAGAGCCTCCACAATCAAAAGCAAAATCTTTTTTGCTAACTGAATTTTACTTTAAGTTTTTCTTAAGGTAAGACTGCTATACTTATTTTTATCAAATGAAGCCCCCTAACTTTGTTTGATAATCCTAAACTTTTTCATAATAATCTCCCATAAAGGCCACCCAATCCGGTGGTCTTTTTTTGCTCAAATTTTAGAATAAGACAGGAAGTTTATCGGATTGTAACTCAAATGTTAAATTTTAAAGGATACGTTATACAAAGTTAAGGTTTCTTTAAGTTAGGGACAGTATACTATGAGTATCAAATGAAGACCTCCTAACTTTATTTGATAGAAATCCTAAACTTTTTCATAATAATCTCCCATAAAGGCCACCCAATCTGGTGGTCTTTTTTTGTGTTCAGACGTGGATTAGATTTGCTTCCTCTGCCTTATTTTCTGCTATAATAGTTCTATGAGTAGAATTTTAGATAATGAATTAATGGGTGATGAGGAATTGGTGGAACGCACCTTGCGCCCCCAGTATTTACAGGAGTATATCGGTCAGGACAAGGTCAAGAATCAGCTGAAGATTTTTATTGAAGCGGCTAAGCTGAGGGATGAGGCGCTGGATCACACCCTGCTTTTTGGCCCTCCAGGTCTGGGGAAGACGACCATGGCCTTTGTCATTGCCAATGAACTAGGCGTAAATCTCAAGCAAACTTCAGGTCCGGTGATTGAAAAGTCCGGTGATTTGGTTGCAATCTTAAATGACCTTGAGCCGGGTGATGTCCTCTTTATAGATGAGATTCACCGCTTGCCAATGGCAGTAGAGGAAGTGCTGTACAGCGCTATGGAAGACTTTTACATCGACATTATGATTGGCTCAGGCGAGACCAGTCGCAGTGTCCATCTGGATTTGCCGCCTTTCACTCTGATTGGGGCGACCACTCGGGCAGGTATGCTGTCCAATCCTCTGCGTGCTCGCTTTGGGATTACTGGTCACATGGAGTATTATGAAGCTGGCGACTTGACGGAAATCGTTGAGCGGACGGCAGAGATTTTTGAGATGGATATTACCCACGAGGCTGCGAAGGAGCTGGCTCTGCGTAGCCGAGGCACACCGCGGATTGCCAACCGCTTGCTCAAGCGGGTCCGGGACTATGCGCAGATTATGGGCAATGGCCTGATTGATGATAAGATTACCGACCAGGCTCTCTCCATGCTGGATGTGGACCAGGAAGGACTGGACTATGTGGACCAGAAGATTTTGAAGACTATGATTGAGGTCTACGGTGGCGGTCCCGTGGGGCTGGGAACCCTCTCGGTCAATATTGCTGAGGAGCGTGAAACAGTGGAGGACATGTATGAGCCTTATCTGATTCAGAAAGGCTTCGTCATGCGGACACGGACTGGGCGCGTGGCTACCCGTAAAGCCTATGAGCATCTAGGATATGAGTATATGAAGGAATGATGACAGAAAAGGAGATTTTAGACCAACTAGGTCAAGATCCAGACATCCGAGCGATTTTGGAAATTATTCGCAGTCTGGAGCTCAAGGATTCTTGGCTAGCGGCCGGATGTGTGAGGAATTTCATCTGGAATATGCTGTCAGAGCGACCAGGTTTTGACTCAGAGACGGATGTAGATGTCATTTTCTTTGATCCGAGTTATGCCGAGGCAGAGACGATAGAGCTGGAAGCCAAGCTCAAGTCAGACTGGCCACAGTATCGATGGGAGCTCAGAAATCAAGCCTATATGCACCGCCATAGTCCTGGAACGGCTCCTTATAAAAATGCTTGCGAAGCCATGAGTAAGTATCCTGAGCGCTGCACTGCTATCGGCCTGCGCTTGCTGGCAAATGACAAACTGGAACTTTTTGCTCCCTATGGTTTGGAGGATATCTTAAACTTTCAGGTCAGACCTACTCCTCATTTTCTTGAAAATAAGGAGCGCCAGCGTGTGTTTGCTGAGCGCTTGGCTAAGAAGAATTGGCAGAAACGCTGGCCGCAGCTGGAATGCCACTATCCCAATAAATAAGTAAAAATTAAGAGTAAAATGTTTAAGTTATTTTAAGGAAGTTTTAAGGAATGGATATTATACTATGACCAAGTTAAGAAATTAACTTAACTCCTAAAACTTTTTTCTTTTTAAAAAATAATCTCCCTACAAAAAGCCACCAAATGGGTGGTTTTTTTGCTATTTTTAGACATGAGAGGGGCAGGGCTTGTCAGTTTTCAACGAGAATCAGGAAACTGTAAACGATTCAGGGCTAGTTTTTGCCATTATTTTGTTATAATAGATAGCGAGGTATTGTATGAAGAAAATTGTATTTGTATGTTTGGGCAATATCTGCCGCAGTCCGATGGCAGAATTCGTCATGAAGAGTTTAACAGACCAACTGAAAATCGAGAGCCGGGCAACCTCAAGCTGGGAGCACGGCAATCCCATTCATCGGGGGACACAGGCTATTTTTAAGAAATATGATATTGCTTATGATAGGAATAAGACTTCTCAGCAGATTTCGGCAGCGGATTTTGCGGATTTTGACTACGTCATTGGTATGGATGAAAGCAATGTCCGAGATTTGAAGCGGATGGCGCCTGAAGATTTTCAGCATAAAATTTATCAGTTTGAAGAAGAAAGTGTACCAGATCCTTGGTACACAGGAGATTTTGACCAAACCTATGATTTGGTCTTGGCTGGCTGCAAGAAGTGGCTAGAGCGTTTGGATGGATAGGAATATGGATAAAGTAAAAGAATTTTACGAGAAATACAAGGTCTATCTGACCCGGCAGAATTTAGAACTCTTAGCTGTAACGGTCATTGTACTGTCAGCTATTCTGGTCTTTACTTCGGGGATTCCTGGTAAGGGCGTTTTAACGCTGGATCAGGGCAAGATCAAGTATGACGGGACCTTGGTTCGCGGGAAGATGAACGGTCAGGGGACTATGACTTTTCAAAATGGGGACAGTTATAGCGGTCAATTTCGCAATGGCATCTTTGACGGCAAAGGGACCTTTACCTCGCAGGCTGGCTGGAAATATGAAGGAGACTTCAGCAAGGGTCAGGCCGATGGACAAGGAAAGCTAACGACAGAAGGCAATGTCGTTTATGAAGGAACGTTTAAACAAGGAATTTATCAAAATGCGCATTAAATGGTTTTCGCTCGTCAGAATCACGGGGCTGCTTCTAGTTCTGCTTTATCATTACTTCCAGGGCGTTTTCCCTGGCGGTTTTATTGGCGTGGATATCTTCTTTACCTTTTCTGGTTTCTTGATTACTGCTCTGCTGATTGACGAGTTTGCCAAGAGGAAAGAAATCGATATCCAAGGCTTTTTCAAACGGCGTTTTTATCGGATTGTACCGCCTCTGGTCTTTATGATTTTGGTCGTTATGCCCTTTACCCTCTTGATTCGTAAGGATTTTGTGGCTGGGATTGGGACGCAGATTGCGGCTGCTTTGGGCTTTGTGACCAACTTTTATGAAATGCTATCTGGCGGCAATTATGAGAGTCAGTTTGTGCCACACATCCTGATTCATACTTGGAGTCTGGCTTTAGAAGTTCACTATTATGTTCTTTGGGGCTTGGCTGCTTGGGGCTTGGGCAAGGTTGCTAAGTCAACGGCCCGCTATCGCGGTATGATTGCGCTGGTTTCTGTAGGTCTCTTTTTGGTCAGCTTTGTATCAATGTTTGCTGGCGCTTTGACCACTAAGAATTACTCTGACATCTATTTTTCAAGTTTGACCCACGTCTTTCCTTTCTTTGCAGGAAGCATCTTGGCTACTTTGTCTGGTGTCGGCCATGTCAGCAGTCGCTTTAAGATGCTGGAGCAAAAGCTGGCTCTCAAGCAAGTGCTAGGAATTATGGGGGGCAGCGCAGCTATTTTGCTTTTGCTCAGCTTCCTGCTTAAGTTTGACAACCTTTGGACCTACCTGGTAGGATTCTTGATTTCGACTACCTTGGCCTGTCTGATGATTTTGGCAGCTAGGATGTTGCATGACAAGCTCCCTGATGTGAAGGAGCCTAGTGTTATCAACTTTATCGCAGATACCAGCTATGGAGTTTATCTCTTCCACTGGCCATTCTATATTATCTTCACCCAGCTGATGAGTAACGGCTTGGCTGTTCTCTTGACGACGCTGCTGTCTCTTACTTTTGCAGCTTTGTCTTTCTACATCTTGGAGCCAACTCTTGCTGGTCGCCAGCCAGTTATCATGGGAACCAAGATGGACCTATCGTCTCTTACCAGACCAATTTTTTACAGTATGATTCCACTGACTTTAATCATGTTCTTTATCTCGGTGACAGCACCAAAGGTAGGAGCTTTTGAGGAAAGTTTGATTGTCAACGCTCTGAATCAAGCAGACACTAAGATGCAGACAACTCGCAGTCAGGTTGATCAGTCCAAGGCGACTGAGTACAATGTGGCGGACGGGATTACTATGATTGGCGACTCGGTTGCCCTGCGCTCTAGCGATCAATTGCAGCAGATCTTGCCAGGAATCGAGCTAGACACTGTCGTTAGCCGTAGTCTGAGTACAGGCTTGGAGGTCTATAAGACAGATATTGCTAATAGGGTGCTGAAGAAGCAGGTTGTCCTGGCTCTTGGAACCAATTCGTCCGGTTATTCAAATGAACTTTTGGATGAATATGTTTCCAGCCTGCCTAAGGGGCATCAACTGATTCTCGTGACTCCTTATGATGGTCGCTCAGAGGGCGGTGTCTTGGCCCAGCAGCGGGAGTATGAGCTGGAATTAGCCAAGAAGTACGACTATGTCTTTGTGGCTGACTGGCATCAGACCGCTATCGACAATCCTCAGATTTGGGAAGGGACAGACTATGTCCACTTTGGCTCGAACTCAGAGTCCATCATTGAAGGGGGAACTCTCTATGCTAATACCATTAAGCAAGCCATAGATGAAGCAAATTCAGGTAATGTGAAACCATAAATAATCAGCTCGGTCCATCCGAGCTTTTTATATCTAAGCAAAGAAAGCGCTTTCATATATTATGTGAAAACAAAAGTATGTGAAATCTATAAAAAATTAAAAAAGTTTTTCACAAAATAGACAAAAATAATCTGGCAAATCAGCGCTTATTGTATGGCATTCACAAAATAACAGGAAAAAGTTTGTGAATGTTAAGTGAAAGTGTTTACAAAAAACATTAAATAGGTTATAATTAAATTGTGAAATATTTAACAAAGGTTAGTGTTCTTCGTCTAACCTAAGGCAAAACCATTGGAGGAATAGAATGGCTGAAAAGAAGAAAACGGTAGAACAAGAAGACAAGGCTTTGGCAGCGCAAAAGCATGTCGATGAATTGGTGCAAAAAGGTCTGGTTGCACTAGAGGAAATGAGAAAGCTGAATCAGGAACAGGTGGACTACATTGTAGCCAAGGCCTCTGTAGCAGCTTTGGATGCTCACGGTGAGTTGGCTCTGCACGCTTATGAAGAAACAGGCCGCGGAGTTTTTGAAGACAAGGCAACTAAAAACCTTTTCGCCTGTGAGCACGTTGTGAATAATATGCGCCATACGAAGACTGTTGGCGTTATTGAAGAAGATGATGTAACTGGTTTGACCCTGATTGCGGAGCCAGTGGGTGTTGTCTGCGGTATCACACCGACTACCAACCCGACTTCAACAGCGATTTTCAAATCTTTGATTTCCTTGAAGACTCGTAATCCGATCATCTTTGCTTTCCACCCATCAGCTCAAGAATCTTCTGCTCATGCAGCGCAAATCGTTCGTGATGCTGCGATTGCAGCAGGAGCGCCTGAAAACTGTGTGCAGTGGATTACAGCGCCATCTATGGAAGCAACTTCTGCGCTTATGAACCACGAAGGGATTGCGACTATACTTGCGACAGGTGGTAATGCAATGGTGAAGGCAGCTTACTCATGTGGTAAGCCAGCTCTGGGGGTTGGTGCCGGAAACGTACCAGCTTATGTGGAAAAATCCGCTAATATCCGTCAAGCAGCGCACGATATCGTTATGTCTAAGTCCTTTGACAATGGTATGGTCTGTGCCTCTGAGCAAGCGGTTATCATTGATAAGGAAGTTTATGATGAATTTGTAGAAGAGTTCAAATCTTACCATACTTACTTTGTCAATAAGAAAGAAAAAGCTCTGTTGGAAGAATTCTGCTTCGGTGCTAAGGCAAACAGCAAGAACTGTGCTGGTGCTAAGCTCAATCCGGATATCGTTGGTAAGCCAGCTACTTGGATTGCAGAGCAAGCAGGCTTCAGCGTGCCAGAAGATACGAATATCTTGGCCGCAGAGTGTAAAGAAGTTGGTGAAAAAGAGCCATTGACACGTGAAAAACTGTCACCTGTCATCGCTGTTCTCAAGTCTGAATCTCGTGAAGACGGTGTTGAAAAAGCCCGTCAAATGGTAGAATTCCATGGTCTTGGTCATTCAGCTGCTATCCATACAGCGGACGAAGAATTGACCAAGGAATTTGGTAAGGCTGTTCGTGCCATCCGTGTTATTTGCAACTCACCTTCTACTTTCGGCGGTATCGGAGATGTTTATAATGCCTTCCTGCCATCACTGACTCTGGGCTGTGGTTCTTATGGTCGCAACTCAGTTGGTGATAACGTTAGTGCTGTGAATCTCTTGAACATCAAAAAAGTAGGAAGACGTAGAAATAATATGCAATGGATGAAACTCCCTTCAAAAACTTACTTCGAGCGTGACTCTATCCAATACCTGCAAAAATGTCGCGATGTGGAACGTGTCATGATCGTAACAGACCATGCTATGGTAGAGCTTGGTTTCCTAGATCGTATCATCGAACAACTCGATCTTCGTCGTAATAAGGTTGTTTACCAAATCTTTGCAGACGTAGAACCAGATCCAGATATCACAACCGTTGAACGTGGTACAGAGATTATGCGTACTTTCAAACCTGATACAATCATCGCGCTTGGTGGTGGTTCACCAATGGACGCAGCTAAAGTAATGTGGCTCTTCTATGAGCAACCAGAAGTGGACTTCCGTGACCTTGTGCAAAAATTCATGGATATCCGTAAACGTGCCTTCAAATTCCCATTGCTTGGTAAGAAGACTAAGTTTATAGCAATCCCTACAACATCTGGTACAGGTTCAGAAGTAACACCGTTTGCCGTTATCTCTGATAAGGCTAACAACCGCAAGTACCCAATCGCTGACTACTCTCTGACTCCAACTGTAGCCATTGTAGACCCAGCTCTGGTACTGACTGTTCCAGGATTTGTCGCAGCGGACACTGGTATGGACGTGCTGACTCACGCAACAGAAGCTTATGTATCTCAGATGGCCAGCGACTTTACAGATGGTTTGGCTCTCCAAGCTATCAAACTCGTCTTTGAAAATCTGGAAAGCTCTGTTAAGAATGCTGATTTCCATTCTCGCGAAAAGATGCACAATGCCTCTACTATTGCTGGTATGGCCTTTGCCAATGCCTTCCTGGGAATTTCCCACTCTATGGCCCATAAGATTGGTGCTCAGTTCCATACGATCCATGGTCGTACAAATGCGATCTTGCTGCCATACGTAATCCGCTACAACGGTACACGTCCAGCTAAGACAGCGACATGGCCTAAGTACAACTACTACCGTGCGGATGAGAAATACCAAGATATCGCACGCATGCTTGGACTCCCAGCTTCTACTCCGGAAGAAGGGGTTGAATCTTACGCAAAAGCTGTTTATGAACTGGGAGAACGTGTCGGTATCGAAATGAACTTCAAGGCTCAAGGTATTGACGAAAAAGAATGGAAAGAACATTCACGCGAATTGGCCTTCCTTGCCTATGAAGATCAATGTTCTCCAGCCAACCCACGACTTCCAATGGTTGACCACATGCAGGAAATCATCGAAGACGCATACTATGGTTACAAGGAACGCCCAGGACGCCGCAAATAAGCGAGTAGCTTCCATAAGACAGTTTGTTGGTCATCCCCTGCCCTTTGGCAGGGGATATTTCTATGTGTCTTAGCAAGGCAAGACCTTTGGTCGAAGCCGGGCTTAGAGACATTGATGCTGAGGAGAGGAGTGACGTGAGCTCTAGGTAACTTAACGAAACGGGGCCGTAGGACAAAGTTGAATCATAGAGCAGTGGATGCAGTTTTGTTCCTTGGGACAAAAGCTGCCCACCTTGAAGAAACAATTAGCCAGGCAAGACCTTTGGTCGAAGCCGAGCTTAGAGACATTGATGCTGAGGAGAGGAGCGACGTGAGCTCTAGGTCTCTTAACGAAAGGAGCTTGCTAGGATAAAAAGACGTAAACCTTCTGACTACTTGTGATTGAGTGAGCTTTTGTGCTAAGATAAAGGGACAATGGAAAAAAGGAGAGTAATGTGATTTTTTTATCTTTATGGGCTGGGGTATTGAGTGGCCTTTGCTGGTTATTGGGGGATATTCTGCTGGTTGGCTTTGAGGTAGACAAGGAAAGTTATGCCTCTTTTACGGAGCAGAGTCGGATTGGCAATAAGAATCTAGCTATGCTGATGCTTTCTGGCTCTGTCGGTCGACTGCGTCTGGGCGCTCTGGTGGCTAACTTCTCAATTCCTCTTATGTTAGTCTCGCTTTATGCTCTCTTTGGTTTGACAAATAAGGGCTTGTGGGCATACCTGTCAATAGCCTTGTTAGGAATTGGATTTGCTTTGTCACCGGTGGCACATGTGGCCTTTTACTACGCTGGGATTATCAGCAAAAAGGCTTATGAACGAAGCAACGGACAGGTCTGCTCAGACGAAGATAGCGGGCTTATCAATGAAGCAGTGCTCTTTCTAGACATAACTTGGCGGACAGCTATCGCTCTGACTGGTCTAGGATGGCTCGTTTACTCACTGCTAATAGTTACCGGTCAGACAATATTGCCTGCTTATCTGGGGCTGCTGACGCCTTTACCGCTCAGTCTGTTGACTATCTTACTGGTAGAAAAGCTGAGAATCGGACGTCCCTACCTTAACGGAGCTGGCCTAAACATAGGATTTAGTTTGTTCTATTTACTGCTCCTGCTTCATATAGGTTCTTAGGCGGTGAATCGATAAAATTTCAGAAAAAACAGAGAATTTATATATTAACCTATTGAAATTTTCCTCTTTCTATGGTATGATGAAAGAGGTTTCAAGAATCGTTGGGAGGATAAGACATGAAAAACCCTACTTTACTTAAAGAAATGTTACATTATCGCGGAAGAGATGAAATGCCCGACGATTTTGATACCTTTTGGAATAAACAAGTGGCGGAGGTGGAAGTGCCTCAGGACTACCAGTTGCTGGAAAAAGATTTTCGAATTGCATATGCGGCTTGTTACGAGCTAACCTTCAAGACTGGAAATGGTGGACTAATCTATGCTAAGCTAGTTGTGCCTAAGTTATCAGAAAAAGTTCCGGTATTGTTTCATTTTCATGGTTATATGGGGCAGGGCTGGGATTGGGCTGATATGCTGGCCTATACGGCAGCAGGTTGGGGTGTGGTGTCGATGGATGTCCGTGGTCAGTCAGGCTATTCACTGGATGGTAATAGAGAAGTTCGCGGGAATACTGTTAAAGGACATATTATACGCGGGGCTCTAGATGGACCGGATCAGCTTTTTTTCAAGGATGTCTATCTGGATGTTTACACCTTGGTTGAGCTAGTGGCTGGTTTGGACTTTGTGGATGAAAACCGTTTGTCTAGTTTTGGAGGTTCACAGGGTGGGGCCTTGGCCTTGGTAGCAGCTGCTTTAAATTCTCGGATTAAGCAGACTGTAGCCATCTATCCCTTCCTTGCTGACTTTAGACGGGTTTTGGAGATTGGCAATACCAGTGAAGCCTATGATGAGTTCTTTCGTTATTTCAAATTCCATGATCCTTTTCATGAGACAGAAGAACAGTTGTTGCAGACACTTGCTTATATTGATGTGAAAAATCTGGCCCATCGTATTAGCTGTCCTGTTCAAATGATTATTGGTCTGGAGGATGATGTTTGCTATCCTATCACGCAGTTTGCCATTTATAACTGCTTGACTGGAGAAAAGGAGTATCATCTCCTGCCTGAGTATGGGCATGAGACTATGAATGTCTGTGTCAATGATACTGTCTTTAACTGGCTCTGCGGAACCAAAATAAAAAGAGCTCCTCTCATTTCGGACTTTAAATCCGAGAGATAATATTCGTCCCCCCCCTTTGGGGCTAGGCAATGGCCTAGCCCTTTTTACTTGCCCGAGGGAGTATAGATAGAAATAAGAATCTTTTTTAGAAGTTCGCTTGCTCCTTAATTGGCTTTTCTACAAAACGAAATCCTAAAAGTACTTTCAGGATTTTCTGTTTTTCTGGAAAATTCGGAAACTAAAATCTAAATCTCAAACAATATTGAAAGCGCTTTAAAAATTATTTATAATAACATTATGAAATACTCGAGTTAAAAAATGGAGTCTAGGATAAGGAAGTAAAAATATTTGTTTACGGCCTTCTTCTCTACTCCGCCTGAGGTCCTAGATAGTTGTTAGACTATCTGATCAGACAGATGTCTTACGAAAGGAGATTGTATATTCATGTCACAGATTCTAAAAGATGACTTGATAGCCAAGATTAAAGACGGCATCATTGTTTCTTGTCAAGCCTTGCCCCAGGAGCCGCTTTATACTGAAGCTGGAGGAGTCATCCCTCTCTTGGTCAAGGCTGCTGAGCAGGGCGGTGCTGTCGGTATTCGAGCTAATAGCGTTCGCGATATTCGGGAGATCAAGGAAGTAACTTCTCTGCCCATCATCGGAATTATCAAACGCGACTATCCGCCACAAGAGCCTTTTATCACGGCTACCATGCGGGAAGTGGATGAGTTGGCTGCTCTGGATATTGAAGTGATAGCTTTGGACTGTACTAAGCGGGAACGCCATGATGGCTTGACAGTTGCGGATTTCATCAAGCAGGTCAAGGCCAAATATCCTCATCAGCTATTGATGGCAGATATCAGTACCTATGAGGAAGCTGCTGCTGCAGTAGAAGCTGGTGTAGATTTTGTCGGAACGACCTTATCGGGCTACACTTCTTACAGTCCAAAGGTTGACGGACCGGACATTGAGCTCATCCGCCGCTTGTGTCAAGCAGGCTTTGATGTCATCGCGGAAGGAAAGATTCACTATCCGAGTCAAGCCAAGCAGATACATGATTTGGGTGTAAGAGGCATCGTTGTCGGCGGAGCCATTACTCGGCCTAAAGAAATTACAGAGCGCTTTGTTGCAGGATTAAAATAAGTGAGGTAGATGAATGACAACCTTAACACTAAATAAACTATATAAAAAATATCCTAATAGTGATTTTTACTCTGTTGAAAATTTTGATTTGGATATTAAGGATAAGGAGTTTATCGTTTTTGTAGGACCTTCCGGTTGCGGGAAATCAACAACCTTGCGGATGATTGCAGGCCTTGAGGATATCACAGAAGGGGAGCTCTATATTGATCAAAACCTTGTCAATGACATTGCTCCTAAAGATCGGGATATCGCCATGGTTTTCCAAAATTATGCTCTTTATCCTCACATGACTGTTTATGACAATATGGCATTCGGACTCAAGCTTCGCAAGTATGACAAGGCTGATATTGACAAAAGAGTTCAGGAAGCTGCGGAAATCCTTGGGCTGAAAGAGCTGCTGGATCGTAAACCAGCCGACCTGTCGGGTGGTCAGCGCCAGCGTGTAGCTATGGGGCGGGCGATTGTCCGTGATGCCAAAGTTTTCCTCATGGATGAGCCCTTGTCTAACTTGGATGCCAAACTGCGCGTGTCCATGCGGGCAGAAATCGCAAAAATTCACCGCCGTATCGGAGCGACGACTATCTATGTAACCCACGACCAGACCGAGGCCATGACCTTGGCTGACCGCATCGTTATCATGTCAGCTACTAAGAACGAAGCAGGAACAGGTACTATCGGTCGAATCGAGCAAATCGGTACGCCGCAGGAACTTTATAACGAACCAGCCAATAAATTTGTGGCAGGTTTTATCGGCAGTCCAGCCATGAATTTCTTTGAAGTGAACTTAGAGGGCAATCAGCTTACAGATGGACAAGGGTTTGCTGTAGGACTTCCAGACGGTCAACGTAAAATCCTAGAAGAAAAAGGCTATCAAGGAAAGAAAGTGATACTGGGCATTCGACCGGAGGATATCTCGGCTGAGTTGATAGTAGAAGATACTTTTCCAGATAGTACTGTAGATGCTGAAGTTACCGTTTCTGAGTTGCTAGGCAGCGAGTCTGTTCTCTATTGTAAGGCTGGCGTACAAGAATTTTCGGCCAAAGTGGAAGCTTCTAACTATTTGGAGCCTGGCTCTAAGATTCGCTTTACCTTTAAGATGCCTAAGGCTCATATATTTGACTTTGATAGTCAAGAACGAATCGAAATTTAAGAATTTTAAACAAAAATGAAAACGCTATCTATAAAAAGAGATTTATTAAAAAGGAGTGAATTTATCGAGTTAAGATTCTAAAATAGTTATTTACTGTTCTGAAGAAGCAGTAAAACAAGAAGGGCTAACAGGTCCATGTCTATCACCAAGTCCAATTCTTGCTTGAAGCTGGAAAAACAAAGACAAATAAGTCTTTCAGTTTTTGTAAAGAAAAGGGCCATATTCAAGAGAAATTCATTTTTAAGGAGAAAAGGATATGAAATTCGGAAAATTATTCGCATCGTTATTGACAGGTGCTGCAATTGTTTCTTTAGCAGCTTGTGGAAACAATGGCGGATCAGATAAAACAGCTAGCTCTGGCAGTAATTCTGGCAAAACAGAGATTACTTGGTGGGCTTTCCCAGTCTTCACACAGGAAAATGCCAACGATGGTGTTGGAACTTATGAAAAATCAATTATCGAAGCTTTTGAAAAAGCGAACCCAGATATTCATGTCAATCTAGAAACTATTGACTTTAAATCTGGTCCTGAAAAGATTACGACAGCTATCGAAGCAGGCACAGCACCAGATGTTTTGTTTGATGCACCAGGTCGGATTATTCAGTATGGAAAAAATGGTAAATTAGCTGATTTGAACGATCTCTTTACTGATGACTTTGTCAAAGATGTCAATAATGATAACATTATCCAAGCTAGCAAGGCAGGAGACAAAGCTTACATGTATCCTATCAGCTCTGCTCCATTCTATATGGCTTTCAATAAGAAAATGTTGGAAGATGCCGGTGTAGCAAATCTTGTCAAGGAAGGCTGGACAACATCTGATTTTGAAAAAGTGCTGAAAGCTCTGAAAGATAAAGGCTACACTCCAGGTTCCCTCTTTAGTAATGGTCAAGGTGGTGACCAAGGAACTCGTGCCTTCATCGCTAATCTTTACGGCGGATCTATTACAGATGAAAAAGTTACCAAATACACAACTGATGATCCTAAGTTTGTCAAAGGACTGGAAAAAGCAGTTGGCTGGATTAATGACGGTTTGATGATGAACGGCTCTCAATATGATGGTGGAGCAGATATTCAAAACTTTGCTAACGGCCAAACATCCTACACTCTTCTTTGGGCTCCTTCTCAAAACGGTATTCAAGCACAACTTTTAGAAGCCAGCAAAGTCGATGTAGTGGAAGTACCGTTCCCATCAGAATCTGGCAAACCAGCTCTTGAATATCTTGTAAATGGATTTGCAGTCTTTAACAATAAAGATGAAAAGAAAGTAGCAGCTTCTAAGAAATTCGTCCAATTTATCGCTGATGACAAGGAGTGGGGACCTAAGAATGTAGTTCGTACAGGTGCTTTCCCAGTTCGTACTTCGTTTGGAAAACTCTATGATGATAAACGTATGGAAACCATCAGTGGATGGACTCAGTACTATTCACCATATTACAACACTATTGATGGCTTTGCGGAAATGAGAACACTTTGGTTCCCAATGCTCCAATCTGTATCCAATGGCGATGAAAAGGTTGAACCTGCTTTGAAGACATTTACAGAAAAAGCAAACGAAACAATTACTAAAAAATAAGCAAATGTGAAATCCTCCCCTTTTTCTGTTGACAGTTTCTAGAAGTAGAAAAAGGGGGATTTTGTTAGAAAATCTTGAAAGAGGGGTACCTCATTGTGAAAGTCAATAAAATCAGAATGAAAGAAACCCTAGTATCATACGCGTTTTTAGCTCCAATTCTGATATTTTTCACGGTATTTGTCTTGGCACCTATGATTATGGGTTTTGTTACTAGTTTTTTTAACTATACGATGACCTCCTTTACTTTTGTCGGATTTGATAATTATATTCGGATGTTTAAAGATCCGGTCTTTATGAAATCGCTGATTAATACGGTCATTATCGTGATCGGCTCTGTGCCGATTGTAGTTCTCTTCTCTTTGTTTGTGGCTTCGCAGACTTATGAGATGAATGCTGTCTCTCGTTCCTTTTACCGTTTTGTATTCTTCCTGCCAGTTGTTACAGGAAGCGTAGCTGTGACGGTTGTATGGAAATGGATCTACGATCCGCTGTCTGGTATTTTGAACTTTGTTTTGAAGTCAGGCCATGTCATCAATCAAAATATTTCTTGGCTTGGCGATAAACATTGGGCATTGCTAGCGATTATCATTATTCTCTTAACAACTTCTGTGGGTCAACCTATCATTCTCTATATCGCAGCTATGGGAAATATTGACAATTCTCTAGTTGAGGCTGCGCGAGTGGATGGTGCAACAGAAATGCAAGTCTTCTGGAAGATCAAATGGCCTAGCCTGCTTCCAACAACCCTTTACATTGCTATCATTACTACAATTAACTCATTCCAGTGTTTTGCCTTGATTCAGCTCTTGACATCAGGCGGACCTAATTACTCAACCAGTACGCTCATGTACTATCTGTATGAAAAAGCCTTCAAGTTATCTGAATACGGCTACGCTAATACCATGGGAGTCTTTTTAGCAGTCATGATTGCCATCATCAGCTTCGCCCAATTCAAGATTCTTGGAAACGATGTAGAATACTAGAGAAAGGAGAAAGAAGATGCAAACTAAAAAAATGAATGTTTTTAAGGTGGTATCAGGCTTTGTTCTGGCCATACTAACCATCCTCTTTGTCTTTCCTTTCTATTGGATTTTGACAGGAGCTTTCAAATCTCAACCAGCAACGATTGTCATTCCGCCAGAATGGTGGCCAAAAATGCCAACAGTTGAAAACTTTCAGCAATTGATGGTGCAAAATCCAGCCATGCAATGGATGTGGAATAGTGTTTTCATTTCGCTTGCGACCATGTTTCTGGTCTGCGCCACTTCTTCTTTGGCAGGATATGTTTTGGCCAAGAAGCGGTTCTATGGTCAACGGATTCTTTTTGCAATCTTCATTGCGGCCATGGCTTTGCCTAAGCAAGTAGTGCTGGTACCACTAGTGCGTATTGTGAATTTCATGGGAATTCACGATACCTTGGCTGCGGTAATCTTACCGTTAGTTGGCTGGCCTTTCGGAGTTTTTCTAATGAAGCAGTTCAGTGAAAACATTCCGACAGAACTTCTTGAGTCTGCTAAAATCGACGGTTGTGGCGAAATTCGGACTTTCTGGAGTGTTGCTTTCCCGATTGTCAAACCGGGCTTTGCGGCTCTAGCTATTTTTACCTTTATCAATACTTGGAACGACTACTTTATGCAGTTGGTTATGTTGACATCTAGACAGAATCTGACAATATCTCTCGGGGTTGCGACCATGCAGGCTGAAATGGCAACCAACTATGGTCTAATTATGGCTGGAGCTGCTTTGGCTGCAGTGCCAATTGTGGCAGTCTTCCTCATCTTCCAAAAATCCTTCACACAAGGAATCACTATGGGAGCTGTTAAAGGATAGAAATATGATTTTTGATCAATTAGAGAATCTCGTTCGCTATCGAGGGATTCACAAAAATATCGATACAGCCATTGATTATCTCCTGAGTCACGATGTATCTAATCTAAACTCAGGGCGCTATGAAGTAGATGGTGATAGGGTCTTCTTCTTTTTGCAGGAAAATACTCTCAGTCAGCAGCAAGAGGAAAGCTTTGAATTTCACCAGAAATACTTGGACTTGCACTTTCTTTTGGAAGGGCATGAACTAATCCAATATGGCTGTCAGATTAGAGAAGTTCAGGAAGCCTATGATGAAGGTCGAGATATTGGTTTTGTTGTTTGCGAACAGACTTATCCGCTCTTATTAGACGGTTTCAATTTTGCTGCTTTTTTGCCAGAAGAAGCCCACCAGCCCAATCAATTTGCTGGCAGAGAAGAGACAGTTAAAAAGTGTGTATTTAAAGTTTTGTTGGATTAATATTTGAAAAGGAGGCTAGCAATGGATAAAAGAGGTAGCCGATTGATAGAGACTATTTTTGATACGGATAATTTCTTTATGCAGATTTGTGAGAAAATCCTTGATTTAGCGACTGTAAACTTGCTTTTTCTGCTGACATCTCTGCCTCTTCTAACCATTGGTATTGCGAAGCTAAGCCTCTATCAAACTCTTTTTGAGATCAAAGGCGGTCGTCGTGTAAAAGTAACGGCTGTCTATATCAAGGCCTTCCGAGAAAATTGGCAGTTGGGCTTCAAATTGGGTCTGCTGGAGCTGATGCTGTCTGCTATCAGTATTTTTGACCTCCTTCTTATCTGGGGGCAGGAGGCTCTGCCTTTTCAAATACTGAAAGTTGCCTGCTTTGCTCTTCTTATCTTTACAACAGCACTCTTTTTGTGTGTTTATCCACTGGCTGGCCGATTTGAGCAGTCTCTCATAGGTGGGTTACAGACTAGTCTAGTTTTGCTCAGTCTTAACTTTCCTTGGTTTTTCCTGATGATAGCAATTCTAGTAGCTATTTTGACAGTGCTTCTTAGTTCAGGACTTCTGCTTTTACTAGGGCTGTCGCTCCTTATTTTAATCGGTTTTGCTGGATTGGCCTTCACGCAGATTACTGTTTTAGAGAAGATTTTTGCCAAATACGAAAGGCCTTAATTTATAGAAATTCTAGATTTGGAGATAAAAGAAAATGAAAAATATGACCAAATACCAAGGTGTCATTCCTGCTTTCTATGCCTGCTATGACGAGGACGGTGAAATCAGCCCGGAGCGGACTCGCGCTTTAGTGGAATATTTCATCGCCAAGGGCGTGCAAGGTCTTTATGTCAACGGTTCCTCAGGCGAGTGTATCTATCTGAGCGTGGAAGATAGAAAACGGGTTCTAGAAGAAGTGATGAAAGTTGCTAAGGGGCGTCTGACCATCATTGCACATGTGGCTTGCAACAATACTAAAGACAGCGTGGAGCTGGCTCGTCATGCGGAAAGTTTGGGTGTCGATGCTGTTGCAGCTATTCCTCCGATTTATTTCCGTTTGCCAGAGTATTCGGTTGCCCAGTATTGGAATGACATCAGTGCGGCGGCGCCTAATACTGATTTCGTGATTTACAATATTCCTCAGCTAGCTGGTGTAGCCTTGACTCCTAGCCTTTACAAGGAAATGCTCAAGAATGAGCGCGTGATTGGTGTGAAGAACTCTTCAATGCCAGTGCAGGATATTCAGACCTTTGTAGCTCTTGGGGGAGAAGATCATGTAGTCTTTAATGGTCCAGATGAGCAATTCTTAGGTGGCCGACTCATGGGTGCTACAGCCGGTATCGGTGGTACATACGGAGCTATGCCAGAGCTCTTCCTCAAACTCAATCAACTGATTGCTGACAAGGAATTGGAACGGGCTAAAGAGTTGCAATATGCGATTAATGAGATTATCGGAAAATTAACCAGCGCCCAGGGCAATATGTACGCTGTTATTAAGGGTGTTTTGGAAATTAACGAAGGCTTGATCATCGGTTCTGTCCGCTCTCCTCTGACACCAGTGAAGGAAAGCGATCGGCCAATTGTGGAAGAAGCTGCTCAGTTGATTAGACAAACCAAGGAGCAATTTTTATAAGCAACAGGATAAACACTAGAGAGAAGGTGTGCTATGAAACACTATGTTGCTATTGATATTGGCGGTACCAATATCAAGTATGGCTTAATCAACGAGGCGGAAACCTTGGTGGAAGCACATGAAATGCCGACAGAGGCCCACAAAGGTGGCCCGGGAATTATGCAAAAGGTTGAAAGCATTGTTGCAAGCTATTTAGAAAAAGGACCTCTGGCTGGAATTTGTATTTCTTCGGCTGGTATGGTGGATCCAGACAAGGGTGAAATTTTCTATGCTGGGCCGCAGATTCCTAATTACGCCGGGACCCAGTTCAAAAAAGTATTGGAAGAAAAATTTTCCTTACCTTGTGAGATTGAAAATGATGTCAACTGTGCTGGTCTGGCGGAGGCTATGTCGGGCAGTGGCAAGGGAGCGAAAATCGCCCTTTGTTTGACGATCGGTACAGGGATTGGAGGCTGTCTGGTCGTAGATGGTCAAGTTTTCCATGGCTTTAGTAACTCTGCCTGTGAAGTTGGGTACCTGCATCTACCGGACGGAGCTTTCCAAGATGTGGCGTCTACAACTGCTCTGGTCAACTATGTGGCTGAGCTACACGGAGAAGAAACAGAGCATTGGAATGGCCGGCGGATTTTCAAAGAAGCAACTGAAGGCAATAAGCTCTGTATCGAGGGCATCGATCGCATGGTTGGCTATCTGGGTCAAGGAATTGCCAATATCTGCTATGTTGTTAATCCGGAAGTTGTTATTCTAGGAGGCGGCATCATGGGACAAGAAGCTATTCTTAGACCGCGTATTCAGGCGGCTTTGCAGGACGCCTTGGTTCCAAGTATTGCTGATAAAACCAAACTAGCCTTTGCTCATCATCAAAATACTGCGGGTATGTTTGGAGCCTACTATCATTTCAAAAATAGACAAGTTTAACCTGAGATTTTTCTCAGGTTCCTTGTCTTTTAAGAGGAAAATCAAATGGCAAAAAGAAGTTTCGTTCAGGAAGCCGCTCAGCTTCTAGGTTCTTTGATGGAAGATTTTCAAAAGAAGGTAATTCGGTCAAGAGATGAAATCTGCTTTTACGAGTGCTTAGAAGAAGTTTTGAGGAGTTTGGAGAAAACCAAAGCCCTGGATAATCGTCTATTAATTGCTCTTGAAAGCTTCCATAAAAGCGCTAGTTTTTTAATTGGTCTTAGTAGCCTCAAACTGGAGCAGACTACGTATCAAAAGTGGCGTGCCTACGATGCCTTTCATATGGAAAAAGTTCAGCCCCAATTAGAAATCTACGGGCCAATCCTTCCCTTGTGAAAGAAAAAGGAAAAAGTTAGACCAAAAAAGAAAACGAGTCAGAAAATCCTGATTCGTTTTTATCTTTTGTGGGTATTGCGACGGTAGTAGCCATTTAGTTTCTGATTCTCCCAATAGCTGTTAAAGATTCTTTCTTTCTTTTCACGGTTAATTTCAAGGAAAAAGGCATAGATAAGATCGATCATGAGAAGCATGGGGAATTGTGCTGAAATTCGCAGGATAAACTCAGGCTTGCTTTGAAGGGCAACAGGAACGACTTCAGTGAAGTCTTCTTGAATCTTTTCAGGTTGTCCTGTCACCAAGATGGTTTTTGCTCCCATATTTTTAGCGTCAATCAAGCTGTCAATGATGGACTGAGTCTGTCCGGATAGAGAAAATCCAATAACGAGGCAGTTCTTGTCCAGAATACTAGTTGTCCAAGCGAAGCCATCTTGGTCGGTTAGGGCTTCACAAACGACTCCCAGTCTCATGAAGCGCAGCTTCATATCACGTGCTACTAAGCCTGAGCTCCCTGTTCCAAAGAAATAAACTCGGTCCGCCTCTTCTATGATTTTAGCCACTCGCTCCAGCTTTTCCTCATCTATCAGTTCTTTTGTTTGCTGGTGGATTTGATTGTAGTTGTACAAGACATGACGAGATAAGCTGCTTTGCATATTATCCGCCTCGGTTTGTGCCTTTGGTAGATCCTGTAGATATTGAAAGCTAAATTCTCGATAACCTTTAAAGCCACATTTTTTGGCGAAACGGGTCAAGGCTGCTTGAGAAATGTGCAAGGTTTGAGCGACTTGCAAAGAGGATAAATCCTCTTGAATACTATTTGGATCCAAAAAATAGTGACCAATCCTCTGTTCTAAGTCGGTCATCTTGTCAAGATGGCTCTCAATGATGGCCAAGATATTCTGCTGACTCATAAAATCACTTTCTTCATGGGTTTAATGTTTATTAAAAGTTTAAGGGCTGTTCTGGCTGGAAGGTACATTTGAAGCCACTTTTACTTTTATGCCATTCTATATTTGTCTTAGAATGTGTTTATATTATAACATAGTTATAGATAAATAAACCGTTTGCAAGACTGAAACTTATCAAGAGTGTACAGCTGAGACTGATTTGTAAGTATTGAAATGAATCAAATCTATATCGGCTTTTCCTATCAGTTTGAGATAGATGTTTAGCAATCTCTGACTGTTTTTCTGAAAATATGTTATAATTTATGCAAGTACGAAGCTGTATTCCAGAAGATGACTATACCAGATGCTGGACTGTCAGCCAGGAATGCAGATTTTAAAATCCGTTTTCGAAGGTTTTTGAAAACGAGGGGGTGAATAGATGGCCAATGAAACACTTGAAAAAATGCAGGAAATTGAAACTGCTGCAGAAGAAGTTTTGATGGGCTACAGGACGCAGGCTCAGGAGCTGCGACAGCAGGTGGATGAAAATCTCAGGCAGCTGGGTCTGACTTATGACGCTGAAACGCAGAAGCTGGCAGAGGAATTAACTGCGACTTCCCAGCAACAGTTGGTGCTCCTGCAGCAAGATCTAGAGCAGACAACCCAGCAAAATGAGGACAAGGTTGCGGCTGCGCTGACGGACAAAAAAGCAGACTTGGCGCGAGCTATTGTAGAGAAGGTGGTAGAAGCCTATGGCCATTAGTCAAATGCGGCAGCTGTCTCTGCTTCTTCCCAAGGAACTGCTGGATCAGCTTCTCTTTTACCTACAGGGTTTAGAGTCGGTTCAGATTCATGACCTGCGGCAGGAAGAGGGCTGGCAGGCAGCCTTTGAGCAGGCTTTAGTCGGCCGGCCAGATCAGCAGCTATCTCAGCCGGATTTGCTCAGTCGTCAAGAAAAGCTCGAGAGACTGATTGCAGATCTAGAGCCCTTTATGCCAAAAAAGAAACTGCTGGAATCCTTAAAAGAAGAGCCTTTGGAATTATCCTTTGCTGCTTTGGAGCAGGCAGGGAAGGCTCGGGATGAGATTGCGCTATTAGAAGGAATCAGCAAGCAGCTTAAGGTCTTACAAGAGGCCAAAGGTCAGATAGAAGCTGACCGTTTGGAAGTGGCTGCGCTGGAGAGGTGGGAGCCGCTGGAGCTAACACCGCAAGCAGCTGCGACTTTCAGCCATCTGGGAGCTTTGATTGGAACGATTCCCAATACCGATGACGATGCTCTGCGTCTGACTCTGGGAGCACATCCTGACCTCAAGTTTCAGGAAGTCTTTACCGATGATACGGAGCACGGGGTTCTTATTTTTTACAAGACAGGCTCTCTGGAAGAAGTTCGCAAAATCTTGAAAGAATATGGCTTTAAGCCTTTTGAGTATGACCATGCGGAACCGCCTGCTGAGCGGGTAGCCCAGCTCAAAGCCAATATTCGACAGCAGGAGGCGGTGGCAGATGCTATGACCAAGAGTCTGGCAGCTTCTAAGAACGAGTTGGATCAGCTCAAGGTTCAGCTTGACTATCTCTGCAATCTCTCTTCCCGCCAAGAAAGTAAGAACCAGTTAGCCAGCACACAAAATCTGGCGGCTTTGGAAGGTTGGATCGAAAGCAATCAAGTTCAAGCTCTTGAGGCTTGCTTGACGGAGCAGTTCGGCCAGAGCATTCTCATCCAGACCAGAGAAATCCGAGAGGGCGAGGAAGATAAGGTTCCGACCAAGCTTAAAAACAATGCCTTAGTGGAGCCTTTCGAGCTAGTGACGGAGATGTATTCCCTGCCTAAGTATGGTGATAAGGATCCAACCCCTGTCGTTTCCCTATTTTATTTTGTATTCTTTGGCATGATGGTTGCCGACATTGGCTACGGCCTCTTACTCTTTGTGGGCACTAGCCTGGCGCTGCACTTCTTGCATGTCAAGCCGGGACTGGCTAAGAATCTGCGATTCTTCCGCCTGCTGGGCGTAGCAGTCACCATCTGGGGACTGGTTTATGGTTCATTCTTTGGCTTTGAACTGCCTTTCGCTCTCATTAGCACCAGTTCCGACGCCATGACGATTCTGGTTATTTCGGTCGTCTTTGGCTTTGTTACAGTGCTGGCTGGCCTCTTCCTCAGCGGTCTGAAAAATATGCGCCTCAAGGATTATGTAGAAGCTTATAATACAGGCTTTGCTTGGGTGTTGATTTTACTGGGCCTGCTACTCTTGGCCTTGGGAAATTTCTTCCCATCCTTGGCCTTTGCAGCAACGATTGGTCAGTGGCTGGCTATCATCAATGCTCTGGGGATACTGGTAGTATCCATTGTCAGTGCTAAGAGCTTGGCAGGATTGGGGTCAGGTCTCTTTAATCTCTACAATGTCAGCGGTTATGTGGGAGATCTTGTCAGCTTTACGAGGCTGATGGCTCTGGGGCTTTCGGGGGCTAGCATTGGCTCGGCCTTTAACCTGATTGTCAGCCTCTTTCCACCTGTCGCTCGCTTTAGCATTGGCATTCTGCTCTTTATTGCCCTGCATTTGGTCAATATGTTTCTATCTTTTCTGTCCGGCTATGTGCACGGAGCGCGTTTGATTTTCGTGGAATTCTTCGGGAAGTTCTACGACGGTGGCGGCAAGCCTTTCACTCCGCTCAAACCTAGTGAAAAATACGTTCAGCAAAGCAAGAAATAAAGATTAGAAACTATGGTAAGAGATGAGAAGCCCATCTTAAGAAATACAGTTTCTACAACATCAAAACAAGCAACATTCATTAAACTAGCTGTTGATTTTACGATGATTACAGCATTTTCATAGGAGTAAATCATGGAACATTTAGCATCATATTTTGGAACTTACGGCGGCGCCTTCTTTGCGGGTCTGGGAGTAGCTTTGGCGGTCTTTCTTAGCGGAATGGGCTCAGCTCTAGGTGTTGGAAGCACCGGTCAGGCAGCGGCAGCCCTCTTGAAAGAGCAGCCGGAAAAATTCGCTCAAGCTTTGATTTTACAGCTTTTGCCGGGTACCCAAGGTCTCTATGGCTTTGTTATTGGGATTACCATCTTCTTTAATATCAAGCCAGAATTGGCTCTGCAATCAGGCGTGGCTTATTTCCTAGCCGCTTTGCCAGTTGCCATCGTAGGATACTTTTCAGCCAAGCATCAAGGACGAGTGGCGACAGCTGGTATTCAGATTTTGGCCAAGCGTCCGGAAGAGGTCATGAAAGGGGTTATCCTAGCGGCCATGGTTGAAACCTACGCCATCTTGGCCTTCGTTGTATCCTTCATCATGGTTCTGAATGTGAAGTAAGGAGGCTTTTATGTCTGACATATCAGATCTCAAAGCTTCTGTCTTGGAGCAGGCTCACGAGAAGGGGCGTTTGCTTTTGGCCGAGGCTACTGAGAAAATAGAACAGGAAGCCAAGGAACGTGAGGCCCAGCTGGTTCGGCAAAAGCTTGGACAGCGGGAACAGCAGCTGAAAGAAATCAGCCGGCGCAGTCAGCGGGATATTCAGCAGCTGGAAAATCAAAAGCGCCAGTCTACTCTGGTCATCAAACAGCGGGTTCTCAGAGAGCTTTTTGAGGAAGCCTATGCTCAGATGGCAGCTTGGTCACAGATTGAGGAAGAGCATTTTCTGAAGAGTGTCCTGGCTAAATACCCAGAGGAAGAGTTGACACTGACTTTCGGTGCTCTATCAGCTGAGAAATTCAGCTCCAGCCAGTTAGAAGAATTGAAAAGGGCTTTTCCTCAAGTACACTTTTCAGACCAGTCCATAGCCGGTCAGGCAGGTTTTGTATTGAGCCAAGGACGGGTGGATGATAGTTATCTCTATCGTGACTTGCTGGACTCAGTCTGGCAGGAGGAAAGCTACCGTCTGGCTCAGGATATTTTCAAAGACCAGGCAGAATAGGAGGCGGACCATGAGTGAAAAAAACTTCTCTCAAGTCAATACAGCCATTAGTGTGCAAGAGGCTTCCTTTTTGACATCCCAGCAATATGATCAGTTGCTGCAGACTGACGATCCTGCTAGCCGTTCGGCTCTTCTGCAGGGAACGGTCTATGCCATGGATGCTGAAGCGATTAAGGATCTCAATGCCATTGAGCAAGTACTGATGAAGCATTTGTATTCCGTTTATAATTGGGCGCTTGAGATTAGTCCAAGTAAGGAGCTGGTGGAGATTTTCACGCTCCGCTATACCTACCACAATCTCAAAGTTTTTCTCAAGGGTCGGGCGACGGGTCAGTCCTTGGAGCATTTGCTGATGCCAGTGGGAACCTATTCGCTGGAGGTTTTGGAGCACTTGGTCATGGCCTTTTCGGCTGAGTATTGTCCAGATTTCATGCTGGACGAGGTGCTTGCGACCTGGCAGGAATATCAGGATTATCAGGATGTGCGCGTGCTGGAGATTGGCATGGACATGGCTTATTTCCAGCATCTTAAGCGTCTGACACAGGAGTTGGAAGATGAGAGCCTGCGGCAGCTGGTGAATCTGACTATTGATTTTTACAATGCCATCACCGTCAAGCGGGCTGTTGGCTTGGGAAAACCGCGCAGCTTTATGAGGCAACTCTTGTCTGATGAAGGAAGTCTTTCTGCTGCCAACTGGATTGCCATGGCAGAGCAGGGGGATTTCTTGACTTGGTTTAGCCAGATCAATCCCTGTGGTTACGATCTGGAACTGCGCTCCTATGAGGAAAAAATGCTGAACCAGACCTTGACGACAGTGGAGCTAGAATATCTAGCGGACTTCTTGCAGGCTAAGTTGCTTGCGGCTGGTCAGTTTGAGACAGATGGCCCGCTCCCTCTGGCTCGCTATCTGCTGGGTAAGGAGCTGGAAGTCAAGAATCTGCGGTTGATTTTGACCGGGATGGCCAATCAGCTGCCCGTAGAGCTTATCAGAGAAAGGATGCGACCGATTTATGGACAAGACTAGCTACAAGATTGCGGTCGTGGGGAATCGCGATACTATTCTCCCTTTTAAGCTGATTGGTTTTCAGACCTTTCCAGTGAAGGAAGCTCAAGAGACGGTCAATACCCTGCGAAAGCTAGCCCGCGAAGATTTCGGCATTATCTATCTGACGGAGGATATGGCTGCGGATATTCCAGAAACCCTGGCCTACTATGACCAGCTGGAGATTCCTGCTCTTGTGCTCATTCCTACCCATAAGGGGAGCACGGGACTGGCTCTGTCGCGGATTCATGAAAATGTCGAAAAGGCCGTTGGACAGGACATATTGTGAGGTTTTTATGCGAATCAATCAACTAGGTCAGCCCATTGGGGATGCTCTGCCGGATTTTCAGCCGGGGGACTTGCCTAACCTGGAGCGAATCGAAGGGCAGTATGTTATTATCGAGCGTTTGTCCAAGGGCAAGCATGGGGCGGATTTGTATGAAGTGTATGGCCCAGATTCTCCTGCGGATATGTGGACCTATCTCTTTCAAAATCCTGCCCAAAGTCAGGAAGAGTGGTCCAAGTTGCTAGAACAGATGTTGGCGGCGCAGGATCGTTTCCACTATGCGATTGTGGACAAGGAGAGCGGTAAGGCTCTAGGAACTTTTGCCTTGATGAGGATTGACCGAAATAACCGTGTCATCGAAGTGGGAGCTGTGACCTATTCGCCCAAGCTGAAACGCACCAGACTGGCTACTGAAGGCCAATACTTACTGGCACGCTATGTCTTTGAAGAGCTGGAGTATCGCCGCTATGAATGGAAATGCGATGCCCTCAATCAGCCATCAAGGCGGGCAGCAGAGCGGCTTGGTTTTACCTACGAAGGCAGGTTTCGTCAGGCTCTTGTCTATAAAGGGCGCAACCGAGACACTGACTGGCTGTCTATGATTGACAAGGATTGGCCGGCCGTCAAAAGTCGTCTAGAAAAATGGCTGAGCCCAGACAATTTCGACGAAAAGGGCCAGCAAATAAAAGCCTTATCTGATTTTTAAAATAAAAAGAAACAATCCTTGCCCTAGAGTTAGCTAAGAAGGATTTCAAACTCGCGGCAAGAATCAAAAACTCTTTGGAAATGGAATTCAAACTGTTACTTAGTTTGCTCTTTGATTTTCATGGAGAAGCAAGAAAAATCTCCCAAGAATGGAGGAAGATTGTGAGTCAAGGAAAGATTATCAAAGTTTCTGGTCCCCTAGTATTGGCATCAGGGATGCAGGAAGCGAATATTCAGGACATCTGCCGGGTTGGCGATTTGGGGCTAATCGGTGAAATTATCGAAATGCGGCGGGACCAAGCCTCTATCCAGGTTTATGAAGAAACTTCTGGCTTGGGTCCGGGAGAGCCGGTCATCACGACTGGAAGTCCTCTGTCCGTTGAACTGGGACCAGGTCTGATTTCTCAGATGTTTGACGGAATTCAGCGGCCTTTGGAGCGTTTCCAAACCATCACGGAGAGCGACTTCCTCGTCCGCGGTGTCCAATTGCCAAATCTAGACCGAGATACTAAGTGGGATTTTGTTCCAAGTCTGTCTGCCGGAGATTCGGTTGAGGCTGGCGATATTCTAGGAACAGTGCAGGAGACCAATCTGGTGGAGCACCGCATCATGGTACCGGTTGGTATCAGTGGACGCTTGACCAATATCTCGGCTGGCAGTTTTACTGTTGAAGAGACTGTTTACGAGATTGAGCAGGCGGACGGGTCTACTTTTAAAGGGACTCTCATGCAAAAATGGCCAGTGCGTCAAGGCCGCCCTTTTGCTCAGAAGCTGATTCCAGTTGAGCCCTTGGTGACAGGTCAGCGGGTCATCGATACCTTTTTTCCAGTGACTAAGGGTGGGGCAGCTGCTGTACCAGGACCATTCGGGGCTGGTAAGACTGTGGTTCAGCACCAGGTGGCCAAGTTTGCCAATGTTGACATCGTTATCTATGTCGGCTGCGGTGAGCGTGGCAATGAGATGACCGACGTACTTAATGAATTTCCAGAACTAATCGACCCTGCGACTGGGCAATCCATCATGCAGCGGACGGTGCTGATTGCCAACACCTCCAATATGCCGGTGGCGGCCCGGGAAGCATCGATTTACACAGGGATTACTATCGCAGAATACTTCCGTGACATGGGTTATTCCGTGGCCATCATGGCGGACTCCACCTCTCGCTGGGCAGAAGCATTGCGGGAAATGTCCGGCCGTCTGGAAGAAATGCCGGGTGATGAAGGCTATCCAGCCTATCTTGGCAGCCGGATTGCGGAGTATTACGAGCGGGCTGGCCGGGTCAAGACGCTCGGTTCGACTGCGCGAGAAGGATCTATTACTGCTATCGGGGCCGTATCACCTCCGGGTGGAGATATTTCTGAGCCGGTGACGCAAAACACCCTGCGGATTGTCAAGGTCTTCTGGGGCTTGGATGCCCAGTTGGCTCAACGCCGGCATTTCCCAGCTATCAACTGGCTGAGTTCTTACTCTCTCTACCTAGACGAAGTGGGAGCCTATATTGACCAGCATGAGAAGATTGCTTGGGCAGAAAAGGTGACCAAGGCCATGAATATCCTGCAAAAGGAAAGCGAACTGCAGGAAATCGTGCGTTTGGTGGGCTTGGATTCCTTGTCTGAGAAAGACCGGCTGACCATGAATGCAGCCAAGATGATCCGCGAGGACTACCTGCAGCAGAATGCCTTTTATGATGTTGACACCTATACTTCTTTCAAAAAACAGGTAGCTTTATTGAGCAATATCCTGACTTTCGATGCGGAGGCCAATCTTGCCTTGGAGCTTGGAGCTTATTTCCGAGAAATCATGGAAGGAACAGTGGAGCTGCGTGACCGAATTGCCCGCAGCAAGTTTATCCATGAAGATCAGTTGGAAAAAATTCAGGCCCTCAGTCAGACTATCGAGGAAACCCTGCACCAGATTCTTGCCCAAGGAGGACTAGACAATGAGCGTCATTAAAGAATACCGCACCGTCAGTGAAGTTGTCGGCCCTCTGATGATTGTCGACCAAGTTGCTGGTGTGCATTTCAATGAATTGGTAGAAATCCAGATTCATGACGGCAGCAAGCGTCAGGGCCAGGTTCTGGAAGTCCAAGAAGACAAGGCTATGGTCCAGCTTTTTGAGGGATCTAGCGGAATCAATCTGGAAAAAGCCAAGGTCCGCTTTACCGGCCGTCCGTTAGAGCTGCCAGTGTCAGAAGACATGGTGGGACGGATTTTCAATGGCATGGGCAAGCCGATTGATGGTGGCCCAGTTATCTTGCCAGAAAAATATCTGGATATTGACGGTCAAGCTATCAATCCAGTAGCTCGCGACTATCCGGATGAGTTTATTCAGACTGGAATTTCGGCCATCGACCACCTCAATACCTTGGTTCGGGGACAAAAACTGCCAGTATTCTCTGGCTCTGGTCTGCCCCACAAGGAATTAGCCGCTCAAATCGCCCGTCAGGCTACCGTGCTTAACTCTGATGAAAACTTCGCTGTGGTCTTTGCGGCTATGGGGATTACCTTTGAAGAAGCCGAGTTCTTCATGAATGACTTGAGAGAAACAGGCGCTATTGACCGCTCGGTGCTCTTTATCAATCTGGCTAATGATCCAGCTATCGAGCGGATTGCGACACCGAGGATTGCCCTGACAGCAGCCGAGTATCTAGCTTATGAAAAGGACATGCACGTTTTGGTCATCATGACTGACATGACCAACTATTGTGAAGCCCTGCGGGAAGTTTCCGCAGCTCGTCGTGAGGTGCCGGGCCGTCGTGGGTATCCGGGTTACCTCTATACGAACCTGTCCACCCTCTATGAGCGGGCTGGACGTCTGGTCGGCAAGAAAGGCTCGGTGACGCAGATTCCGATCCTGTCCATGCCAGAGGATGATATCACCCATCCGATTCCGGATTTGACAGGATATATTACCGAAGGTCAGATTATCCTTTCACGTGACCTATACAACAGCGGCTATCGTCCGCCCATCAATGTCCTGCCATCTCTGTCTCGTCTCAAGGACAAGGGCTCAGGTGAGGGCAAGACTAGGGGAGACCATGCCGCAACTATGAACCAGCTATTTGCCGCCTATGCGCAAGGCAAGCAGGCCAAGGAGCTGGCAGTGGTTTTGGGGGAATCCGCCCTGTCCGAAACGGACAAGCTCTATGTGCGCTTTACTGACCGCTTCGAGCAGGAGTACATCAATCAAGGCTTCCAGACCAATCGAACCATCGAGGAAAGCTTAGATCTGGGCTGGGAACTCCTGTCCATCTTACCTAGAACGGAGCTCAAGCGGATCAGGGATGATATGATTGACCAATATCTGCCGCAGACCAAGGAGGAAGAAAGATGACGCGACTCAATGTCAAGCCGACTCGGATGGAGCTGAATAACTTAAAAGCCCGTCTCAAAACGGCTGTCCGTGGTCATAAACTGCTCAAGGACAAGCGGGATGAGCTGATGCGGCGCTTCATTGAGTCTGTCCGTGAGAACAATCAGCTCCGCCAAAAGGTCGAATCCGCTCTGGTCGGTCACCTACAGGATTTTGTCATGGCCAAGGCGCTGGAGAGCGATCTCATGGTCGAGGAGATTTTCGCTGTGCCCATGCGGGAAGTCAATCTGCATGTGGAAACAGAGAATATCATGAGTGTGCGTGTGCCCAAGGTGCACGCCCATATTGACAGTCCCTACGGAGATGACGAGGGAGATGTGGTCTACAGCTATGTCGCTTCTAACAGCCAGATGGATGAAACCATTGAAAGTATGAGCGATTTGCTTCCTGACCTGCTGAGATTGGCAGAGATTGAGAAAAGCTGCCAGCTCATGGCGGATGAAATCGAGAAAACCCGTCGACGGGTCAACGGACTAGAGTATGCTACCATCCCTGACCTCAAAGAAACCATTTACTACATCGAAATGAAACTGGAAGAAGCCGAACGCGCCAGCCTCGTCCGAATGATGAAGGTGAAATAAGATGCGGAGGCGTTAAAAAACGACTGAAAAATAGGAACTGGACGATGGATTCGATGAATCCGAGTTCAGTTCTTTTTTTCCAAGAGCTTGGGACAGTTTTAGTTTAGCTCAATATCAAGAATTCAAATAAGTCCAAAAGAAAAAATAGAACCCCTCTAAATGGGGTTCTTTTGCTTGTTGCAAATTTTTATATGTTACAAACAAATCTCCATATTACAGGGGGCAGACAGTTCTGTTAAATAGGTCGAAAAAGGGTTTTTTCTTAGAAAATTTATGGTAAGATGGATTTCGTATCATGAATGATTAGGAAGGTGCATTATACAAATGAAAATGAATAAGAAATTACTTTTGGCTTCAACTGTTGCTTTGTCAGCATTGCCTTTGTTGACAACGCGAGCTGAGGAGCAGCCACAAAACTGGACTGCCAGAACAGTTGAGCAAATTAAAGCAGATATTACTAGTAATGAAAACCAACAAACATACACTGTTCAATATGGAGATACTTTGGGAAATATAGCTCAAGCGATGAATATTGACCTTGTTGAATTGGCTAAAATCAATCAAATTGCCAATGCTGACTTGATTTTCCCAGGTACTGTTTTGACTGTTACAACAAATGGACAAAATGAAATTGCCTCTGTAGAAATCCAAAGCTACCAAGCAGGAAATAACGCAGGATATGTAACAGAAAGTTATACAGCTGACGAGATTTTTGGTACTGAGCAAGCAACCCCTGCGGCACCGGCTCAAGCAGCAGAAACTCCAGCACCGGCTGTTGAGGAAGCTGTTGCAGCTCCAGCAGACCAAGCACCAGCGCCTGCTGAAGAAGCTCCTGCCCCAGTAGCAGAAGTTGCAAGTGAAGCAGCCTCAGCTGCGGAAGAAAATGCAGCAGCTCCTGTAGAAGCAGCGCCACAGCCAGCAGTAGCTGCAAGTCCAGAAGCGCCAGTAGAGGCAGCTCCAGAAGTGACTGAATTAGGCCAAGACCAAGTCAGTCAAGCAACTGCTGCAGTTGAACCTACAACTTACAACGCTCCAGCTGTAACAGATGCAGCTAGTGTGGCAACCAACAACTCTGCTAATGCCGGCCTTCAGCCACAGACTGCTGCTCTGAAAGAAGAGATAGCAGCTAAATATGGAATTACAGAATTTAGTCTCTACCGCCCAGGTGATAGTGGTGACCATGGTAAAGGCTTAGCGGCTGACTTTATCGTTGGTGAGAATACTGAATTAGGAAACCAGGTCGCAGCCGATGTTACTTCTAATATGACTGAAAGAGGAATCTCTTACGTTATCTGGCAGCAACAGTTCTATGCACCATTTGAAAGCATTTATGGACCAGCTAATACTTGGAACCAAATGCCAGACCGTGGCAGCGTAACTGAAAATCATTACGACCACGTTCACGTATCTATGAATGAATAAGATGAAAACAAGCCCAGAAATGGGCTTTTTCTGATATTCTCTGTGAAAAAGCGAGAATTTTCTGATAAATTTTGATATAATAAAGCGAACTACAGATAAAGGATGAGAGAGAATGACCTTAGTTTATCAATCAACACGCGACGAAAAGAATAGAGTAACAGCTAGCCAGGCGATTCTGCAAGGTTTGGCGACAGATGGCGGGCTCTTTACGCCCATTACCTATCCGCAGGTCGATTTAGACTTTTCCAAGCTCAAAGACGCTTCTTATCAGGAAGTAGCCAAGCTGGTTTTGTCTGCATTTTTGGACGATTTTTCTGAAGCGGAGCTGGACCACTGTATCAACCATGCCTATGACAGCAAGTTTGATGATGAGGCGATTGCTCCCTTGGTCAAGCTGGATGGTCAGTACAATCTAGAGCTTTTCCACGGAGTGACCATTGCTTTCAAGGACATGGCTTTGTCCATCCTGCCTCACTTGATGACAACCGCAGCCAAAAAGCATGGCTTGGAAAACAAAATTGTCATTCTGACAGCAACTTCTGGCGATACAGGCAAGGCAGCTATGGCGGGCTTTGCGGATGTTCCTGGGACTGAGATTATCGTCTTTTATCCCAAAGACGGTGTCAGCAAGGTCCAAGAGCTGCAAATGACGACGCAGACAGGTGCCAATACGCATGTGGTTGCTATTGACGGCAACTTTGACGATGCCCAGACCAATGTTAAACACATGTTCAATGACACAGACCTAAGAGCTCGTCTCTTGGAGCACAAACTGCAGTTTTCATCAGCTAACTCCATGAATATCGGCCGTTTGGTGCCTCAGATTGTCTACTATGTCTATGCTTATGCTCGACTGGTGAAGACGGGAGAAATTACAGCAGGAGACAAGGTCAACTTTACAGTTCCGACAGGGAACTTTGGTAATATCCTAGCAGCCTATTATGCCAAGCAAATCGGTCTGCCGGTTGGCAAGCTGATCTGCGCATCAAATGAGAACAATGTCCTGACCGACTTCTTCAAGACTCAGGTTTATGACAAGAAGCGGAGCTTCAAGGTGACGTCTAGTCCGTCCATGGATATTCTGGTTTCTTCTAACTTAGAGCGTCTCATTTTCCATCTGTCTGGTAACAGCGCTGAGAAAACAGCTGCTTTGATGGCGGCTCTGAATGAGCATGGACAGTATGAACTGACGGACTTTGACACTGAGATTTTAGAGCTCTTTGCGGCTGACTATGCCACAGAGACAGAAACAGCAGCTGAAATCAAGCGGGTCTATCAAGCCTCTAACTACATCGAAGACCCTCATACTGCCGTTGCGTCCGCTGTCTATCAAAAGTACTTGGCAGAGACAGGCGATCAGCGCAAGACTGTTATCGCGTCTACCGCTAGTCCTTATAAATTCCCAGTTGTGGCTGTTGAGGCTGTGACTGGTCAGTCAGGACTTAGTGACTTCGAGGCTTTGGCTCAACTGCACGAACTTTCTGGCGTAGCCCTTCCACCAGCCGTGGATGGCTTAGAAACAGCCCCAGTGCGTCATAAAACGACAGTCGCTGCAGACCAAATGCAGGCAGCAGTTGAGGATTATTTGGGGTTGTAAAAAACAAAAACATCAGCTTATTCATTGGCTGATGTTTTACAATCTATTTCAAAACAATCAACTGCTTACCAGCTAGGCTGTAACTGTCAGCTAGTGGTGCGATTGGTTTTTGGGCATCAATGGCTGGGTATTGGAGGTGTAGCTTTTGCTTGTTTTTGTTTTCGTAGACAGCCTCTTGGATGCCAAAGTTGATGACAATGGTCATGCTCTCCTTGCTGTCTTGAATTTTGTACTCCAATAAACTGTCTGTCAGCCAGTTGACCTGACAGGCTTGCTTGATGGCAGTGCTGGTCTTTAGATGCAGCAGCGGATGCGCCTTGCGGAAGTCAATCAGCTTCTTGACAAAAGCAATGTCTTCTGTGTAATGCAGAGAGCGCAGCCAGTCTAGCTTATTGATCTCGTCGGGCATATTATAGGTGTTGTCAATCAGATTTTTAGTCCGGAAAAATTCCTGACCGCTGTGGATAAAGGGTACACCTTGAGCCAGGAGGACGAGATGGAGAGCCAGCCGCGAATTGGCCAGCCGATCCCGCAGGGTGATAGCAGGATTGACGATATCAAAGTAATCAAAAACTGTTGCATTGTCATGGCACTCGACATAATTAATAGCTTGCTGGGGCGCAGTGAAATGAGCCTCACCTTTTAGACCGACATTGGCTGTCAGGACATTTTCAAGCTGACTGGCAGGAGTCTTGCTCTCGATTTGCCGGCCTTGGGCGATGGTCTGTTTGAGACTGTCACGGAAATGGTCACTGAAAAATCCATAATCCGGAAGCTGAGCAGCATTGTACTGATGAGCCAATCGCTCACTTGCCAGTCCAGTATCCATCTGCCAGCCTTCACCATAGAGATAGATGTTAGGATAGAGCGCCTTGAGTTCGTCAGCTATCTGCTGCATGGTTTGGATATCTAAAATCCCCATCAGATCAAAGCGGAAACCGTCAAAGCCATAGAGGATGACCCATTGCTTGACCGACTGCTTGATATAGCGGCGGACCATGGCCTTCTCACTGGCCACATCATTGCCGCAGAAGGTTCCGTTGGTCCGGTAGCCCATGTCATTGAGCCGGAAAAAATAGCCGGGCACGATTTTTTCAAAAGCATAGCTGTTGGCGTCATAGACATGATTGTAGACCACATCCATGATGACGCTGATATCAGCATTGTGGTAGGCAGTAATGGCCGCCTGCAGCTCTAAGATGCGGGCATAGGGGTCTCGTGGGTCGCTGGCAAAACTGCCATCTGGGACATTGTACTGGACAGGATCGTAGCCCCAGTTGTAGACAAGCTCTGGATGCTTTTCATCAACGCTGCCAAAATCGTAGACAGGCATAAGCTGCACGTGGCTGATACCTAGCTCTTTCAGATAGTCCAGACCAAACTTCTGACCGTGAACGACTGGAGATTCACTCAGCGAGGCAAACTTCCCAGGATAGGAGAAACCAGCTTCTTTCTGCATAGAGAAATCGCGGACGCTCATTTCATAAATGACGGCTTCTGTCGGATTCAGCTGTGTTTTCGCTCGTTTGATAGGCTTTTTAATCTTGTCTAGATTGATGACATAGCTGTTGCCCGAATTGACATCTGAGGATAGGGCGTAGGGATCATGGACTTCGATCCACTTGCCATTGATCTTATGGAGATAAGAATAGGAGGCTCCCTCTAAATCTCCCTCAATCCGTGTATGCCAGACTCCCCTATCCAGACGTTTGAGCTGATGAACTTGGTCTTTCAGATGTAGGAGGACTTTTTCAGAAATAGGTGCCCAGAGTTTGAAATCGGTGGCTTGGGGACTGTATTGAGCTCCCAAATCGTCGCCCGCATAGTCAAAAATCTCATCGAAAATAGGCTTTTTCACGATATGGCGGTACTGCAGGTCGGTATGGTTGCGGTCTTGGTCATAGACCTTGTAGGACTGCGTCAGGTCAATGGGCTCATTAGTCGATACAGTGTAGATAATCCGCTCTTCCTGATTGTTGATGTTTTTGACGGTTAAAGGGCTGGAGCTGTGCTTGTCTTCCAGTGTAAAGTGGATGGAGTAGGCTTCAAAGCTCTTTTCCAGTTCGATGGTGATGATATTTTCGTCATCTAAATAGGCTTGAAAAATACGAAAGGCCATGTTTTTCCTCTTTCTTTGTCAGTTTCTCTTCGGGTAATTGCTTTTAAGTTCAGGCTCTGCCCTGGGTTGGGATAAGGCCGATATGTGAATCGTTGATAAATGAGCAAAAGCACTCGGATTAGCGAGTGCTGATGCTATGTGGAATCAGCTGGCGATAGCAGATTTGCTTGTCTTCTTTATTGTCCTTGATGATTTGGAAGAGGGTCCGGAAGGACTCTTTCCCAAGCTCGAGAGCATTGATATCGATATAGGCATCCACATCAATGCGCGGTTTGATAGAATCAAAGGTGATAATGGGAATCTGGTAGTCCTGATCTTTGAGATAGTGCAGGGCTCCTTCAGCGACTAGGGTGTCTGAGGTTACGATGGCTTCAATCTCATCCAGCGGCAGCTCTTCCATAATCTTGTAACTGTTGTCTTCCAGAAGGAAACCGAAGGCGAATTTAATAATGCGTTCATCAAAAGGCAGGCCTGCTTCATTTAGGGCTTGCTTGTAGCCTGTGTAACGATCCTGGGAAACGACCAGCTCCTTATTCCCGGCTAGAAAGGCGACTTTCCGATAGCCCTTGTCTAAGAAATATCTGGTCGCGTCGTAGCCAGCCTTGATATTGTCATTGTCCACCAGAGAGATAAAAGCTGAGACAGCTTTCCCTAGGATGAGGAAGGGGAAGTTGTTCCTGACCGCAAAGTCGACCAAAGGATCGTCCTGCTTAGAATAAAGAAAAATCAGTCCATCTACTCGCTTGCCCAAGATCATCTGCTTCATATTTTCCAAGCGGTGCTCTTCATCTTGCCCAGTGCTGATCTGGATGGCATAGTCATAGTCAGAAGCAATCTGAGAAATCCCCCGCAATACAGTTGGGAAAAAAGGGTTTTGATAGAAGACATCTGAGTCGTCTGGCAGGACCAAGCCGATGACTTGGCTGGACTGGCTGACCAGACTTCTGGCATTGAGATTGGGATGATAGTCCAGCTCCTTCATAGCAGCACGGACACGTTTTTTAGTTTCTTCACTAATGGTTGATTTATTTTGCACGACGCGGGTCACGGTAGAGGGCGACACGCCTGCTAGTTTTGCGACTTCTTTGATAGTAACTCGCATAAAAACCTCCTAAAGGCCTGCATTTGCTGGAAATCCTTTCTATAACATCAACTGTTTTAAATCTACTAGTAGAAGCACTTACTTTCTAAGAGTCATGCAAACATGTGCCCAAAATAGCTATCGTAACCAGTGATTTTGCTTAACTATTGTGGTCAAAAAAGCAAGTATAAAGCAGTTTCTCCGCAAACGCAAACGTTTTCTGTTTGTAAGAACATTTTAACACAAAAAGAGAACGCTTGCAAGAAGAGAAAAACGGTAAAAAATTGGGGCAGTAGGAGAGTCCTAAAAGAGCATTATATCCTTTAACTAGTAAATTGAAAAAAATCTCAAAAACCCCTTGCACTAAAAAAAAAAATAGGTTATAATCAAGTCGACGCAAACGTTTGCATTAAGTGAAAATGAAAAGGCGTAGAGGAAAAAAATAACGAGGTGACAAAATGAAAAAACGTCAAAGCGGCGTGCTCATGCACATTTCATCCCTTCCGGGCAAGTACGGTATCGGATCTTTTGGCCAAAGTGCTTATGATTTTGTAGACTTCTTGGTTCGCACCAAGCAGCGCTATTGGCAGATTTTGCCACTGGGAACTACCAGTTATGGTGATTCTCCTTATCAGTCTTTCTCTGCTTTTGCTGGGAATACCTACTTTATCGATTTTGATATTCTGATAGAAGAAGGTTTGTTGGACGAGGCGGATGTTAAGGGAGCTGATTTCGGAGATGATCCTAGAAAAGTGGATTATGCAAAGATTTTCGATGCTCGCCGTCCAATCATGGAAAAAGCAGTTGCTCGCTTCTTGAAAGCAGAAGATCTGTCTGACTATGAGAGCTTTGTGGAGCAAAATGCAGCTTGGTTGGAAGTTTTCGCTGAGTACATGGCTATCAAAGAGCATTTTGATAATCTAGCTTGGACTGAGTGGCCGGATGAAGCGATCCGCCGCCGTGAGGCTGCTAGTCTCGCTTCTTATCGTGAGAAGCTGGCTGACAAGCTGACCTATCATCGTGTGACCCAGTATCTCTTCTTTAAGCAGTGGTTAAGATTAAAAGCCTATGCTAATGAACATCACATCGAGATTGTCGGTGATATGCCAATCTATGTGGCAGCTGACAGTGCTGATGTGTGGGCACAGCCGCACTTCTTTAAGACGGACGCTGTTGGCAAGCCAACTTGTGTGGCAGGCTGTCCGCCAGATGAATTTTCAGAAACTGGCCAGCTTTGGGGCAATCCTATCTATGACTGGGAAGCTATGGATAAGGATGGCTATGCTTGGTGGATTGAACGCCTGCGTGAAAGCTTCAAGATTTACGACATTGTCCGTATCGACCACTTCCGCGGCTTTGAGTCTTACTGGGAAGTACCTGCTGGCTCAGAAACTTCTGCTTCTGGTAAGTGGGTCAAAGGTCCAGACTACAAGCTCTTTGCAGCAGTTAAGGAAGCCTTGGGTGATTTGAATATCATCGCAGAAGACCTAGGTTTTATGACGGATGAAGTGATCGAGCTGCGTGAGCGTACTGGTTTCCCAGGAATGAAGATCTTGCAATTTGCCTTCAATCCTGATGATGAAAGCATCGACAGTCCGCATCTGGCGCCAAATAACTCAGTCATGTATACAGGAACCCATGATAACAATACTGTTTTGGGCTGGTACAAGGATGAGATTGACGACGCTACTCGCCAGTACATGGCACAGTACACCAACCGCAAGGAGTACGAAACAGTACCTCATGCAATGCTGCGCACAATCTTTGCTTCAGTCAGCTTTATGGCCATTGCGACCATGCAAGACCTACTGGAATTAGACAGTGCAGCACGGATGAACTATCCATCCACAATTGGTGGCAACTGGACTTGGCGGATGACAGCTGAAGAGCTGAATCCAATTGTCGAAGGTGAGCTTTACAGCTTGACTAAGACTTACCGTCGTATGAATACCGATTTAATTAACAAATAAAGAATAGCTAACTAGGCTTGAAGGGATTAATCATGTCAAACTTACAAACTTATATCAAAAATACTTATTCAAAAAATCTTGCTGATTGCAGCAACGAAGAACTCTACCTGGCTCTTTTGAACTACACTAAATTAGCCAGCGCTCAAAAGCCAGTCAATACTGGTAAGAAAAAACTCTACTATATCTCAGCTGAGTTCCTGATCGGTAAACTCTTGTCTAACAACTTGATTAACCTTGGGCTTTACGATGATGTGAAGCAAGAACTGGCAGATGCTGGCAAGGACTTGATTGAGGTAGAAGAAGTTGAGTTGGAGCCGTCTCTGGGTAACGGAGGCTTGGGCCGTTTGGCTGCCTGCTTCTTGGACTCTATTGCGACATTGGGTCTCAATGGTGATGGTGTAGGACTGAACTACCACTTTGGTCTTTTCCAACAGGTTTTGAAAAACAACGAACAGACAACGATTCCTAACTTCTGGCTGACTGAGCAAAACTGGTTGGTTCGCTCTAGCCGTAGCTACCAAGTGCCATTTGCTCACTTCACTCTGACATCTACTCTTTATGATATTGATGTGCCAGGTTACAAGACAGAAACTAAGAACCGTCTTCGTCTCTTTGATTTGGACTCAGTGGATGCGGATATCATCACAGACGGTATTGACTTTGATAAGACAGATATCGCTCGCAACTTGACCCTCTTCCTCTATCCAGATGATAGTGACAAGCAAGGTGAGCTGCTCCGTATCTTCCAGCAGTACTTCATGGTTTCAAATGGTGCTCAGCTGATTATTGACGAAGCGATTGAAAAAGGCAGCAACCTGCACGACTTGGCAGACTACGCTGTCATCCAAATCAATGATACCCACCCATCTCTGGTTATCCCAGAAATGATTCGTCTCTTGACTGAACGTGGTTTGGATCTGGATGAAGCAATTGCCATCGTACAGAAGATGACTGCTTATACAAACCACACGATTCTGGCAGAAGCTCTTGAAAAATGGCCTCTGGAATTCTTGAAAGAAGTAGTACCGCACCTGGTGCCTATCATCAAAGAGCTTGACAAGCGCGTGAAAGCTAAATACGCTGATCCAGCAGTGCAAATCATTGATGAGGACAATCGTGTGCACATGGCTCACATGGATATCCACTACGGATACAGTGTCAATGGGGTTGCTGCTCTGCATACAGAAATCCTGAAAAATTCTGAGCTTAAAGCCTTCTACGATATCTACCCTGAAAAATTCAATAACAAGACCAACGGTATTACTTTCCGCCGCTGGCTCATGCATGCCAACCCACGCCTGTCTCATTATTTGGATGAGTTGCTGGGCTGCGACTGGCACCATGATGCAACTAAGCTCGAAGGCTTGTTGGAATTCACTGGCGCTGCAAATGTTAAAGAAAAATTGGAAGGTATCAAGGCTCACAACAAGCGTAAATTGGCTCGTCACTTGAAGGAAGCACAAGGCGTGGAAATCAATCCAGAATCTATCTTTGATATCCAAATCAAGCGTCTGCATGAGTACAAGCGCCAACAAATGAACGCTCTTTATGTTATCCACAAGTATCTGGACATCAAGGCTGGTAACATACCTGCTCGTCCAATCACTGTCTTCTTCGGTGGTAAGGCTGCTCCTGCTTACACAATTGCACAGGACATCATCCACCTTATCCTTTGCTTGTCAGAAGTGATTGCTAATGACCCTCAAGTGGCTCCACACCTGCAAGTAGTTATGGTAGAAAACTACAATGTTACAGCGTCTAGCTTCTTGATTGCAGCTGGTGATATTTCTGAGCAGATTTCCTTGGCTTCTAAGGAAGCATCTGGTACTGGTAACATGAAGTTCATGCTTAACGGTGCTTTGACTCTTGGTACTATGGACGGAGCGAATGTTGAGATTGCAGAGCTGGTCGGCGAAGACAACATCTACATCTTCGGTGAAGATTCTGAAACTGTTATTGACCTCTATGCAAAATCTGCTTACAAGTCTAGTGAGTACTATGCACGTGAAGCTATCAAGCCGTTGGTTGACTTTATCGTCAGCGATGAAGTATTGGCAGTCGGTAAAGCTGAACGCTTGGAACGTCTTTACAATGAACTGATCAGCAAGGACTGGTTCATGACCCTGCTGGATCTAGAAGACTATATCCAAGTCAAAGAGCGCATGCTGGCGGACTATGAAGATCGCGATGCTTGGATGGACAAAGTCATCGTCAATATCGCCAAAGCTGGCTTCTTCTCATCTGACCGTACTATCGCTCAATACGAAGAAGAAGTATGGCACTTGAACAGCTAATATTCTTTGAATCAAAAAAGCCGAGACAGCAGTGTTTCGGCTTTGATTTTTGAATAAAATATGTGGATAGGGAATTAGCTATTGTGTGGGCTTCTGAAAAGGTGAAAGCTTCTTGGTCTTGTCAGCTTTTTCTTTTCGGTGTATAATAAGTGAAAATATTTCTTTACAGGAGGCGTTCATGAAAAAGAAACCAATTTATCTTTATGTTTTGCTGGGCTTGTCAACCGTGGGAACCTTGTGGGGACTTTTTGGCAAGTTCACTTCTTCTGATGCTGGGGTGAAAAGCATTCTTAAGCAGATAGAAGAACCAGCAAAATCCCAGTATGCCACTTATTTTAGCAAGAGTGCAGAAGTGGCGAATTCGCTAGCCAATAATTTCTTTTTTTACGGGCACATCGTTCTCTTAATAGTGGCTCTTTTCTTCCTTTTTAGGAAAGATATATTTAAGGCCAATCTTGTCTACATTGCCGATGTTCTTGTGGGATTGATTTCGACAGCCTATGCTTATGTGGTATCAAAGGGAATTATAGCTTCTTCTTTTTCAGACTCAACTCTTCTTTCGGCACAGATGACGGGGCTGAATTTCTCCATCCTCCTTTCAGTAGTCATTAGTCTAATCTTCCTTTCCATCGTCATCTTTAAGCTAATCCAGCAGCAAAAAGAAGCTGAAAAAGCGGAACTAGCTGCCAACGAATAAGATTTGACAAATAACAGATAAGTGCTTACAATTTTAAGAAGCAATATCTGTTATTTTTTAGAATGGAGAATAAAATGACAAAGGTTTCCTTGGTTTACATCAGCTTGAGCGGCAATACAGAGAGTTTTGTCCGTCGGCTGACAGACTATTTGCTGGAGCAGCATCCAAGCCTAGAAGTGGAGAAGATCCATATCAAAGACCTGGTAAAGGAAGGGCAGCCCTTTTTTGAAATGGACAATCCTTTTATCGCTTTTCTGCCGACTTATCTGGAGGGTGGCAATGGTGTGGACAATGGCGATGTAGAAATTCTGACAACCGATGTGGGGGACTTTATCGCCTATGGTCAGAATGCCAGCAATTGTCTGGGCGTCATTGGCAGCGGCAATCGAAACTTTAATAACCAATACTGTCTGACCGCCAAGCAATACTCAGAGCGCTTCGGATTTCCGGTTTTGGCTGATTTTGAAATGCGTGGCATGTTGGGAGATATTAAGAAGGTTGCAGGGATTATTGAAGAACTTTATCATATTGAAAAAAACGAAAACCAGTGAGGTTTTCGTTTTTTGATGTTTTTAAATTAAGCTTACATCTTTTCTGGCGCTTCTACTCCCAGCAGACGCAGAGCTTCTTTGAGGACAACAGCTGTTGAGTAGCTGAGAGCCAGACGGCTGTCGCGCTCAGGGCTTTCGTCCAGAATCCGTGTGTGTGCATAGTATTTGTTAAAGGCTTGGGCCAGACTGATAGCATATTTGGCAATCAGAGATGGCTCATAGTTATCAGCAGCACGTTTGACAACGCGACCGAAGTCTTGGAGCAGCTTGATAATTTCCCAGCTTTCTGGATCGTTCAGGCTGTATGTAGCCTCTGCATCTGGCTGGAAGTTCGCCTTGCGCAGGATAGACTGGATACGAGCATAGGCATACTGGATGTAAGGGCCTGTTTCTCCCTCGAAGGAAACCATAGCTTCTAGGTCAAAGTCGTAACCATTGCGGCGGTCAGTTTTGAGGTCGTAGAACTTAACTGCTCCAACCCCAACTGCACGAGCAACAGTTTCCTTGTTTTCCAAATCTGGGTTTTTAGCTTCAATCTGGCTCTTAGCCCGGCTGATAGCTTCCAGCAGAGTTGGTTCGAGAAGGATGATATTTCCTTTACGTGTAGACAGTTTTTGACGGTTCTTAGTCACTAGACCAAAGTCAACGTGAATCATGTCATCGCTCCAGTCAAAGCCCATCTTTTTCAGAACAGCCTTGAGCTGTCTGAAGTGGTTAGCCTGCTCTTGACCTACAACATAGACATTTTTGACAAAGTTGTAAGTGCGAGCCCGGTAGATAGCTGTTGCAATATCACGTGTGATGTAGAGGGTAGCACCGTCTGATTTTTTAATCATAGCAGGCGGAAGGTTAAAGTCTTCCAAGTCTACAATGCTAGCTCCTTTTGATTCCTGTAAAAGACCTTTTTCTTCGAGGATTTGAATCCCTTCGTCCATCTTGTCATTGTAGAAGGCTTCACCATTTAGACTGTCAAATTCGACACCTAGGAGTTCGTAGATACGGTTGAACTCCATCAGACTTTCGTCGCGGAACCATTGCCAGAGCTCAGTCGCTTCTGGGTCACCGTCTTCCAGCTTCTTGAACCAAAGGCGGCCTTCTTCATCCAGAGATGGGTCGTTTTCAATCTCGGCATTGATACGCACATAGAGTTTGAGGAGCTCGTCGATAGGGTTAGCTTCAACAGCTTCCTGGCTTCCCCACTTCTTATAAGCTACCATCAGGAGACCAAACTGTTTGCCCCAGTCTCCCAAGTGGTTGATTTTGATGGTGTTGTAACCAATCTTGCGGAAGATGTTGGAAAGAGCGTCACCGATAACAGTAGAGCGCAAGTGGCCGACTGAGAAAGGCTTGGCAATGTTTGGGCTGGATAGGTCAATGGTGACATTTTCTCCATTTCCTTCGTTCTGCTGGCCGTAGTCAGCTCCGTCTTTGATGACTTCTTTGATGACTTGGCCAGAAATTTCAGCCTTACTGAGGAAAAAGTTGACATAAGGACCAGTCGCAACGACTTTGTCAAAATGCGCTGTATCAATCTTTTCAGCGATGTCAGCAGCGATGATTTGAGGAGCTTTGCGCTCAGTCTTTGCCAGAGAAAAGGCTGGGAAGGCGATATCACCAAGTTCAGAGCTCTTTGGCTGCTCCAATAAATTTAAAATAGCGTCTTGATCAAGGCTGTCAATAACCTTGGCCAATTCGCCGGCAATCAACTGTTTGTTATCCATATTTGCTCCTTTGTGTCTTTTGTTATTATTTTATCACATTTTTCAAGGAATCTTCAATTTTTTTGGGAATAATTTTTGGGCTAATATGAATTTTTCTGATATAATAAGAGGGATAAGAACCTGTATTTATAGATGAGTTTTCCATCTAAATGCTTCCTTCCCTGACACTCTTGGTTAAAGTTTTTTGTTTATTCTCAGTATTCCTGCAAATCTTTGCCTAGATTGATGGAGAAGCAGCCTTTAATCGGATGAAGTGCCCTTCATGAATGCAGCTTCTAAATATTCAATAATGAGGTAAAAATGAGAAAGAATGACCGTCATCAGTTAGTCAAAACGATGATTAAGGAAGAAAAGCTAGGAACGCAAAAGGAGATTCAGGATCGTCTGGAAGCGCAAGGGATTTATGTAACACAGACTACCCTTTCGCGTGACCTCCGTGAAATCGGCCTGACCAAGGTTAAGAAGAAGGGGCTGACTTATTATGTTTTGGCGCATGAGACTGAAGAGATTGATTTGATAGAGTTTTTAGCCAAGCATGTGGAGAGTGTAGCCAGAGCCGAGTTTAGTCTGGTTCTTCGTACTGGGCTGGGCGAGGCAACAGTGCTGGCCAATGTCGTGGATAGCTCGCTGGATAGCCGTATTTTGGGAACTGTTGCGGGTGCCAATACTCTTTTAGTGGTTTGCCGGGATCAGGCAGCTGCTCAGGAGATTGAAGAGCAAATACAGGAAGTGATGTAGGAGTCACAGTTTTTTCAGGAAAAATGGAGAGGTTTGAGACGGATGTCCTGACCTCGTTTGTTTTTAGAAAGGATAGAGATGGCAGTAGAAAAGTTATCGCCCGGCATGCAGCAGTATTTGGATATCAAAAAGGACTATCCAGATGCTTTCTTGCTCTTTCGGATGGGGGATTTTTATGAGTTGTTTTATGATGATGCGGTCAATGCCGCCCAGATTTTAGAGATTTCTCTCACCAGCCGCAATAAAAATGCAGAAAATCCGATTCCCATGGCTGGAGTTCCCTATCATTCGGCACAGCAGTATATTGATGTTTTGGTCGAGTCAGGCTATAAGGTAGCGATTGCGGAGCAGATGGAAGATCCCAAGGAAGCCAAGGGAGTTGTTAAGCGGGAGGTCGTTCAGGTTATCACACCGGGGACGGTGGTGGACTCCAGTAAGCCGGACTCTGCGAATAACTTTCTGGTGGCTCTGGATTACTCAGAGGGCCTCTATGGTCTGGCTTATATGGACTTGGTGACCGGTGAGTTTCAGGTGACTAGTTTAGAGGACTTTGCCTTGGTCTGCGGGGAAATCCGTAATTTGAAGGCTAGGGAAGTGGTGCTGGGCTATGCCTTGCCAGAAGCTGAGGAGCAGGTCTTGGCTGGGCAGATGAACCTTTTGCTGTCCTATGTACAGACAGCCTTGGATGATGTCCAGCTGCTGGGAGAGGAACTGTCTCCGATGGAACGTCAGGCAGCGGGGAAATTGCTGGAGTATGTGCACCGGACCCAGATGAGGGAGCTCAGCCATTTGAAGAAGGCCCAGCATTATGAAATCAAGGACTTTCTGCAAATGGACTATGCCACTAAGGCGAGTCTGGATTTGACAGAAAATGCTCGCTCGGGCAAGAAGCACGGCAGTCTTTATTGGCTGATGGACGAGACTAAGACGGCCATGGGTGGCCGCATGCTGCGCTCTTGGATCCAGCGTCCGCTGATTGATGAAGCGCGAATTAGCCAGCGACAGAATGTCGTTGAGGTTTTTCTGGATCATTTCTTTGAGCGGAGTGATTTGACGGAGAGCCTCAAGGGAGTCTACGATATCGAGCGGCTGGCTAGTCGGGTGTCTTTTGGCAAGACCAATCCCAAGGATCTGCTGCAGCTGGCAGCTACATTGGGCAATGTGCCTCAGATTAAGGCTATCTTGCAAGGAATCGGTAGCCAGCATCTAGCTCGTTTGATTGAGGGCTTGGATCCTATTCCAGAGTTGGCAGGCTTGATTAGCTCAGCTATTTCGCCGGATGCGCCCCATATCATCACCGAGGGCAATATCATTCGGACCGGTTTTGATGAGACCTTGGATCAGTATAGGCTTGTGCTGAGGGAGGGGACTGGATGGATTGCGGAGCTGGAAGTCAAAGAACGTGCTAACAGCGGCATCAGCAATCTGAAGATTGATTACAACAAAAAAGATGGTTACTATTTCCATGTGACCAATTCCCAGTTGGCTCATGTGCCTAGTCATTTCTTCCGCAAGGCGACCCTGAAAAATTCTGAGCGTTTCGGAACGGAGGAGCTGGCTCGGATTGAGGGAGAGATGTTGGAGGCGCGTGAAAAATCTGCTAATTTGGAATACGAAATTTTCATGCGGGTTCGCGAGGAAGCTGGCAAATACATCCAGCGCTTGCAGGCCTTGGCACAAACACTGGCAGCTGTCGATGTTTTGCAGAGCTTTGCTGCAGTGGCGGAGCAGGGACATTTGGTGCGCCCTGTCTTTACTTCGGAGCGCCGTCTGGAGATTGAAAAAGGTCGGCATGCTGTTGTGGAAAAGGTCATGGGTGCCCAGAGTTACATTCCAAATAGTATTCTGCTGGACCAGCAAACGGACATCCAGCTCATTACCGGGCCTAATATGAGCGGGAAGTCGACTTATATGCGCCAGCTGGCTATCATCGTCATTATGGCACAGATGGGATCTTATGTGCCCGCTCAGTCTGCCAGTCTGCCACTATTCGATGCGATTTTTACTCGCATCGGTGCAGCGGATGATTTGGTGTCCGGCCAGTCTACCTTTATGGTGGAGATGATGGAGGCCAATCGGGCCATTCGACAGGCCAGCGAGCGTTCGCTCATTCTCTTTGATGAGCTGGGGCGTGGAACGGCGACTTATGATGGGATGGCGCTGGCTCAGGCTATTATCGAGCATATTCATCATTATACTGGGGCCAAGACCCTCTTTGCCACCCACTATCATGAGCTGACAGCCTTAGAGGATAGCTTGGAGCATTTGGAAAATGTCCATGTGGCAACCTTGGAAAAGGACGGGCAGGTGACTTTCCTGCATAAGATTGAGCCGGGTCCGGCTGACAAGTCTTACGGAATCCATGTGGCGAAGATTGCCGGACTTCCTGATAAATTGCTGGAGCGGGCAGATAGCATTTTGAGCCATCTGGAAAGTCAGGATACAGGACTAGGCTCAGAGTTTCCTGCTACATCCAGACAGAAGCAGTCACGAGTGGCTGAGCAGATCTCTCTTTTCGCAGAAGAGTCGGAAAATCCAGTCCTAACTGAACTCCGAGACTTGGACATATACAATATGACTCCTCTGGAAGTCATGGCGGCGGTAGCCGAGCTCAAGAAGAAGTTGTAAAATAGACAAATCAGAGCCTGATACTAAATCAAGCTCTTTTTCGTTCCAATTAATTTTCTTGTAATCGCTTAGAAGCTTGTTACTAAGGCGATAATTTATATTTACATGGTGGTGGGAATGCTGTATAATGAGATTAGATAGCTTATGCTACATTGGTGTTAAATAGGAGAACGGAGAAAAAGAAATGGGATTTTGTATAAACTGTGGGCAAACACTTGCTGAGGGAGCTCATTTTTGTAGTAATTGTGGAGTTGCAATAGGAGAAACAACCACAAGAGCATCGCAACGGCAAACAGTATATGATGGTGAATTATACAAATGTCCGAATTGTGCTGAAAGGCTGGATTCTTTTATGACCGTTTGTCCCACTTGCGGATATGAATTGAGAGGAGCGAAGGGAGCTTCTGTCGTGAAAGAGTTTGCTGAAAAACTTGAACAAATTGAAAGTATACGTATAGATACGAACAAAGTATACTCATTTATAGGGGATATGTTTGGTAAGTTTAACAAAACTGATGAACAAAAAATAAACTTGATTCGTAGTTTTTCTATTCCCAATACTAAAGAAGATATTCTAGAATTTATGATTTTGGCCGCTTCAAATATCGATTTAAAATTATATGGGGCTGAAGGGAATAATGTATCTTCCCAAAGAGCTATCTCGGATGCCTGGTTGGCTAAGTTTGAACAGGCTTATGAAAAAGCCCGTTTCAGTTTCCCTAATTCTCCAGACTTTATTAAAATTAAAGAACTTTATGGACAAAGGATGAAACAATTGAATAAAGTAAAAAGGGGGAAAAAACTAGTCTTTGTCAGTATCATTTTAGCATATATTTTCTTTATGATTTTTGTAGGTATTATGGCATATTTAGATCGATGATTAATTAAATTTAGAAAGGTTATTATTATGGGATTGTTTGCTAAAAACAGCCGCACAGGCGGTTTCATGGATGAAATTCGTTGCGATGAAGTGTCCTATTTGATATGGAAGTGGCACCCTGCAGGAGTGAAACAGGGTGTAGGTAAGAGAGAAAATGCCATTCGTTGGGGTTCTTCTCTGCGAGTCAAAGATGGAGAGGTTGCTGTCTTTGTCTATAAACAAAAAGATAGTACACTGCAGGACTTTATTGTGGGTCCATATGATCAGACTATTAAGACTTCTAACTTTCCTGTGCTGGCAAGCATAGTAGGTCTGGCTTATGAAGGTGGCACACCATTTCCGGCAGAAGTCTATTTCATAAATCTTTCGCAAATTATTCAAGTCAAGTTTGCAGTGCCGTTTTTTGATGTCTATGATCCAAGGTTTTTAGACTTTGGTGTTCCTGTTGCGGTTCGTGGTACGATTAATTTTAAAATTACTGATTATAAAGAATTTATCAAGTTACACAGGCTGAATACTTTTAATCTTGATGATTTTCAAAAGCAAATTCGGGATGCTGTAGCCCGATATGCTAAACATATTGTAACGAATGCTCCTACAGAGAATAACATTCCTGTTATTAATCTTGAAAGCAAAATTTCACAAATTAATGAAGCTCTTGAACATGATGTCATGAAAAGATTAAAGGAGAATTTTGGTGTCACTGTTTCAAGTCTTGATATAGCTGCAATAGAGATTGATAAATCAAGTCAAGGCTATCAACAGCTTATGTTGGTTACCAAGGATGTTACCACAGCTAAAATACAAGCGGAAACTACTGACTATGTTGAACGGATACGTATCCAACGTGAAGAAGGACAATATGCTCAGCACAAGCAAACACAATCTGCAAACTTAGGTGCATTTCAAGTCGAAAAGCAGTCCGAAGTTGGTATTGCTGGCGCTGATGCATTGGGCCAAATGGGCGCTAATGGTTCGGGAACAGTTTCTCTGGGAGGCGATGCAGGCTTCAACCCCGCTGCTATGATGGCAGGAATGGCAGTAGGAGGTGCTGTAGGCCAAAATATTGCTGGAGCTATGAATAATATGATGTCAGGCAACTCCCAAAAACAGTCAGTTGTTTCACCTCCTCCGATTCCAACAACTGCTTACCATATTGCTGTCAACGGACAAGCATCTGGGCCTTATGATAAAAATACTCTAACACAAATGTCTCTATCAGGGCAGTTCCTCCCTTCAACCTTAGTCTGGAAACCAGGAATGGCAGAATGGATGAGAGCAGATACAGTTGATGATTTGAAAGGGCTGTTTATGCCTCCCGTTCCGCCAGTAGAATAAAAACAGTTCGAACTCGAACTGTTTTTATTTATCACGATTTGCTAGACAAGCCGCTATTTATTTTTTGAATTTTACGGTAGGTGTGGTAGTTATTTGTGTCTATCTGGTTTGGCTTGCGGGCAGAATGGTTAATACAAGGCTGCCTTCTGATAGAAAGAGCCCAATGTGTTATAATAGATAGCAGAACAAATACGGAGAAAATGATGTCAAAAATTATCGAACTTCCAGAAATTCTAGCCAATCAGATTGCGGCCGGTGAGGTCATTGAGCGGCCTAGCAGCGTGGTCAAGGAGCTGGTGGAAAATTCAATTGATGCGGGTGCCAGTCAGATTACTATCGAAATCGAAGAAGCTGGACTTAAGAGTATTCAAGTGACGGACAATGGCGAGGGCATTGACCACGAAGATGTTCCTCTGGCTCTTCGACGCCATGCTACCAGTAAAATCAAGAAGCAGGCGGATCTCTTTCGAATTCGGACGCTGGGTTTTCGTGGTGAGGCCATTCCTTCCATTGCTTCTGTCTCACGTTTTACCATTGAGACTGCAACAGAGACTGGCCAGCACGGGACTCTACTAATTGCCCAAGGCGGTGAGATTGAAGAGCATGAGCCTACCAGCAGTCCGGTGGGAACGAAAATCAAGATAGAAGATCTTTTCTTTAATACTCCAGCCCGACTCAAGTATATGAAGAGCCAGCAGGCTGAGCTGTCCCATATCGTTGATGTGATTAATCGGCTCAGTCTGGCCCATCCAGAAGTGGCTTTCACCCTTATCAGCGACAGCCGCGAAATGACACGGACTGCCGGCAGTGGCAATCTTCGGCAGGCTATTGCAGGCATCTATGGTTTGGCAACAGCTAAGAAAATGGTGGAAATCTCTGCTTCGGATTTGGACTTTGAGGTGAGTGGCTATGTCAGCTTGCCTGAGCTGACTCGTGCAAATCGGAATTATATTACGATCCTTATCAACGGCCGCTATATTAAGAATTTCCTGCTCAATCGTGCTATTTTGGACGGCTACGGCAGCAAGCTTATGGTAGGCCGCTTTCCACTCGCGGTCATCAATATTCAGATTGACCCCTATCTGGCTGATGTCAATGTCCATCCGACCAAGCAAGAGGTGCGGATTTCTAAAGAGCGGGAACTCATGGCCTTGGTTTCGCAAGCCATTGCGACCAGTCTCAAGGAGCAAGACCTTATCCCGGATGCTTTGGGAAACCTAGCCAAATCAACTGTTAAGCGTGCCAGTAAGCCTGAACAGACCAGTCTTCCGCTGAAGGAAAATCGCCTCTACTACGATAAGGAGCAGAATGACTTCTTACTCAAGCCACAGGTGGCAGAGCAGCAGGTATCCTTTGAAGAGTCAGCAAAGCCTGGCCATGAAGCGACAGATGAAAAAGCAGAACCGCAATCGACTTCGGTCAAATTCGCAGAGAGAAAGCCGGTCAGCTATGACCAGCTAGACCATCCAGAGCTAGACCAGGCCAGTCTGGAGCGGGCTGTGGATAAGTTGGAACAGGAAGAGAAGTCAAGCTTCCCAGAGTTAGAATATTTCGGCCAGATGCATGGTACCTATCTCTTTGCTCAGGGCAAGGGCGGTCTTTACATTATTGACCAGCATGCTGCCCAAGAGCGGGTCAAGTATGAGTATTATCGGGAGAAGATAGGGGATGTGGACAATAGCCAGCAGCAGCTCTTAGTGCCCTATATCTTTGAATTTCCAGCAGACGATATGTTGCGAATCAAGCAGCGGATGGAGCTGTTAGAAGATGCTGGCATCTTTTTAGAAGAGTACGGAGCCAATCAATTTATTCTCCGCGAGCATCCCATTTGGTTCAAGGAAGAGGAGATTGAGGCCGGCATCTATGAGATGTGTGATATGCTTCTCCTGACCAAGGAAGTTTCCATCAAGAAATATCGAGCAGAGCTGGCCATTATGATGAGCTGCAAACGCTCCATCAAGGCCAATCACAGTCTGGATGACTACTCTGCGCGTGACTTGCTCTTTCAGCTGTCCCAGTGTGACAATCCTTACAACTGCCCACACGGCCGACCAGTCTTGGTCAACTTTACCAAGTCGGATATGGAAAAAATGTTCCGCCGCATTCAGGAAAATCATACTAGCCTGCGGGAGTTGGGGAAATACTAAACTCTATAGAAGATCAAACAGCCCTAGTCATCGAACTAGAGCTGTTTTTTAATGTTTGAGCTGAACTTGTGTTCCAGCAAGCAAATCAGCTGGATGGCGTTTGTCCTTGCGAAGCAGTCCCGTCAGCAGAAAAATCAAGAAGAGAATACCTGCTGAAGTTGACAAGAAAATTGACAGGGCATCTGCTTGATAAGCACTACGGATAGCTCCCATATGTCCCAGCTGCCAAGGGAAAAACTTGATAGCAGAGCGCAAAAGGCTTTGGGCAAAGCTCCTATGCTTGTAAATCAACTGTAAACCTGCCCAACGCTTGCCAAAACTGCCTTTTCTATAGTCTAGCCAAGCAAAGATGATAGTTAGAGGCAGGACTGAGGTAGAAAAAGCCAGAAGCTGGCTCTGGGCTTCAGTGAATACAGGAATGCCTCCTAGAACCAGATTGTAAAAACCCATAGCTAGTAAAAAAAGAGAAATGAGATAGAATGAGATGAAGAGCCAGTCTCCAAGCAGTTCTTTCAGACGAGTTTTGACTGGTATGGGATTGTCAGTTTTTAGTTTCATCTTTAGCACCTTCTTTCTCAGAATCATCAAGGCCAATCACCTTGTCCAAGTACTTTTTCTTAATCTTTAGCGCATTGTTAATAGCTATTGCTGATGCGATTAAGAGGAAGAAGGTCAACCAGACTAGGGCAGTGAATGTTGCTGGAAAGCTAGAACCTGCAAAGAAGAGAAAGATAGCTAGGGCAGATATAAAAATATACAGAACCTGCCAAAAGCCATAAGATTTCACTTCCTTATAGTAGCGATCTTTTTCGTCTTCTGAGAGGACGGGGTTTATTTCTGGTTTGTCGCTTTCTTCTAAAAGCAGATAATCTGTCGTCACCTGGAAAATCTTGCTCAGCTCTACAATTTTTTCCAGCTCTGGCAGTGCTTGGCCAGATTCCCACTTGGAAATGCTCTGGCGAGAGACATTGATTTGTTCAGCTAGTTTTTCTTGTGACCAGCCTTTTTCTTTTCTTAGTTCAAATAATTTATCAGCGAGTTTCATCGTGACAGCCTCCTTTTCTTTGCTAACTCTATCCTAACAGCTTTTAGTTATCTTGAGAATACAGCTTCCTGTACATTTTGTCAACCGCTGGTTGCACTTCTGTTTGCAGTTTCCAAACAGAAAATATGATATACTAGATAGGCAAAATGATACAAAAAGAAGGAAGATTATGTACGAATATTTTAAAGGAATCATCAGTAAAATAACAGCCAAGTACATTGTGTTGGAAGTCAACTCTATCGGCTATATTCTTCATGTAGCTAATCCTTATGCTTACTCAGGACATCTCCATCAGGAAGCCAAGGTCTATGTGCACCAGGTGGTGAGAGAAGACACGGAGCTCCTTTACGGCTTTGCGACCGAGGAGGAGAAGCAACTCTTTCTCAGCTTGATTTCAGTCTCAGGCATCGGCCCAGTGTCTGCTCTGGCTATTATTGCGGCGGATGATAATGCTGGCTTAGTGCAGGCCATTGAGCAGAAAAACATCACCTATCTGACCAAGTTTCCTAAGATTGGCAAGAAAACTGCCCAGCAGATGGTGCTGGACTTGGAAGGCAAGGTAGTGGCGGCGGATGGTCTGGCAGAAAGCAAGGCACCTGTCCAGACTGTGGATAATCAGGAGCTGGAAGAAGCCATGGAAGCCATGCTGGCTCTGGGCTACAAAGCTACTGAACTCAAGAAAATCAAGAAATTCTTTGAAGGAACGACGGATACAGCAGAAAACTATATCAAGTCTGCTCTTAAGATGTTGGTGAAATAGGAGACCAAATATGACCAAACGCTGCGGTTGGGTAAAGATGAACAACCCTTTATATGTGGCCTATCATGATGAGGAGTGGGGCAAGCCCCTCCATGATGATCAGAAGTTATTTGAATTGCTCTGCATGGAGACCTATCAGGCTGGACTTTCTTGGGAGACCATTCTCAATAAACGTCAAGCTTTTCGGGAAGCTTTTCATTTCTATGATGCCCAGAAAATTGCTCAGATGACGGATGCAGATCTGGATGGTTTGTTGGGCAATCCCGACATCATCCGTAACAAGATGAAGATTTATGCAACCAGAGCTAATGCCCAAGCTTTTTTGGCTGTTCAAAAGCAGTTTGGCTCTTTTAATGACTATATCTGGTCCTTTGTAGATTTCAAAACGATTAACAATCAGATTGTCCATTACAAGGAAGCACCTACTAAGACAGAGCTGTCAGAAACTATGTCCAAGGCGCTGAAAAAGCAAGGCTTCAAATTTGTCGGTCCCGTTTGTGTCTATTCATTCCTAGAAGCAGCTGGCCTTATCAACGATCATGAAAATGATTGTGATTTTAATCCACGTAAAAATACCGTTTGAGAAAGATTCTCAACGGTATTTTTCAATTTCTTCTTTTAGAGATTTTACTAGCTCTTTTTCATCGGCAAGTTGTAGTAGAGCAATCCCTTTTTTTATTAATTCGTTATCATTTTTGCAAATTCCAAGTCGAATCTGTGAAAGCCCGAGGGAATCATAACGTTTTTCTTTTTTTGACAAATCGTAAATGTACTTAGTAATTTCAGCGCATTCTCTCTTTAATCCATTATAAAGATAGATGGTAGAAAGGTTGACTAAAAGACCGATTTGTACATTATTCCCATAGCGAAATGATTGGTATTTCTTTATACTATTTAAAATCTTTTGGGTAAATTGTTTGATATTTTCTAAAGGGAAGAAATAAAGGATAGTAGAAAGAAGTCGAAAATCACTTTCATACCAAGTGTCCTGTTTTTCTAAATACGCCCAAATTTTATTGGTAGTAGCATTAATTTCTTTTGTCTCAGAAATTCCATTTTGTCTCAGATGAATAGTAATATTGATGATATCTAAAGCATGTTTAATCGGAATATCGGAATGTTTACATAGATATGCCTCGCATTCTCTCTTTAATTGTAACAAACCTTTCGTCCCTACAATAGTCTCACCTTGGTTATAAAGAGAATTTAAAATTTTCTGTCTCTGACTAGGTTGATAATAATCACAAATGTATTTAAATTCTTCTAGTGTCATATCTATCTGGCGAAGTAAAAAAATCATGGTATCGAACTTTGGCACGACTTGTCCACTTTCAATTCGTGCCAAAGTTGAGCGAGCTAAAAAATCCCCACAAATTTCTTCTTGAGTCAGCCCTTTTGATTTTCTAATTTCTTTATAGATTTTTCCATAATCCCAGCGCATAAGAACCCTCTTTGAAAATGTTACTAAAAGCTACGTTTTGAAAAAATGTTTTAAAATAGTATATCATGAAATAGAAAGGAGGGCAAAGGTGGGAAAAACAAAGCGCAAATTTATTTTGCTAGTAATGATTATTGTTAATGTATTTCCATGGTGGTGGCCTTGGGAATAGGTCTAAATATGAAAGAGAGGAGGGTGAGCCCAAAAGGCTAAATAAGACTTTACATTAAATTATATTACCTTTGAAAACAAGTAGTCAGTGAGGTACTAAAAATGAGGAAAAGCAGAATAAAATGGTTTTATTCCGTTGTTTTGTTGGTATTTGTTTTATTTGCACCTGTAGCAAGTATCAGAGCTGATATAGTGAACAGCGGAGAGGTAAAAATACAAGGAGAGGTTCCACGATATACTGACCCGGCCAATCAGTTTTACTATAGATATACAGCGAAACCTTATGATTTTTATTATAATCCTTATACAGGTGAGTGGAAAATGGTTCAAGTAATACCCACTTTACAGCACATGGTAAATGTTATGTTTGATGGTTGGGCTAGATACGGACCGTGGGTACCGCGTGTTTATAGATAAGGAGGTAGCTGCTGTGAGAAAAGCTAAAGAAAAAGAGCTTTTACATCTATTGCAAGAAGTATACCATTTAGATACGACTAAAAAGGATGAGAAATTTTCACAGCTAATCTTATCTACTGTTTATAAGATTGAAAATGGTAAGAATGCTTCAATTGAGTGTGTCCGTCTAATCCCTTTTTTAAATCAGTATCTATTGTCTGCCCCTTCAAAAGAATTAGTAGACTTACAGACCTTCTTGCAAAGGGAAAGTAATTTTTACAGGGGCTGGATTAGTTTTTTTAGCTGGTTTTAGTTGTATTTAAAAGAACCTGGGACAAAAGTCCAACCTCAAATATAAAAAGCGAACAAAACTAGTTTTCTGGTAATCAGAATTCTGCTTTGTTCGCTTTTCGTATTTAATTATAGATTTGAAGGGCTTAATAATTAAGATTTTTAAAAATTGAAATCTTTTTGTCCCAAACTCTTTTTATTGGAATTTATCTCTCCATTATAAAAAGATTCAAACCATTTGCCAATAGCATTTTCCTAACAATCTAGTTATTCTGCATAACACCAGTCATTCTTAAAAGTTTTCCACAGCATGTTGACAAGTTTGTCAAGGAACTTGACAGCTCTTTTTATTTCCTGGAATGAAAATCAACTTTTTTAAGATTTTTTGTGATAAAATAAAGCCAATTCCGAATAGTAAGGTAGGAGGTTCTATGAAAGCAGAAATTATTGCTGTGGGCACTGAGATTCTGACCGGTCAGATTGTCAATACCAATGCCCAATTTTTATCTGAAAAACTGGCGAGTCTGGGGATTGATGTCTATTTTCAGACAGCAGTAGGGGACAATGAAAATCGTCTCCTCTCTGTTTTGGAAATTGCTCAAGGACGCAGTAATCTAATTATCCTGACAGGAGGCTTGGGCCCAACAGAGGATGATTTGACCAAGCAGACCTTGGCTAAGTTCTTAGGGCGTGAGCTTAATTTTGACTCACAGGCTGTGGAAAAGCTGGATCGCTTTTTTGCCAGCCGGCCAGATTATGCTCGAACGCCCAACAATGAGCGTCAGGCCCAGCTAGTTGAAGGCTCGACTCCGTTACTAAATGCGACTGGTTTAGCTGTTGGCGGTTTATTGGAAGTTGATGGAGTGACTTATGTAGTCCTGCCTGGTCCGCCTAGCGAGCTCAAGCCTATGGTCAACAACGAGCTGGTTCCCCTCTTATCCACAGGTCAAAAGCTATATTCGAGGGTGCTACGCTTCTTTGGTATCGGCGAGAGTCAGCTAGTGACTATTTTGTCAGAGATGATTGAGCAGCAGAGTGACCCCACCATTGCTCCTTATGCAAAGACGGGAGAGGTTACCCTGCGACTGTCCACCAAGGCTCTGAGTCAGGCAGAAGCTGACACCAAGTTTGAGGCTGTGGAAAAGGAAATTTTGGCACATAAGACTTTTGAAGGTCAGTCGCTGTCAGAGATTTTCTATGGTTATGGAGATGACAATTCCTTGGCTCAGGTGGCTTTTGAGTTGCTGAAGGGTCAAGGGAAGACGATTTCAGCGGCAGAGAGTCTGACAGCTGGCCTCTTTCAAGCGACTTTGGCAGATTTTGCTGGAGCCTCTTCCATTTTTTCAGGTGGCTTTGTCACCTACAGCATGGAGGAAAAGAGCCGGATGCTAGATATACCGTTGGGAGACCTGGAGAAGCACGGTGTTGTTTCGGCTTTTACGGCTGGGAAAATGGCAGAGCAGGCTAGAAAGCTGACTGAAAGCGACTTAGCTATCAGTCTGACAGGTGTGGCAGGCCCAGAGTCGCTGGAAGACCATCCAGCAGGGACTGTTTTTATCGGCTTAGATAGTGCTGCTGGAACAGAAACTATTAAGGTCAATATTGCTGGACGAAGTCGGCGTGATGTGCGGAAAATTGCTGTTCTGCACGCCTTCAACCTAGTACGAAAAACTTTATTAAATAGCTGATTTTTGGTATAATGACGAAGATGGCCAAAAGACATTTTAGAAAAAACAGGAGAAATAAATGGCAAAGAAACAAAAAAAATTAGACGAAATCTCAAAGAAATTCGGCGATGAGCGCCAAAAAGCCTTGGATAATGCTCTTAAAAACATTGAAAAGGATTTTGGTAAGGGAGCCATTATGCGTCTTGGCGAGCGGGCAGAGCAAAAGGTTCAAGTTATGAGTTCTGGCTCTTTGGCCTTGGATATTGCCCTTGGTGCTGGTGGTTACCCTAAGGGACGGATTATTGAAATCTATGGTCCAGAGTCTTCTGGTAAGACAACCGTTGCTCTTCACGCTGTTGCTCAAGCGCAAAAAGAAGGTGGTATCGCAGCCTTTATCGACGCTGAGCATGCTTTGGATCCGTCATACGCGGCTGCTCTGGGTGTTAATATTGATGAGTTGCTGCTGTCTCAACCTGATTCTGGAGAACAGGGACTGGAAATTGCTGGCAAGCTGATTGACTCAGGGGCGGTGGACTTGGTGGTTGTGGACTCAGTTGCAGCCCTTGTACCGCGTGCAGAAATCGATGGCGATATCGGTGACAGTCATGTCGGCTTGCAGGCTCGGATGATGAGCCAGGCTATGCGCAAACTGTCTGCTTCTATCAACAAAACGAAGACGATTGCGATTTTCATTAACCAGCTGCGCGAAAAAGTTGGCGTTATGTTTGGTAATCCTGAAACAACACCAGGTGGCCGTGCACTGAAGTTCTATGCTTCTGTCCGTCTGGATGTCCGTGGTAATACTCAAATCAAAGGAACTGGTGATGAGAAGGATACCAATGTCGGTAAAGAAACCAAGATCAAGGTCGTTAAAAACAAGGTAGCTCCGCCATTCAAAGAAGCCTTCGTGGAAATCATGTACGGAGAAGGTATTTCTAAGACAGGTGAGCTGATTAAGATTGCGACTGATTTGGATATCATCAAAAAAGCTGGTGCTTGGTACTCCTACAATGATGAAAAAATCGGCCAAGGTTCTGAAAATGCTAAGAAGTACTTAGCTGATCATCCAGAAGTCTTTGATGAAATTGACCGTCAGGTTCGTGTCCGCTACGGTTTGATTGATGGAGACGATATGGCAGAAGCGGTTGGCAATAAGGCTGACAGCCCAGTAGAAACGCTGGAAGAAGTGACTCTAGATTTGGACGATGCCATTGAAATTGAAGAGTAATTTTGCAAAATAGGTCGCAAGACCGATGGTTTTTGTGATATAATAGACTACGATATTAGTATCGTGTAGCGAAAGGAGTACTTACATGATCACAATCTATACTGTCTCAAGTTGTACTAGTTGTAAAAAAGCAAAAACCTGGCTAAACGCTCATCAATTAACTTATAAAGAACAAAATTTAGGAAAAGAAGGCATCACCAAAGAGGAACTTCTGGATATTTTAACCAAAACAGAAAATGGTATCGCGAGCATTGTTTCATCAAAAAACCGCTATGCTAAAGGTTTGGGTGTTGACATTGAAGAGTTGAGTGTCAATGAAGTTCTTGACATCATCATGGAGACCCCGCGTATTTTGAAAAGTCCTATCTTAGTGGATGATAAACGTCTCCAAGTTGGTTACAAAGAAGATGATATCCGTGCTTTTCTGCCACGTTCTGTTCGCAATGTTGAAAATGCAGAAGCTCGTCTGCGGGCAGCTCTCTAATCTTTGAATATAACTGAAAGAGTCGGGAAGAGAATCTCGGCTCTTCTTTTTGTTTAGGTTGACAGAGGACTTTGGCGACTGGATGGATTGACAAGGAGCAGAACTGTGATACAATATCTCTGAGGAGGATGGAAGATGAAGAAAATTTTATTAGGACTGGGATTGAGTGTGGCACTGTTAGCAGGCTGTGGACATAAAAAGACAGAGACGAATTCGAATGCGACTGACAAGAAAGAAATCAGCAATAATCTGCCTATCATTGATAATGCCAAGCAGCAGGAAGTGATTACTCGGACACTTGTTTTTCCAAAGGATGAACGAGGAAACCAGCAGAGTCAGACAGTGACTTATCAGGGAGAGCATTTTAAACGCTTGGTTATTGAAAGGCTGACTGCGACTGATGATGAGATGAAAGAAGCCATCAAGCAAATGGGGCTGGAGGAAGCGCAGAAGTCGCTCAATGAGTCACTGGAGCAGGATGCAGACTATGTGCAGGCTCGTGGACTTCAAGGCTTCAGCGGCTCAGTGACAATTTTGAATGAGAACGAGCTGAAAATGACTTCCACCTATGACTTTGAGAGTTTGGATATCGAAAAAGCAGCGTCTATGCCTTATTTTCAAAATCTCAAGCTCAAAGAAATGATTAAGCTGACGCCAGAAGAATATATCAACAATCTCCTGATGAATGGAGCAGAAGAGCAGAAATAAGCTGCTCTTTTTTATTACATTTTAATGACAGAGTGACAATCAGTTTGACAGCGCCGTTTTTATAATGATATGATAAAATCAGCTCAATATTGAAGGAGATAAGACATGAGAAAATTAATTGTCTTTTTGCTGGCAGCTTTGGCAATCTTAACAGCTTGCAGTCAGCAGTCAAATAACAGTTCATCCTCACAGGGAGGGGCTGGAAAAGGAGATATTGTCACTAAGTCCTATAAAACTGAGAAGCAATTGGAACATGGAAAAGAAACCAGAATCTTAACAGTCAGCTACAGCGGACAGAAGTATGATAAGGTTATCTTGCATGTCAGCAAGGCTATTCCTGACAATATCAAGGAAGCTTTGTCAAAGCAGGATGTTTCCACTGTGAAGAAAGAAATGCTGTCTTTGATCGAGGAAGCACTGGGTCTGAAAGAAGTGGTGAATATCACCGGTCTTGACTTGAAAACAGATATGACTGCGGAAGAGATTTCTCTGGAGATGACTATCGATCCTGAGAATCTAGACTACGAAGCAGCCAAAAAGCTTCCAAACTATGCGCAGCTGTTTGAGCAAATCGAGACCCTGAGTCCAGAAGAATTGCTGAACAAGTTTAAGGGAAGCGACGGTGTGGAAGTGCCGTCTTCAAATTAGGAAGTTTCCATCCAGTTCTCTGAAGAGAGCTGGATTTTTGCTGGATTTCAGAGCCAGACTTCGGACAAATATTAGCTAAAGTTTATTGAAGAATTAGGAGAATTCGGGTGAATTAAATTTGTGAAAAGCCTATAATTATGCTATAATAGGGATATTCTAAAGAAAGAGGGTGTAATTGTGGGATTTACAGATGAAACAGTACGTTTTAATCTCGATGATTCAAATAAAAAGGAAATTAGCGAGACTTTGACCGATGTCTACAAGTCGCTCAATGAAAAAGGATACAATCCAATCAATCAAATCGTGGGATACGTACTCAGTGGCGATCCTGCGTACGTACCTCGCTATAACAACGCCCGCAATCAAATCCGCAAATATGAGCGCGATGAGATTGTCGAGGAGTTGGTTCGTTATTATTTGAAAGGACAAGGCGTCGATCTCTAATGAGAATTATGGGATTAGATGTGGGCTCGAAAACGGTTGGGGTTGCCATTAGTGATCCTCTTGGTTTTACGGCTCAAGGACTGGAGATTATTCCGATTCATGAAGATAAGGGCGAATTTGGCCTAGAGCGCTTGGGCGAGCTGGTTAAAGAGTATAAGGTTGATAAGTTTGTTATTGGCCTGCCTAAGAATATGAACAATACCAGCGGACCTCGAGTGGAGGCCAGTCAGGCTTATGGCCAGCGGGTTGCTGAGCTTTTTGGTCTGCCGGTTGACTATCAGGATGAGCGTCTGACGACGGTGGCTGCTGAGCGCATGCTGGTGGAGCAGGCGGACATTAGCCGCAGCAAGCGCAAGAAAGTTATTGATAAGCTAGCCGCACAGCTGATTTTGCAGAATTATCTGGATCGAAATTTTTAGAAAAGAAATGAAGGAGACACTAGTATGACACATGATCATAACCATGACCACGAGCATGAAGAGCGTGAATTAATCACCTTGGTTGACGAGCAAGGGAACGAAACTTTATTTGAAATTCTTTTGACCATTGATGGTAAGGAAGAGTTTGGCAAGAATTATGTTCTTTTGATTCCGGCTAATGCGGAAGAAGATGAGAACGGTGAAGTAGAGATTCAAGCTTATTCCTTTACTGAAAATGAAGATGGCACAGAAGGCGACCTGCAGCCAATCCCAGAAGACTCAGATGCTGAATGGGATATGATTGAGGAAGTCTTCAACAGCTTTATGGAAGAGTAAGACTGGCCTAGTCTCGTTTCCAGAAATGGACAAGTGTGGGCGAAAAGCTAGCTAAACTTGACAGAAGAAGGAAGTAGCCAAGGCTCGGCTATTTTCTATCTCGTATCATAAACATTAGAAAGAGGAGCGAGTTGCAATTCAGATTTGAGTTCTGCTTCGCTGCTCTTTTTTGGGTAAGAAAATGAATGAAATTGAAGAATGGCTGAACAGCCGAATTGGTCTAAACTTTCGTTCGGGTCTAGGGCGCATGCAGCAGGCGGTGACTCTTTTGGGGAATCCTGAGCGGAGCTATCCAACGATTCATGTAACTGGTACAAATGGCAAAGGTTCTACTATTGCTTTTATGCGTCAGCTGTTTGCGGGGCATGGTCGCAAGACAGGAAGTTTTACCTCGCCTCACATGATTAGTATTCATGATCGGATTTGTATCAACGGTCAACCGATTGCTTCGGCTGACTTTATCCGTCTAGGTCAGCAAGTGCAAAAGATGGAGCAAGAACTGCTCAAAAGCCATGACCAGCTGTCCTATTTTGAAATTCTGACCTTGATTGCTTTTCTCTATTTCAAGGAGCAGGCAGTGGATTTGGCCTTGATTGAGGTGGGGATTGGCGGACTCTTGGACACGACTAATGTCATTAGGGGAGATATTGCGGTCATCAGCTCTGTGGGCTTGGACCATCAGGAGACTCTGGGAAGGAGCTTGACGGCGATTGCGGAGCAAAAGGCAGGGATTTTCAAGCCGGGGCAGCCAGCGGTCATCGGACCACTGCCAGAGGAAGCGCGATTGGTTTGTGAGCAGCGAGCACAGGAGCTGGGAATAGAACTCTATCAGTATGGTCGCGATTTTTCTCTGGCAAATCAGTCTTTTTCCAATTCGACTATGACCCTATCCAATCTTGAACTGGGACTTAAGGGAGGCTATCAGGAGGAAAATGCAGCGCTGGCCCTGCAGGCATTCCTGCTCTTCATGCAGCAGCAAGGCTGGGAAATAGATTCTGCTAGGATTCGGACAGCCTTGCAGGAGACTTGTTGGGCAGGGCGTTTGGAAGAAGCCAGTCCAGGTATTTATCTAGATGGGGCTCATAATCTACCTGCGCTGAAAAGGTTAGTAGAGTTTATCCAGAGCCAGAATGACAAAGAGTGCCTGCTTCTTTTCGGTGCTCTCAAGCGTAAGGACTATAGCGCTATGCTGGCTTATCTGCGAGAGGCTCTGCCAGATGTTAAGTTGACGGTTACTTCCTTTTCTGATGGAGATTCCCTTAGTCGAGCTGAAGTGGAAGGCTTCTTCTACATAGAGGATTATCGGCAGCTTATTCAGAATTTTAAGGAGAGGCAAAACGATAATCAGCTGCTTTTCATTACGGGCTCTCTCTATTTTATTGCAGAAGTCAGAGCTTATTTGACAAGTTTATAAATTGACCGCCAGAGTCCCGCTTTGGTACAATAAAGACAGAAGAAAAAGGAGAATACTATGGCAATTTCTAAAAAGTTAATCTTTTCAGGTCTAACTGCTACGGTTATTTTGGCCTTGGCAGCTTGCGGTTCTAATCAGAACCAGACGTCACCTTCCTCTCAGTCTCAGTCAGTTGCTTCCAGCAAGCCAGCGGAGTCTTCGTCGGTAGCTAGCTCGTCTAGTGCTGCCAATAGTAGCTCATCTGCTTCAGCATCCTCTTCTGAGCAAGCAGCCAATGGCGAGCTTGATGGCAGCTATCAGACAAGTCATGAAGGCGATCAACTGACCTTACAGATTTCAGGAACTACTGGCCAGCTGACCAAGGTCGAGGCGGATGGTGAGCAGGAAATTGAACAGGTTCAAATTGATGCTACCAACCAGACGATGGTCATTGGAGATGATGTCAAGCGCTATCGAATTGAGGGCAATCAGTTGACTATCGAGGACCTTTCCCAAGAGCCTTATGATGATGACACACTGATCTTTACAAAACAATGATGAAAGAGCCCTGTCTTGAATAGGGCTTTTCCTTTTATCGGTTCTAATCTTTCAGTGAAATTCTTAGGATAGTAGTATTCAAAAGCTGTGCTTAGATTTTCATCGGTTAGAAATATAGTTTGCATTGATATAAACGTTGTTTTAAGGCAGTTTTACTGCTATACTAGAATATATGCAATGAGATAGGAGAGTGTATGACTTTCAGGAAATTCCGCTTATTAATGTCAAAATACGGTTTCAGCATCATTATTATGCTATTGGAGCTGGTCTTTGTCTTTGTTGCGTTTTTCTATTTTAATGAGATTGCACCCAACTGGCTGTCAGTGGCGATGATTGTTTTCCTGTATATTGGGACCATTTTAGCTATTGTCAACCGCAATATGCCGCCCGAGAGTAAGGTGACCTGGCTTTTGATTGCCGTGGTGCCGGTCTTTGGTTTCCTGCTCTATCTGATGTTTGGCGAGCGACGACTGTCTAAAAAAGAAATGATTCAGCTGGAAAATATGGACTCTATGAAATTTCGAGAGGACAATAGCTATGATCTACGTGTCCAGCTGAAACAGGAAAACAAGTCAGCCTACGGTATTATCAAATCACTGCTGAGTATGGACAATAATGCGGATGTCTATGACGGTACAGCTTCTCGCTATTTTCCCATCGGTGAGGAGATGTTTGAGGCCATGCTGGCTGACCTGCGGGCTGCTGAGAAATTCATTTTTCTGGAATTTTATATCATCGATGAAGGGCTGATGTGGGACAGTGTTCTAGAAATCTTGGTCGAAAAAGCTGCGCAAGGCGTTGAAGTCAAGCTGCTCTATGATGATATTGGCTGCATGGCTACTTTGCCTGGTGATTATACGCGTAAGCTGCGCAAGATGGGCATAGAGGCTTATAAGTTTAACAAGGTGATTCCGCGAATGACGGTATCCTATAACAACCGTGACCACCGCAAGATTTTGGTCATTGACGGCCAGGTTGGCTATACTGGCGGTATCAATCTGGCTGACGAGTACATCAATCATATCGTTCGTTTTGGACACTGGAAAGATGGCGGTGTGCGCTTGGAAGGTCGGGCGGTCAAGGCACTGACGCGGCTCTTTCTCATGAACTGGTATATCAACCGCGGGGAAATCACAGACTTTGACAAGTACCATCTGGAAAATAAAGCTGTCGAAGGCAGAGGTCTTTACATTCCCTATGGCAGCGGGCCTAAGCCCATTTATAAGGGTCAGGTTGGCAAAACAGTCTATCAAAATATTATCAGTCAGGCTACGGACTATGTCTACATTACCACGCCTTATCTGATTATTGATTATGACCTGACGGAGGATATTAAGAATGCTGCTATGCGGGGAGTGGATGTCCGCATCGTGACACCTTTCATTCCGGACAAGAAGCTGATTCAGATTGTTACCCGTGGAGCCTACCCAGATCTGATGGAGGCAGGGGTTAAAATCTTTGAGTACACGCCAGGGTTTATCCATAGCAAGAATGTGGTGGCTGATGATGAATTTGCTGTGGTAGGGACGATTAACTTTGACTACCGCAGTCTGGTGCACCATTATGAAAATGCAGTCCTGATGTACCATACGGAGAGTATCCCAGCTATCAAGGAAGATTTTGAAGCAATTTTTGAGGCTTCTGAGGAAATTCTTCCTGAAAATCTCGATAGCAGCTGGTATCGTCGCTTTATCAAAGAAATCATGCAGCTCTTTGCACCTATGCTCTAAGGCCAGAGGTGGGCAAATTCTGCAGCAATATACAGAAAATCTGAGGCAGAAGTCTCAGATTTTTTGCTTGTGCTTTTGCGAATCGCGCTGAGAGATGTTCTTGTTGTTCTCACTTTTATATGGGTACGGATTTTTGCTCTGTTTTTACGAATGTAAAAAATAAAGGAATTTTTTAAGATGACAATGGAGAAAATTTCCAGTCAGCCGCTTGCTTATGAAACGAGAGAATATCGCTGTTTTCGGGAATTGGAGGAGCTGGCTAGGAACTATAATGCTCAGAAGAAGAGTCAAGAGAAAGCTGACAGGAGGACAGGAATTTGATATACTAGATGGGACTGATATCAAGGAGAATATTTTATATGCATGATACAACGGAAGAAAAAGTTTTAGAGGTTTCAGAGGAGCAGCTGACTAGGGCTGAAAGGTCTGAGCAAAAATTTACCAAGCCAGAGCCGACGCCCTATTTTTTGACCCTCTTATGCAGTTTGGCTATCAGCCTGCTAAGTGTGGTCAATCCTTTGTTGACCAATCTAGCAACGAATTTACAAAGTCAGAATCTCTATGCCGGCTGGGCCATGACTCAGGGGCAGGTTCCTTATTCGCAAATATATGGGACTAGTGGCCTGCTTTATTATCTGATGGCTTGGACCAGCAGTCTGGCTTTTGGCCAGCTTTTGTGGATGGTCTTTCAGACGCTGGCTCTGTGGATGGCCGGACTTTTTCTGCACAAGACCTTGGTGCTCTTACAGCCTAAACAGGATCTATCGCGCAGCCTCCTGCTGCTCTTTTACCTGCTAGTCTTTGCCCTTGGATTTGGCGGTCTTTACTCTAGTATTTTTGTCCTGCCCTTTATTTTTTGGAATCTATCTTTTTTGGTGCGCTATCTGCAGGATTCAATCAAGGATGAAAAGTTCATTGCCTATGGAGCTTTTGGAGCCCTCGCTTTTATGATTGATCCGGTTTCCAGCCTAGTCTTCTACTCTTTGACTGCTCTGGTGCTTTTGGTCTACAATATCGCAGCCAAGCGTGCGGCTCGAGGCTTCTATCAGCTTTTAGCTGGTCTCTTTGGCTTCTCAGTGATTTTTTATCCTATCGGCTACTTTACTGTTGCCAATCGAACCTTTGGCCAGGCGATTAGTCAGGTGACCTATTCTTGGGATTCCATCAGCTTGATTGGCAGTCATAGTATTTCTAATTTGGTTTATTATGGCTTGCTGACGGTCGGTCTAGGTTTTATTTCTGCTTTGGGTGTCAATCTCTTTCCAAGAGAAAAGGGGCAAGCAACTAGCTTGCGCGTCTTGCGCTTTATCGGTCTGCTAGGACTCTTCATTACTGTCTTTGCAGCTTTTATCCTGCCAGATCAAGGCAGTTATCAACTGCTTCCGGCCCTGCCTTTTGCCATGATTCTTTTTGCTTTGTGGTTCAATAAAGGCAAGCAGCAGGCACCGGGGCGTCACCGCCGAGATCGCCGTCGTCCTACCATGTGGACTTCCTATCTCTCAGGCCAGTTCTTTCTGCCGCTCTTAGCCATCTTTTATCTGATTGGCTATCCTTTGGTCAATGAGTATATCCTTTCCAGCGGTGTATCTGCTGAAAGAAGTGAGGCGGCTCAGTATATTAAGGAAAAGACCAAGGATGGGGATACTATCTATGCCTGGGATACCTCGGCTAGTCTGTATCAAAAGAGCGGCCGCTTATCTGCTGTCTCTCTCTTGACTCCAACTTTGTATGTGGGAACGGCTGAAAATCGTCTAGGTCTTCAGAAGGGACTGGAAAACAGTCAGCCCAAGTATATTTTGGTTAACAATGATGTCAAATTGCTATCAGATGTGAAGCAGCTAATTTCCCAAAATTACAAGGAAGCTGACCTCAAGCTCAAGCATTTCAAGCTTTATCAACTTAAGTAGTAAAATCAATATGTTGTGTATAAAAAGAAAAAATAACTTTTTTGCCACAACATATTGATTTTTAATTTTAACGTGCTATAATGAGACTTATATCGACTGATTTAAAAAATACTGTTCTTTGGATAAACCGCTGTCGGAGATTTCTTGGGAATTTCTTAGCAGGCGGCTAGTCTGAAGAGACTTGATTTGTCCTAAGGGCAGGAAAAGGAAGTGTTCATGATGATTTTACGGGAAGAGAAGTTTGAAACTGCTCCAGCGATTTATGTGGAGAAGCGGGATGGCCGCAGGGTGGCTTTTGATGTGTCAAAGATCTATAAGGCTATGGTGCGGGCAGCTCAAGAAGTCGGTCCTCTGAATCCGATGCTGGAAGCCAAATTAGAAGCTATCACAGACCGCATTGTGGCAGAAATCAGCAGTCGTTTCGCTAAGTATGTCAAAATCTATGAGATTCAGAACATCGTTGAGCATGAGCTTTTAAATGCCAAGGAATACGCTATTGCGGAGAACTACATCACTTACCGCACCCAACGGGATTTTGAGCGCTCAAAAGCGACTGATATCAACTTTACTATTGACAAGCTTCTCAACAAAGATCGTACGGTAGTCAATGAGAATGCTAATAAAGACAGTGATGTTTTCAATACCCAACGGGATTTGACAGCTGGGATTGTCGGCAAATCCATTGGGCTTAAGATGTTGCCGCCTCATGTGGCCAACGCCCACCAGAAGGGGGACATCCACTACCATGATTTGGACTACAGCCCTTATACACCGATGACTAACTGCTGTCTGATTGACTTTGACGGCATGCTGAAAAATGGCTTCAAGATTGGGAATGCAGAAGTAGAGAGTCCCAAGTCTATCCAGACTGCGACAGCGCAAATCTCGCAAATCATTGCCAATGTAGCTTCTAGTCAGTACGGAGGTTGCTCTGCGGACCGCATTGATGAAGTTTTGGCGCCTTATGCTGAACTTAATTATCAAAAGCATCTCAAGGATGCGGAGCAATGGGTTTTGCTGGATAAGCAGGAAGAGTACGCCTGGGCGAAGACCAAGAAGGACATCTACGATGCCATGCAGTCACTGGAGTATGAGATTAATACTCTCTTTACCTCTAACGGTCAAACTCCTTTTACCTCGCTGGGCTTTGGTCTTGGGACCAATCGTTTTGAGCGGGAAATTCAGAAGGCCATTCTCAATATCCGTATCAAGGGACTGGGAAGCGAGCACCGCACAGCAATTTTCCCTAAGCTGATTTTCACCCTTAAGCGTGGGCTCAATCTTGAGCTGGGAACGCCTAACTACGACATCAAAGAACTGGCTCTGGAGTGTGCCACTAAGCGCATGTATCCAGATGTGCTTTCCTATGACAAGATTATCGACTTGACTGGATCGTTCAAGGTACCGATGGGCTGCCGTTCTTTCCTGCAAGGCTGGAAGGATGAAAATGGTCAGGAAGTCAACTCCGGCCGTATGAATCTAGGTGTCGTTACTGTCAATCTGCCGCGGATTGCGCTTGAATCCGAGGGGGATTTAGATAAATTCTGGGAACTCTTTAACGAGCGGATGAATATCGCTGAGGATGCTTTGGTTTACCGAGTGGAGCGGACTAAGGAAGCCAGTCCAGCCAATGCACCGATTCTTTATCAGTATGGGGCTTTTGGCCAACGCTTGGGCAAGTATGATCAGGTGGACCAGCTCTTTACTCACCGTCGTGCAACGGTTTCCCTAGGCTATATCGGTCTGTATGAAGTGGCAGCAGTCTTTTACGGCGGCGACTGGGAAACTAATCCAGAAGCCAAGGACTTTACGGTTGCTATTGTCAAAGATATGAAGCGTCGGGTGCAAGAGTGGTCAGATCAGTATGACTATCATTTCTCCGTCTACTCGACGCCGTCTGAAAGCCTGACCGACCGTTTCTGTCGTTTGGATACAGAGAAGTTTGGGGTCGTTCCGGATATTACTGACAAGGAATACTATACTAACTCCTTCCACTACGATGTGCGCAAGAATCCAACGCCTTTTGAAAAGCTGGACTTTGAGAAGATTTATCCTGAAGTGGGTGCTTCAGGCGGCTTTATCCATTACTGTGAATATCCTGTTCTTCAGCAAAATCCAAAGGCACTGGAAGCTGTCTGGGACTATGCCTATGACCGAGTTGGTTACTTAGGTACAAATACGCCGATTGACCGCTGTTACAAGTGTAACTTTGAGGGAGATTTCACGCCGACCGAGCGGGGCTTCGCCTGTCCAAACTGTGGCAACAGCGATCCCAAGACGGTCGATGTGGTCAAGCGGACCTGCGGCTACTTAGGAAATCCGCAAGCCCGCCCAATGGTCAATGGCCGACACAAGGAAATATCAGCTCGGGTCAAGCACATGAATGGCTCGACTATTAAGTACGAAGGAAATTAAGATGGGAAAGTATCAATTGGACGACAAAGGAAAGGCTCAGGTGCAGCGTTTCCATGAAAAACATTCGCAGGGTGGCAGCGGTAAGAAAGAACGATTGGCCAAACTGCGTCAGCAATTTTTAGAAAAGAACAAGAAAGAATAGAAGTCAGAGTGGGGCGCAAGGCGGTCTCACTCTCTTCGTATCAGGAGGCACTATGGAGCTGAGACGACCGAAACTAGAAGACAAGGAAAAGATTTTAGAGATGCTGGCTGACTTTGAAGCGGTTGGCAGCCGGCAGGACGGCTTCTTTGGCGGAGCGGATTTTGTCTACGAGGAATGGCTGGAGACTATTCAGCTAGCTGAGGCAGGTCTAGGCTTGCCACAAGGTTTTGTGCCCTACATCCAACTAATCTCTTTTGCTGCGGATGGTCGGGCTGTGGGCTTTCTCAATCTGCGCTTGCGGCTCAATGACTATTTGCTCCAAGAAGGCGGGCATATCGGTTACAGTATTCGTCCCTCTGCGCGTGGGAAAGGATTGGCAAAAGAGCAGCTGCGACAAGGCTTGCAAGTAGCCAAAAGTAAAAATATAAAACGAGTCCTAGTGACTTGCGATTGTGATAATGCTGCCAGTCGGTCAGTGATTCTGGCTAATGGCGGAGCTTTAGAGGATATTCGAGGCGGGAAAGAGCGTTATTGGATTGATGTCGATTAAGGAGGGAGCATGGAGCTAAGACGACCAACTTTGGAAGATAAAGAAGCGATATTAGAGATGATTGCGGAGTTTGATGCTGCAAAATCCTATATGCACGGTGGCATGGGCTCCACTTGGAAGCGAGCAAAGGATTATGAGGATTGGTTGAAAATTGTAGAACGGCAGGAGGATGCTACCACGCTGCCAGCAGGTTGGGTTCCTGCCATTCAATTTTTATCCTTTGATGAGACTGTCCTGCCTCTAGGATTTTTAGCTCTGCGCCTATCCTTGAATGACAAATTATTTGTAGAGGGTGGCCACATTGGCTATTCTATCCGGCCCAGCCAACGAGGCAAAGGATATGGGAAGGAGCAGTTGAGATTAGGACTAGCAGCGGCTCGAAAGCAAGGACTGGAACGAGTACTGATTACCTGCGATGAAGACAACGAAGCCAGTCGTCGCACCATTCTCTCTGCTGGCGGTGTTTACGAAAATACAATCGATAGAAGTCAGCGCTACTGGATTGATGTCGATTAAGGAGGGACCATGGAGCTAAGACGACCAACTTTGGAGGATAAAGACGCGATATTAGAGATGATTGCTGAGTTCGATGCTGCAAAATCCTATATGCACGGTGGCATGGGCTCCGCTTGGAAGCAAGCAAAGGATTATGAGGATTGGTTAAAGATTGTAGAGCAGCAGGAGGATGCTGCCAACCTGCCAGTAGGCTGGGTTCCTGCCATCAAATTTTTATCCTTTGATGAGACTGGCTTGGCTCTGGGCTTTTTAGCCCTACGCCTATCCTTAAATGAGAAATTATTTGTAGAGGGTGGGCATATTGGCTATTCTATCCGGCCCAGTCAACGCAGGAAGGGATTGGCTAAGTTGCAGCTAGAGTTAGGACTAGCAGAGGCTAGAAAGCAAGGACTAGAACGAGTGCTGATTACCTGCGATGAAGACAACGAAGCCAGCCGACGCACGATTCTCTCCGCTGGCGGTGTTTACGAAAATACAATCGACAGAAGTCAGCGTTACTGGATAGAGCTAGATGGGGAGGTGTCATGAATAATCCCAAACCTCAAGAATGGAAAAGTGAGGAGCTGAGCAAGGGGAGAATCATTGACTATAAGGCTTTTAACTTTGTAGATGGCGAAGGTGTCCGTAACTCCCTCTATGTCAGTGGCTGTATGTTTCACTGTGAGGGCTGCTATAATGCAGCAACCTGGTCTTTCAACGCTGGCATTCCTTATACCCAAGAGTTGGAGGAGCAGATTATGAAAGACTTGGCGGAACCCTATGTGCAGGGGCTGACCCTCCTAGGCGGTGAGCCTTTTCTCAATACAGGTATTCTCCTGCCCTTAGTCAAGCGGATTCGGAGAGAGCTTCCGGACAAGGATATCTGGTCCTGGACGGGCTACGCCTGGGAGGAGATGATGCTGGAAACGGAGGATAAGTTGGAGCTGCTGAGTCTGATTGATATCCTGGTGGACGGTCGTTTTGACCTTACCAAGAAGAATCTCATGCTGCAGTTCCGCGGATCTTCCAATCAGCGCATCATTGATGTGCAGAAGTCGCTTCAGTCAGGCCAGGTAGTCATCTGGGACAAGCTGAATGATGGCCTCCAGGCCTATGAGCAAGTTGACAGAGACAAGATGCTTTAAAAAACAAGCAACATACTGATATAAAAGAGGTTTTACCTCTTTTTTCTGTTGCCAAAAACAGTATAAAATATCGGTTTTTCGAGAATGAAGAAGGAATTTACTGAAAATTAATACAGACTGTCCTTTTTTGTCAACAAAATTTGAAAAAAACTAAAATATTTTTAAATATTTTAGTGTATCATAATGCATTTATGATATAATAAAATGTATTTATATCTCAGGGGAGAAAAAGGGAGAATTATGAATCATCATAGGAGAAATGTGCCTGCTTCTAAAAAGGGGAAGAAGCTTAGGCTCTTTAATGCAGCTTTACTGACATTGGTAAGCTTGGTTTCAGGTTTGCTGGTTTTTTCTATATTTAAAAATAATGTTCTGGCGTTTCATCACCTGAACCTTATTTTGTCTGCTTTTTTGGCGGCTGTTATTTTACTGGCAGCCTTCTTTATATGGAAAAATAAGTTCAAAGTTCTGACCACGGTGCTTTTGTTTGTGACCTTGCTGGTATCTTCAGGAGCCATGTACGGGGTCAAGGAATTGATGGACTTATCTAGAGGTGTGAACTCCACTTCAAATTACTCTGAAATTGAAATGGCCGTTTATGTCCGGGCGGACAGCGATAAATCAGATGTGACTCAACTGCAGAAGCTGACAGCTCCGACTGAAAATGGAGACAAGGACAATGTAACGGCTCTTCTGGACCACATCAAGAAGACTAAAAAGACAGAGCTCACAGTGGAAAACAGCTCTTCATATATTGCAGCCTACAAGGCCCTCATCAATCAAGAGGCGGAAGCTATTGCCCTCAATAGTTCATTTGGAGATATGCTGGCTTCTCACGATGCTGATTATGCTTCAAAGATAAAGAAAATCTATACTTATAAAATCACCCGTCAAGTAGAGACAGGCAAGCGCAGGGATGATGCCAATGCGGATGTCTTCAATATCTATGTCAGCGGTATTGACACTTATGGAACTATCTCATCTGTCTCACGCTCAGATGTCAATATCATCATGACGGTTAATCGCAAGACCAAGAAAGTCCTCTTGACTACAACTCCGCGTGATTCTTATGTAGCCATTGCAGATGGAGGAGGCGGACAGATGGACAAGCTGACCCATGCAGGGATTTACGGAGTAGATGCTTCTGTCCACACGCTGGAAAATCTTTATGGTATTCGCATTGACTACTATGTTCGTTTGAACTTCACTTCCTTCCTCAAGCTGGTAGACCTACTGGGAGGGATTGATGTTGAAAATGACCAAGAATTTACCAGCCGACACGGCAATCATCATTTCCCAGTAGGGAAAGTCCATATGAACTCAGATCAGGCACTTGGCTTTGTTCGCGAGCGTTACTCTCTTCAGGGGGGCGACAATGACCGCGGAAAAAATCAAGAAAAGGTTATCGAAGCAGTCATTAAAAAGCTGACTTCAACCAGTGCTTTGAAGAACTACAACGAGATTATTTCCGGCTTGCAGGACTCTATCCAGACCAATATGGAGCTGCCTGTTCTTATGAATCTGGTCAATACCCAACTGGAATCAGGGGGAAGCTATCAAGTTCAATCACAAGCCATCAGCGGAAACGGTCGTATGGATTTACCATCCTATGCTATGCCAGATTCCAATCTCTATATGATGGAAATCCAACCGGAAAGCCTTGATAATGCTAAGGCAGCGATTCAGCAGGTAATGGAAGGGAAAACACCATGATTGATATCCATTCTCATATTATCTTTGATGTGGACGATGGTCCTAAGAATTTTGAGGATTCTAAAAAACTGCTGGAAGAAAGTTATCGACAGGGAGTTCGGACCATCATCTCTACTTCTCATCGCAGAAAGGGTATGTTTGAAACGCCTGAAGAGACCATTAGCGCTAATTTTAAAATGGTAAAAGAACTGGCAGAGCTTGTAGCGCCTGACTTGACGGTTCTCTATGGGGCAGAGGTTTACTACACTAGCGATGTGGCGGATAAGTTGGAAAAGGGGATTTTCCCCAGTCTAGCAGGCACACGCTATGTGCTGATTGAGTTTAGCATGGCGACGCCTTATAAAGACATCCATACAGGTCTAGCTCAGATTTTGCGCTTAGGTCTAACCCCAGTCGTGGCTCATATTGAGCGCTATCACTGCCTGGAAAATGATGAAAAGAAGGTGCAGGAACTCATTAATATGGGCTGCTATACTCAGATTAACAGCTCCAGTGTTCTGAAGCCTAAGCTGCTTGGAGACTCGCATAAATTTATGAAAAAACGGGCTCAGTTCTTTTTGGAAAAGGACTTGGTCCACTTTGTTGCCAGCGACATGCACAATCTAAGCCAGAGACCGCCCTTTATGAAAGAGGCCTTTGACATCGTCGCTAAGAAATACGGTTCTCGCCGGGCAGAGGCCCTCTTTGGTGGCAACCAAGCTTTATTATTGAAAAATGAATTGATTTAGGGGAAAAATGGAAAAACAAGAAAAGCAAATCGTAGAAATCGATATTTTGTCCTTGCTGAGAGCCTTATGGCTGAAGAAATTTACCATTGTATTGGGAGCGGTGCTCTTTTCTTTACTGGCTTTTGGCTACAGCGTGTTTATTGCTAAGAAAATGTATCAGAGCACCACACGCATCTATGTGGTTAGCCGTCAGAATGAAACGCAGGCAGCTTTGACTAATCAGGACCTGCAGGCGGGTTCATACCTCGTTAAGGACTTTAAGGAAATCATTCTGTCACAGGCGGTTCTGTCACAGGCAATTAGTGAGTTGAAACTGCAAACGTCACCAAGAGAGCTGACGCGTCACATCACCGTTTCCGTTCCGGCGGATACTCGTATCGTTTCGATTACGGTTAAAGATGACAACCCAGAGGAAGCGGCTCGCATTGCCAATGCCTTCCGTAATATTGCTGCTGAGAAAATTATCGAGGTGACAAAAGTTTCTGATGTGACAACTTTGGAAGAAGCAACAGTCCCAGCAGAGCCTTCTTCACCAAATATTCGGCGTAATGTTATCTTAGGATTTTTAGGGGGCAGCGTCCTGATGTCAATCTTTATCATCGCTGTAGAAATCCTGGATGATCGGGTGAAGAAGCCAGAGGACATTGAAGAAGTCATGGGCTTGACGCTGTTGGGCGTTATCCCAGATATGAACAGAATGTAAGGGAGAGAAAATGGCAACCTTAGAATTAGTTAGGAAAAAAAGGAACCTTGTCAAACTAACCGAGGAATACTACAATGCTCTAAGTACTAATGTACAGCTGAGTGGCGCCAATATCAAGATGGTCGAAATAAGCTCGGTGACGGCAAATGAAGGAAAGTCTACAACCTCAGTGAATCTCGCGGCCGCCTTTGCCAGAGCTGGTCATAAGACCTTGATGATCGATGCGGATATCCGCAACTCAGTCATGTCCGGTGTGTTTAGCAGTCAGAGAAAAGTATCAGGACTGACGGACTATTTGTCAGGACAGGCTGCCCTGCATGAAGTCATCAACGATACAGATCTGGACAACCTAGATGTGATCTTATCTGGTCCAGTATCACCTAATCCGACGGGGCTTTTGCAAAGCAAGCAGTTTGAAGCGCTTTTGACTGACTTGCGTGTCCGCTATGACTACATCATCGTAGATACTTCACCGATTGGTCTGGTCATTGATGCGGCTATCATCGCCCAGAAATGCGATGCTAGCTTCTTGGTGACGCAAGCAGGCCATATTAAACGAAAAGCGGTCATGAAGGCTAAAGAGCAGTTGGAACAAACGGGAACTCCTTTTTTGGGTGTTGTCCTCAATAAATATAACATTGATTTGGAACGCTATGGTGCCTACGGAACTTATGGGGGATATGGCAGCTATGGCAATTATGGGAAATAGGGAATAAAGAGTTTTAGGATAATTGGGAGATTAGGAACATGACAAGAGCGAGAAAAAGAGTCATCTTAATTATTGTTGATATTATTTTGCTCAGTATAAGTCAGGGGATTTCAAAATTCTTCTTAGCAAAATATGTCGGGATAACGGATTTGTCTTTTATCTCTATTTTAATGGGGATTATTGTACTATATTTGACATTTGCAACACTGTCGAATGTCTTTTCTACCATTACAAGGTATACAGATTACAAAACAATGTTTCGAGTAGGGGGCTCAATTTTGGGAGCTTACTCGATTGTATACATTGTAGAGAAAATTTTTTACGAATCCACAAACAGTAGATATATTGTCCTTTCTATGCTGCTATCGTTTTTGTTGGTTATTGCTTCAAGGCTGACTTGGCGGGAGATTCATGAATTCGTGCAGCACCCTTCAGCCTTACTGGGTAAGAAAGTAGATGGGACGAAGACCCTTGTTGTTGGTTCAGGGGATGGTGCCAGTCTCTTTATCAAGACAGCCCAGCAAAAATCAAAAGATTTAAAGATAGTCGCGATTGTAGATGATGATAAGAATAAGCAAAATACGTATCTTCATGGAGTAAAAGTTGTAGGAACAACTGAGCAGATACCTGAAATTGTAGGGAATTATGAAGTCGAACAAATTGTCATTGCCATTCCTTCGTTGGCTCCGGATGATTACGAGCGAATCGTAGAGTATTGCCAACAGACGGAGGTCAAGGTCAATGCCATGCCTAAGTATGAACAGGTAATTACGGGGAAACTATCTGTCAGCAAACTTCAGGAAATTGACATTGCAGATCTGTTGGGGCGTAAAGAAGTTAAGCTGGATCAGCAAAGTTTGAAGTCCAATATTAAATGCAAGACAGTACTAGTTACGGGGGCCGGTGGGTCTATCGGCTCGGAACTTTGCCGTCAGATTGCTCAATTCTGCCCAGCTAGGCTCCTGCTTCTAGGTCATGGAGAAAATTCAATTTATTTGATTCACAAGGAGCTGTCAAGCCGTTATAAAGATGATATTGAGTTGATTCCAATCATTGCAGATATTCAAGATAGAGAGAGGATTTTCCATATTATGGAAACCTATCGTCCTGATCGAGTGTACCATGCAGCAGCTCACAAGCATGTTCCTTTGATGGAGTACAATCCGACAGAAGCGGTCAAAAACAATATCTATGGCACGCGAAATGTAGCAGAAGCAGCAAAGGCAGCTGGTGTCGCGAAATTTGTCATGATCTCTACAGATAAGGCAGTCAACCCGCCTAATGTTATGGGGGCAACTAAGCGTGTGGCCGAAATGGTCGTGACCAGTTTAAATGAAGAAGGAAAGACTCTTTTCTCAGCTGTCCGCTTTGGGAATGTTTTGGGCAGCCGAGGTAGTGTTGTTCCTTTGTTCAAGGAGCAGATTGCCAAGGGAGGTCCTATCACCGTAACGGACTTTCGAATGACACGCTATTTCATGACGATACCAGAAGCCAGCCGCTTGGTGATTCAGGCTGGGGCCTTGATGCAAGGGGGAGAGGTTTTTGTCTTGGATATGGGCGAGCCTGTGAAAATTTTGGACCTAGCTAAAAAGATGATTACGCTCAGCGGCCATACTGAAGAGGAGATTCAGATTCAGGAAGCAGGCATTCGACCAGGTGAAAAGCTTTATGAGGAGCTCTTGTCTGCCAAGGAAAAGGTTAATGATCAAGTCTATGAAAAGATTTTTGTAGGGAATGTTCAGTCACTGCCTAAGATAGAGGTGGATTCCTATGTGGACTCCCTTCTGACTCTTGGTGCAAATGACCTCAAGGATAGCCTGGTAAAGTTTGCACAGCAATAAGTTTTTAGGATAATCATGTATAAATTTTTTAAACGAACATTAGATATAGTCTTGTCATTCTTAGGAATGTTTGTCCTATCACCATTTTTTCTGTTTCTAGTACTTGCTATTAAATTGGATTCAAAAGGACCAGTTTTGTTCAAACAGAAGCGGGTCGGTCTGCATAAGAAACACTTCTATATTTTGAAATTCAGAACGATGCGAATTGACACACCTAAGGATACTCCAACTCATTTACTTGAAAATCCTGAGCAATGGATTACAAAGGTTGGGAAATTTCTTAGGAAGACATCTCTGGATGAGTTGCCTCAGATTTGGAATATTTTTGTGGGTGATATGAGTATCATAGGTCCAAGACCGGCTCTTTGGAATCAGTATGATTTGATTGAAGAGCGAGACCGCTATGGAGCAAATGATGTTTTGCCAGGTCTGACAGGATGGGCTCAGATTCATGGGCGAGATGAGTTGCCGATTGCCAAGAAAGCTGAATTGGACGGCTACTACGTCCAGCATTTGTCTTTTGGATTAGATGTCCGCTGTTTCTTTGGAACCATTAAGAGTGTTGCTAAGAGCGAAGGTGTTGTCGAAGGCGGCACGGGAAATATGGAAAAGAAAGATTAAAGGCTGATGAAAAGAATATTAATTACGGGAGAGGGTAGCTATATCGGCCGGAGCTTTAAGAGGTATGTTTCCTCACGGGAGGATGTTCAGGTTGATGAGCTAGACGTCCGCGGGGAAACCTGGAAGGAGAAAGATTTTTCGTCTTTTGATGTAATTTTGCATTTGGCGGCGATTGTCCATATCTCCAACCCATCAAAAGAGATGGAATCGGTATATAATCAAGTCAATACTCAGCTACCTTATGAATTGGCTCAAAAGGCTAAACGCGAAGGTGTCAAACAGTTTATCTTTATGAGCAGCATGAGCGTCTATGGCGAAATTTTGGGAGATCGGGTTATCACAAAGGAGACACAAGAGAGTCCTGATTCTTTTTATGGCAAAAGCAAACTAGCTGCTGAGCAACTTCTAGCGGAATTGGAGAGCGAAGATTTCAAATTAGCAGTTTTACGGCCGCCCATGGTTTATGGTCATCAAACTAAGGGAAATTATAAGCGACTGTCAAAGTTGGCTCAGAAGCTACCAGTCTTCCCTTTGGTTCAGAATGAACGTAGTATGATTTATATTGATAACCTTTGTGAGTTTATCAGACTGATTGTTCAGAATCAAGACAGCGGTGTTTTCTATCCTCAAAATCAGGACTATGTCAATACCTCTCAGCTAGTCAAAGAAATAAAACGGACTCATGGTCAGAGAGTAGTCTTGCTGCCTGCATTTAACTGGATTTTAAAAAGATTGTCCCGCTATGTTTCGACTCTAAATAAGCTGTTTTCAGATTTAACTTATGAAAAAGAGATGTCTAGCTATTCTCAGTCTTATCAGGTGGCAGATTTTAGGAGGTCTATTGAGAAGACGGAGAAGGGAAACTAGTTTAGGATGAATGGGGGGATTGTTAGTGAAGTTTTCGGTATTGATGTCTGTCTATCAGAGGGAGAATCCGGATTTCTTAAGAAAGAGTCTAAATAGCGTTCTTATAGAGCAGAGCCGAAAGCCAGATGAGCTTGTCCTGGTAGAGGATGGGTCGCTGACAGAAGAGCTTTATCAGACGATTCAAGATTTCAAGGAAACATTTCCAGAGATGAAAGTTCTACTCTTAAAGGAAAATGTCGGATTGGGAGAAGCTTTGCATCGGGGAGTTGAGGCTTGCTCTTATGATTGGATTGCTAGAATGGATACAGATGACATTGCGACACCGGACCGTTTCCAGCAACAAGTGGACTATATTGAGCAGCATCCGCAGTTAGATGTTTTGGGTGGCAATATCATAGAATTTGACACGGAACCAGATCAAATAGTGGCAGAGAAACAAATGCCGCTTTCCCATGAAGAGATTATAAAAAGGTTGCAACGGAGAAATCCTTTCTGTCACATGACGGTCTTTTTTAAGAAATCATCTGTTTTAAAAGCAGGCAATTACAAGCCCTTGCCTTTAGTGGAAGACTATTATCTTTGGGCGAGAATGGCTGCTCAGGGCTGTCGTTTCGCCAATCTTAATCGGGTCTTGGTTTATGCTCGCGTCGGAAACGGCATGCATACGAGAAGAAGCCAGACAGAGCAGATTGCCAGCTGGAAAGTAGTCAACACTTTTTTGCTGTCACATGGTATGTTGAACCAAGGGCAATATTATCAAAATATGTTGATGATTCGCGCTTTTGTGGGAACGCCTATTTGGATAAAAGCGTTTATTTATAAGTATCTGCTTAGAAGAAAGTAATCTTCTTTACAGACAGAGCAGTCTAGCTTAGACAGGGAGAAAGCTAGGAGTTAGGGGGATATAGGATGAAAAGTTTAGGAAGGAGGGAGAAATGATTTCTGTCGTGATGGCGACCTATAATGGGGCGGATTTTATTTTGGAGCAACTAGACTCTATCCGCACTCAAAAGCTGAAGCCTGATCAGGTCATTATCTGTGATGACTGTTCGACAGATCAGACAGTGGCACTAATCAAGGACTACGTCACCAAGCACCAACTGACTGATTGGCAGTTGATTGAAAATCAGGAAAATTTGGGCCATTATCGAACTTTTATAAAATTAGCGAGTTTAGCTGAGCACGATATTGTTTTTTTCGCTGATCAGGATGATAAATGGCTGCCTGATAAAACAGCTGCCTTGCAGAAAGTGCTGTTAGAAACAGACGCTGCTATGGTGTATGGCCAGTCTTACTTGATTGATCAAAATGGTCAGGTCATCAAGGAGCCCAAGGTTTCAGGAGACAGGCAAGAAAGAAATCTAGCTTGGCTTCTGAAAAAATGGCCGTCAGGTTATCAGACAGCTTTTAGAAAGTCGGTACTGGCTGATATCTTGCAGCAGCAATATACGGATTATCCTGGATTTGATTATCATGACGTTTTATTTGGTATGCTGGCTCCATTGTATGGAAAAGTTGTTTGCTTGGACCAGCTTCTAGATCAGCATCGCATTCATCAGGCGAATGTAACCCAGTCTGCGTCGTCGCTTAGTTTTAACAAAACAAGGTTATCTAGGATTAACTATTTACAGAAGGTCATCAGTCGCTATGAGTCTGTGAAAAAAATCGCAGAGGAGCGACAGATTTCTGAGGCGGATCATCGCCAGGTTACTAGGGCTTTGGCCTTGACCAATCTTAGACTGAAATTATTACAGTCTAGAAATCCATTTTGGGCTTTGGGCCTAATGTTTCAAATAAGGGAGTATCGAACAATAAAAGATTTCATCAGTGATTTGGTATACACCTACTCACTGAATGGACTTGCTAGGAGATTATTGAAAAAGTTTGGGAGGTAAGAAAAATGAGAGGAACCAGTAAGATTGAATGGGAGTTGGCTTTGGGAGAACGCTTCAGCCCCATGTATCAGAAAATTACGGATGATAAATTAAAGGTTTTGCAAAAAGCCTATTTACAAATGTATAAAAAATTTGATGCAGAGTGTCGTCGGCATCATATTCATTCCTACATGGTTGCAGGGACCTTGATTGGTTCTTTGCGACATGGGGGCTATATCCCTTGGGACGATGATATCGACTTAGTGATGTTCCGAGAGGACTACAATCGTTTGCAGGAAATCTTTGCGGACAGCGAGGACTTCGAGCTGATCTCGCCTGCGGATGCGACAGACAGTGTCTTTAAGGTTCTAAAGCTGCAGAGCAAGTCACTGACCTACTATGATGTTTTAGGAGAAGGTTTCAGTAAAAAGAAACATCTTTATCTTGATATGCTGCCAATTGACTTTGTCCCAGAGAATAACATGCTTCGCAAGCTCAAAGGTCTTCTATTCAGAGCCTTGGATTTGTCACACAACAGCTCGCGCTGCTATACGAAGTTTACTCCGCATCTGACCTATATGGCTAAAGAATCCAAAGAACTCAGACAAAATCTTTGGATTAGAAGACTGATAGGCTTCCCTTCTTTTATCATGGGGCCGGCTAATATGTATAAGTTGATGGAAAAACTCATCCAGTCTAATAAGAAGACTTCAAAAATAACAATTGCTTATGGTGTCAAAGGCTATTTGGGAGAGACAATCGATTATGAAAGTTTCTATCCAGCTAAGAAGTATTCCTTTGAAGGCTATGAGTTCGATGGACCTAATGATGCGGACAAGTATCTGACTAATCGCTACGGTGATTACATGACACCGCCTGAAAGAAAAGAACAGACAGAACGTCATGTCAGACTGAGAGATAATTGGGTTGAATTAATAGAAGGAAGATAATGGTTTTTTTACTAATTTTGGGAGGCCTTTTCCTATTGTTTTTGACAATCAAAACAGTAGGAAGAGACTACGCTAACCCGGCTTTTATATATCTGGCAATATGGATGATAGCAAGCATTTTTACTGCATTTTATTCATCCAAATGGGGAGAGGGACTTTCTCTGATAACGGTCACAGTTATCTTTGTTGGAAATGCCATTTTTTTAATGGGAGTCCTGTTGTCATCGAATTTGTTTGCTGAGAGGAAGTTGGACGCCAAACCTAGTCAAATAAAGGTGAGTAATTTTTTCATTATTTTAGTTCTCTTATTTTTGGCTTATGCGGTCAGGTTTATTTATTCCGATTTGCTTTATTTGGCGGCGCAGAGTAAGCAGGTACCGGGGGGATTGTTTAAAACTATTGAATTGGCTCGGCATATGACTACAAATTATGATTTCTCTCTTAGTCGTCTTAGCCTCAATTTGTTGCGGGTTAACTTTTCCTTAGGAATTGTTTTCTTCTATTTTTTCTGTGAGTCTCTTTTTTCGGGAAAAGATGGCATTTTTTACAAGGGAAAGTTACTGCTGGTTAGTCTGATTTCTTTAGGTGTTTCCCTCTTGTCTACCGGACGTACGGAGTTGCTGGGCTTGGTTGCAGGCTATGCTATTGTGTATATGTTGTTTTTCTCGAAGTATTATTCGTGGAAAGACAGCAGGTATGGTGTGAAGCTTTTTCGATCTTTGCTGATAATTGGATTTGTATTCCTTGTCTTATTCATGGCGGTTGGAACCTTTGTTCTCAATCGAGTGGATAGTCGGGCAGAGTTCGGAATTTTAGATAATTTGGTTAAATATATGGGTTCACCCATTCAGGCTTTAGACTATTATCTGAAAAATCCTACTCTTTATAGCGATAATCAAGTCTTTGGAGAAAATACTCTTATTGCTATCTATGGAACATTGAAATCCCTCGGTCTGTCTAGCCATGATCTGACACCTTTCTTGCCTGTTGTTCATTTTAACGACGATAAAACCAATGTTTACACAATTTATTACTACTTTATCAAGGATTTTGGCTATTTCTCAGTCCTTATCTTTCAGCTTTTATATGGCTTCTTTTACGGAAGTTTCTACTATTCTATCAAAAAACGCTATTTCACCCCGCTAAAGGTTATTGTTTTCGCTTTATTTGCGTATCCTTTAGTCATTTCATTCTTTCAGGAAACTTTGCTGTCATTGCTGACAACCCATATTAATCGGATTATCTATGCTTTTGTGATTTATATGGCAGCTGATTTACTGAGTAGAGTACGATTTACAACGAGAGGAAGGAAAGTATCGGTATGACGACATCGGCTCTGATATTTGCAGGCGGCACAGGCAGCCGCATGAATACTAAGACCTTGCCCAAGCAGTTTTTAGAGTTGCATGGTAAGCCTATTATTATTCATACGATTGAGCACTTTGAAGACCATCCGGCAGTATCGGACATTGTGGTTGTCTGTGTAGACGGCTGGCTGGACTACTGCAGAGATTTATTAGCTCGATTCAATATTAAAAAAGTCAGTCAAGTGGTTCCTGGTGGAGAGACTGGACAAATGTCTATCTTTAATGGTCTCGCTGTTTTACGGGAAAAGTACAAGAATGATGACGACTATGTGTTGATTCATGATGGTGTTCGCCCTTTGATTGACGGGGGAATCATTTCTAAAAATATTGAGGCAGCAAAAAAGTATGGGGCAGCTATTACGGTTAAGCCGGTTATCGAAACAGTTATTCAGGTCGATGAGGCGGATGTTATTAATCAGGTTATCGAGCGTTCCACTTGCCAGACAGCTGTCGCCCCTCAAACCTTTGCGCTTTCAAAGATTCACTCCCTGCATTTAAAAGCTCAGGCAGAGAATCAATTTGATATGACGGATTCTGCGACACTGGCTCGTTATTTTGGACTCCCTCTGCATACAGTCATGGGGGGCAGCGAAAATATCAAAATTACGACTCCATCTGATTTTTATATCTTTAGAGCGATTTACGAAGCGCGTGAAAATGCACAAATTTTTGGTTGATATGGCAAATAATACGATTTTACAAAAGGATATGGAAGACCTAGCTGCTGTCAGTCCTATTCTCAGAGAACTGAGAAATGTTACAGTCTTGGTAACTGGAGCAACCGGACTTATAGGCAGACACTGTATTTCCGCCTTGATGGCTTTAAACGATTTGTACGATGCCAATGTCAGAGTAGTGGCTTTAGCACGAAATCAGAAAAAAGTGGAGGATCTATTTAAAGATTTTTTACATAGTGAGAATCTGCAGCTAGTGTATGCTGACTTGCTGTCAGATTGGCAGATAGAGGAAGATTTGGATTATATTATCCATGGAGCCAGTGCAACGGACTCCTCTTTTTTCGTTAAGCATCCTGTGGAGACAATTGATCTAGCCGTAAATGGAACGAAAAAAATGCTTGAGCTGGCTAAAAATAAGAAAGTTCACAGTATGGTTTACCTCTCTTCTCTGGAAGTCTATGGGACGACAAGTCCTGATGCTTCCAGCATTAGCGAGAAAGATTACGGTTATTTAGATTCAACCAGTGTCCGTAGCAGTTATTCGGAAAGCAAGCGCATGACAGAGTCCTTGTGTGTAGGCTATTGTCATCAGTATCAGGTGCCGGTTAGAATGGCTCGTTTGTCACAAACTTTTGGCCCAGGTGTGAGCTATGAAGACAACAGAGTTTTTGCACAGTTTGCGCGTGCTGTCCTTGAAAAGAGAGATATTATTCTCCGGACTAAAGGGGAAACTGTTCGGAACTATTGCTATACCAAAGATGCTATTGAAGCCATATTTTACATTCTGCTGAAAGGTCAAGCAGGTCAAGCTTATAATGTCGCCAATAAAGAGACGGCGATTTCCATTCGTGAGATGGCGGAAATGGTTATTGAACTAAGCGGTAGCAATGAATCGAAGTTGGTCTTTGATTTGGCAGAGGATGTGGAAAAGCTAGGATATAATCCGACAGTTAAGATTCGTCTCAATACGGACAAGCTTGAGAGTTTGGGCTGGCAAGCTCATACTGATTTAGAAACCATGTTTTTACGTTTGATTGAGAGCATGGCAGCAGATAGGAAGAAATAGGAGGGCAAATTTGTCTGGTGGATTTAAAAAAATAGTAGCTAATTTTTCCTATGTCGTCTTGTCCAATTTGCTGACAGTAATAGTTTCTTCTCTGGTTGTCTTGATTTTGCCTAAGATTATGGGTGTAGAGGAGTATGGATACTGGCAACTCTATATTTTTTATTTATCCTATGCTGGTTTTGTTCATCTGGGCTGGGTGGACGGAATCTACCTTCGCTACGGTGGTTTGGAGTATGCTGATCTGGATAAAGAAAAGTTTTTCTCTCAGTTTCTCATGCTTTTGATCTATCTGACAGGGATTGGAATTTTATTTTTACTAGGGATTTCTGCCTTTATTAGAGATGAGAGCAGTCAGTTTGTTTTTACACTTTTGGTTTATACCACGTTGGTCACCAATCTGCGTTTTCTTTTTGTTTACGTTCTGCAGATGACTAATCGACTAAAGGAGAGTTCCTATGTTGTCAGTGGAGACCGACTCCTCTATTTACTGCTTTTACTGGTCTTTATTTTCGTGGGCTTTCGAGATTTCAAGATTATGGTCTATGCAGATTTGATTGGTAGAGTTGTTTCTCTTTTTTATGCCATGTATCTGTGCCGAGAGATGGCCCTGCGACCTCTCAATCAATTTAAGCTTGATATACAGGAAACGGTTCGCAATATTGCTGTCGGTATCAATCTGATGCTATCAAATGTAGCCAGTATGCTCATTATCGGGACCGTTCGAATGGGGATTCAAAAGGTATGGAACATTGCTACATTTGGGAAAGTATCCTTGACCCTGAGCATTTCCAATCTGCTCATGACCTTTATCAACGCTATCGGTTTAGTCATCTTTCCGATTTTGAAACGGACGGACGAAAGCAAGTTGCCTAAGATTTACAATCAGTTGCGGAATGTCCTTATGGTTCTTATGTTTGGTGTGCTTTTGCTGTATTATCCCCTGAAAATAGCTTTGGACAGCTGGCTGCCGGCTTACAGAGAGTCCTTGATATTTATGGCTCTAGTCTTTCCTATGTCTGTCTACGAGGGTAAAATGGCTCTGCTTATCAATACCTACTTAAAAGCCTTACGAATGGAGAGGCAGATTTTTAAAGTAAATGTAATTGCCATGCTCTTAAGTTTCGCTACTACCTTTATTTTTGCAGTTTTTCTGCGCAATCTGAATGCTACAGTGCTGTCTATCGTACTGCTGCTGGCGACTAGGAGTATATTGGCAGAGCTAATCTTAGCCAAGAGGATGCAGATCGAGGTCGTCAAAGATATCTGGGTTGAGTTGCTAATGACACTTGTGTTTATTGCTTCGAATTGGTTTTTATCAGTTTATCTAGCTGCAGCAGCCTATGGTTTTGTCTATCTGACCTACAGCATATACAAATACCAAAGTTTAAAAGGCCTGCTCCAGCAATTGCGGACTCGTTGATGTTTGAGAAATTATAAATAGTTTAACAATCTAAATACTAAGCCCTGTCTGGGCTTTTTACGTTTGTAATGTAGGTTTAGCAAACAAAGTAACTTATAAAGTTACTCTGGCTACAATCAGTTTGCTGAACTATATATTGTATATAGTGGAGATGAAAGACAATTTTTCCAGTAACTTATTGCGGATTATGGTATTTTTTAGAATAACTAGAAATTAGCTAAAATAATTCTGTTCTTTATGCCTCTAAATATAAATGATTTTGCAAGTTGTTTTATCATGAAGAGACTTCAAAAATCATCAAGAGAGCAGAGCAATAGGGGAGCAAAGTGGACTAAGTTTTGATGTTTTTAGTAAGTGCAGAATTTGGCAGTCAACTTTGAGAAGAGAAGTATCTGTTAGTTGCAATAGTAAAATTAAAGAGAACTCGAGGAATAGCAAGAAGAGGTGTCCTATGAAAAAAATTTTAGTTACAGGCGGAACGGGGTATATAGGAAGTCATACAGTGGTTGAACTAGTCGTAGCAGGCTATGAAGCCATTATCGTGGATAACTTTTCGAATAGCTCTCCAGAAGTGCTAGAGCGCTTAGAAACTATCACTGGTAAGAATATTCCGTTTTTCAAGGGTTCGATTTCTGATAAAAATCTGATGGACCAGATTTTCAAAGACAATCACATTGATGCAGTCATTCATTTAGCGGCCTATAAGTCAGTAGAAGAATCGGTGCGGGAACCACTTAAATATTACGAAAATAATGTCAGTGCTGGTATTGCTCTTCTTGAAGTTATGAAAGAGCACAAGGTAGAACATATCATCTTTAGCTCCAGTGCCACGGTCTATGGCATGAATAATCTATCTCCATTGACAGAAGATTTGCCAACTTCAGCGACGAATCTATATAGTTACACCAAGCTGATGATGGAGCAGGTTCTAACAGATCTAGCTCTTGCACATTCAGATTGGTCTGTAACCAATCTTCGTTACTTCAATCCAATTGGTGCTCACGAGTCTGGTCTGATTGGTGAGGCTCCAAATGGAATTCCTCATAACCTCATGCCTTATATTACTCAGGTTGCGGTCGGTAAATTGCAAGAGCTTAGCGTTTTCGGAAATGATTATGATACGCATGACGGTACAGGGGTGCGGGATTATATCCATGTAGTCGATTTAGCCAAGGGCCATGTTTTGGCTTTGAAACATAATTTAGAAAACAAGGGGGTCGCTGTTTTCAATCTTGGTACAGGGATTGGTTATAGTGTACTGGATATGGTTGAAGTCTTTGAAAATGTCAATGGTGTGAAAATTCCTTATACTATAAAGGATAGGCGACCTGGAGATGTGGCGACTTGCTATGCCGATGCAAGTAAAGCTAATGACATTTTGGGCTGGAAAGCTGAGAAAACTCTCCAAGATATGATGCGAGATTCTTGGAGATGGCAAAGTTCAAATCCTAATGGCTATGAAGGCTAATGTAGAATATCCGCTAGATGAATAAAACTCTTCTGCAATAATGCAGAAGAGTTTTTCTATATAAGAGCTGTTTTCTCCTACAGATGCAAAACTTTTTAAAGAATGTCATCAATTGATATGTTTTTTAATGGGCGTGTAATCTGGTCTTGATGAGCTGTAATAATAAACATGCTATAATGTCTGCATGAAGACTGAAAACACAACTTTGCACGCTTTCAAGGCCCTAGCTTGCTTTAGTATTGTTTCCCTACACTTTCTGCTGCCGGGGCAATTTGGCGTTTTTTATCAAATTGTGGCCCGCTTTGCAGTTCCCTTTTTCATGATGCTGTCGGGCTATTTTTCCTATAATATTTCCAAAGATAAGGTCAAGTTTCGTCTCAAGCAGATGCTCCTTTTGACAGCTGCCAGTCTGCTTTTTTACACGATTGTGCATTTTGTCAACTTGCTGCTGACCAGAGAGCTAACAGAAAAGATGGCATCTATAGATTTATCTGATTTTGCGGACTTTTTCCTCTTTAACAGTCCCAGAGACTTGATTGGCTCGGCCGCTACACCGACCTGGTATTTGCTGGCTATTTCCTATATCTACACGCTTTATTTGGTTTTTTATAAGCATTTTCACCGCTTAACTAGCTTTGGTGTGTCTCTGTTCTTGTTGGTTCTGGCCTTTTACATTGAGTTCAATATTAGTGGCACCCTCTACTACCGAAATTTCCTGTTTATGGGTCTCCCTTTTTTCATTCTAGGGATGCAGTTTGCTAAGCATCGGGATCGGATTTTAGCCTACGACTTGTCGTCTGTCAGGAAATGGGCTATTGGTTTGGGAATAGCAGGCTTGATTTTACTTGAGTACTGTTTCATGGGTACGGAATATGACCTCTATCCCAGCACCCTTTTCTCGTCCAGTGCAATTTTCTTCTATGCGGTCAGAAATGGGACTGATATTGATATTCCGATTTTGAATAATATCGCCAAGAGATATGCCACCATGATTTATATCATTCATCCCTTCATTATCTTCATTTTCAGGTCGATAATGCCTCGGAATACCATTTATAGTTTTGGCTTTTTTATCATTTTCTTACTGTCTTACTTTCTGAGCATAGCTTTTCAGAAAGCCATCAGGCCCAGACTTATCAGTACACTTCCGGCTCAGGCTCAGTGATGTAAGCTGGCAGAGCTTATCCTCGCTTTCACTCCAAACTAAAAGCAACAGGTAATTCTGTTGCTTTTCTTGGTCTATCTTGGGTTTAGACTGCTCAATACTTTTTCAAAACTGTCAGAGCGGGCTTCGACGGTGATTTTTTCTAGCGTAAAAGGGTGGGTGAAAGTCAGCCGATGGGCGTGGAGCATAAGCCGCCCTTGGGGTTGCGGATGATAGAGTGGGTCGCCGATCAGAGGGTGTCCGTGGTGAGCCAGATGGACACGGATCTGATGGGTGCGGCCAGTCTTGAGTTGGCATTGGACCAAGGCAGCCTGCCCAAACTGCTTGAGCCGAGTCACATGAGTCTCTGCATAGAGTCCTTTTCGGGGGTCGACCAGCCGTTTCCTGCGGTCATGGCGGTTGCGGCCAATCTTGTCTTTATAGATAAGCTTTTTGCTTGGGAACTTGCCTTGGACCAGAGCCCAATATGCGCGGCTGATTTCTCGCTTTTCCAGCAATCGATTGAGGATGGGCAGGACAAAGGGATTCTTGGCAAAGAGGACAGCACCACTGGTTTCTTTATCCAGCCGGTGAACGACATAGCAGGTCTCGCCGACATAGGCAGAAACATGATTAAGCAGAGCTAGCTCTGTTGGTTCATTAGCATGGGTTTTCATACCCTCAGGTTTATTGACGATGATGAGATGTTGGTCCTGATAGAGCTCCTCTATGAGTTCGCCATTTCCAAACAAGATTGTCTTTTGAGGATAATCTTCTTCATCAAATATCAGTCGGATATCATCTCCAGGTTTGACTACAGTCTGCCAGTTGATAGCTAGGCCGTTGACGGACACATGCTTCTTGGTCCGTAGAAAGTGCCGGATTTTTCGTGGAATGAGAAATTGTTCTTCCAGCAGCTCTTTGACTGTCATGGCGGGCAGTCCATCTGGGATAGTGAGTGTAAATTTCATACATTTATTGTAGCAGAAAGCCAGAACTTTGGAAATAGGCAGTGTCGGATAAGACTTGCTGCAGAGGGCTTTAAAAGGCTATTTAATATACTCTTTTTCTTAAAAATAACTAAAAATCAGAAGGGAAATAGGGTACTTTCTTGTCTGCACCTAAATAAGGTGATAAAATAAGGTTTATGAAGAATTTAAAAGATTTGTTTGAAAAATTAGTAGATTATTTTACTATACAGAAACCTCAAAAAGAAGCAGCAGAGGAGGTAGAGCTGACAGAAGAGCAGGCTAAGTCTGGTCTCAGCCGTTCGGGCAAGACCAAGAAGAAACCTCTCTCTCAGCACCCTATCCGCCGTTTTTGGCGCAGGTTTCATCTGACCAAGATATTCCTGATTCTCGGCTTGACCTTTGGTCTGGTAGTCGGTGGCTATCTCTTTTATGTTGCTAAGACGACCAATGTCAAGGATTTGCAGAATGCCCTCAAAGCTACCACGCTCATCTTTGACAAGGATGGCAATGAAGCAGGGAGCCTGTCTGGTCAGAAAGGAACTTATGTCGAGCTGACTGAGATTAGTCAAGACCTGCAGAATGCTGTCATCGCAACAGAGGATCGGACTTTTTATGAGAATGGCGGTATTAACTACAGTCGGTTTATTCTGGCTATCCTGACAGCCGGGCGCTCGGGTGGGGGGTCTACCATTACCCAGCAGTTGGCCAAGAATGCTTATCTGTCTCAGGATCAGACCATCGAGCGGAAAGCCAAGGAATTTTTCCTGGCTCTGGAAATCAATAAGAAATACAGCAAGCAGGAAATCCTGACCATGTACCTCAATAACTCCTACTTTGGAAATGGGGTCTGGGGTGTGGAAGATGCCTCTAAGAAATACTTCGGAGTTTCGGCTAGCCAGCTCAGTCTGGACCAGTCGGCTGTTCTGGCTGGTATGCTCAAGGGACCAGAGATATATAATCCGCTGTATTCGGTTGAAAATGCGACCAATCGCCGTGATACGGTGCTGCAAAATATGGTTGCTGCGGGTTTCATTGATCAGGGGACGGCCGATCAGGCTGCCGCTGTAGGAATCGGTGGTCAGCTGGTTGATGCTTATGCCGGTAAGTCAGAAGACTATCGCTATCCATCCTATTTCGATGCGGTCATCAATGAAGCGGTCAATGACTACGGCTTAACTGAAGAAGAGATTGTTAATAATGGCTACCGCATTTACACTGAGTTGGATCAGAACTACCAAGCCAGCATGCAGGTTATTTACAGCAATGTCTCTCTCTTTCCTGTGGCAGAAGATGGCACTATGGCTGAATCAGGCAGTGTTGCTTTGGATCCAAAAACTGGCGGTGTCCGGGCATTAGTTGGACGAGTCAATAGTGCAGAAGGTTCGACCTTCAGAAGCTTTAACTATGCAACCCAGTCTTCCCGTAGTCCCGGATCTACTATCAAGCCCTTGGTTGCTTACAGTCCGGCCGTTGCTGCTGGTTGGCCGACAGATAAGGAGCTGGATAATACCAGAACCACCTTTGGCGACTATACCATCAACAACTACGGCAATATCCAAAGCTCCCCTACAGTTCCAATGTATCAAGCCTTGGCAGAATCTCTGAACATTCCGGCTGTTTCAACTGTCGACGAACTGGGCATCAATAAGGCCTTTGAATACGGGAAAAAGTTTGGTCTGAATATGGACAAGGTTGATAAGACTTTGGGAGTAGCCCTAGGAAGCGGAGTCACGACCAATCCAATGCAGATGGCTCAGGCCTACTCAGTCTTTGCCAACGGCGGCGTGATGAATGATGCCCATCTCATTACAAAAATTGAAAATGCCAGTGGTCAGGTCGTCAAGACCCACCGTCAAACCTCTACTCGGGTTCTTAATGGCTCAACTACTGACAAGATGAACAGCATGATGCTGGGGACCTTCTCGAACGGTACAGGTATCTATGCGGCTCCGTATGGTTATACTATGGCTGGTAAGACCGGTACGACTGAAACGGACTTTAACCCAGATCTATCAGGCGACCAATGGGTCATTGGCTATACGCCGGATGTGGTTATCAGCCAGTGGCTAGGCTTTCCAAAAACTGATGAAACCCACTATCTAACTGGGACCAGTGCGAATGAAGCCTCGGCGGTTTTCCGAAATGTTGCCAATAGCATCCTGCCATATACAGAAGGAACTTCCTTTGAAGGGCAGAAGAATGCCTATGCTGCCAACGGTATTGCCCCTGTGGACACCTATGGTACGGAGGAAACGGGTACTACAACTGAAAACAAAGACTTCCTGCAGGACGTTCAGGACCGAGCTCAAAATCTGGTGGATGAAGCCAAGAAGGCTATTGATGACACTGGTATTCCTGAGAAAGCGAAAAATCTCTGGGATACTGTTACCAGCTGGTTTCAATAGGATTTAAAAGAGCTGAACGGCTTGTCAAAAGCATAGAATCCTGCTATAATAAGAAAGATGGAGGCGTTATGGCATTAAAAAAAGCGAGTCTAGCGTGTACAGTCTGTGGTTCTAGGAACTACTCGGTTAAGCTCAGTAGCACTCCAAAACCAACGCGTTTAGAAGTTAATAAATTTTGTAAGCATTGCAGTAAATATACGCTGCATAAAGAAACTAGATAGGAGATTGTTGTGAAATTCTTTAAAGATGTTTTTAAACTATTGAAAGATACAACTTGGCCTACCCGAAAAGAGAGATGGACAGATTTTATCTCTGTCATGGAATACACTGCATTCTTTGTGGTAATCATCTACATCTTTGACAAAGTAGTGGCAAGCGGTCTTTTCCAGATTCTGAATATTTTCTCTTAATAACTGTAGAGGAAATAGAAAAGAATCCTGCGACAGGTATATCATTCAAAGTCCCACCTATTGTGAGTAGGTGGGATTTTGGCGTATGTCCTTATTTGCTAGCCGACAATTTCAGTCAGCTTCAAAAAATCAAATCTATCTATAATTCATCGTTTGAAATAAAAATTTCTCATACTAGACAACACTGATTCAAGAATTTTTGGGCAGAATTGCAAGACTTTGATTTGTCAGGAAAATAGTTAATAAATTCCTTTGCATTTAAGGAAATTATGGTATAATAGGGCTAGAAAGAAGCAGAAGCCCACAGGCTTTTTTATTTAGGAAAGGATGAACTCATGGACAGTTTTGACAAAGGCTGGTTTGTACTGCAGACCTACTCAGGCTATGAAAACAAGGTAAAAGAAAATCTTTTGCAGCGCGCTCAGACTTATAACATGCTGGAAAATATCTTGCGCGTGGAAATCCCTACTCAGACCGTGCAAGTAGAGAAAAATGGCAAGACCAAGGAAATCGAAGAAAATCGCTTCCCTGGTTATGTCTTGGTAGAAATGGTAATGACAGATGAAGCCTGGTTTGTCGTTCGGAACACTCCGAATGTAACAGGATTTGTTGGTTCACACGGAAACCGCTCTAAACCAACGCCACTCTTGGAAGAAGAGATTCGTAACATTCTCATCTCCATGGGTCAAACAGTGCAGGAATTTGACTTGGATGTCAAGGTTGGGGATACCGTTCGTATCATTGATGGTGCCTTTACTGACTATACAGGTAAGATTACGGAAATTGATAATAACAAGGTCAAGATGATTATTTCCATGTTTGGCAATGACACCGTGGCCGAAGTTAATCTCAGCCAAATTGCAGAGCTTTAATCGACGAAGTTATTATCCTCGTCAAAAATAAAATCCAAGACTGAAAAGATCTTGGATTTTTATGTTTTTGGAACGGAGTGTGAAATTACTTATGCTTAATGACAGAGTCAATAATGTCTTTGGTTTGTTTCATTTGATAGGTAGACATTACTCCAACGATTTGATTGTTCTGAGTAGAGAAACTAAACTGTTCGTCATTAGAATTTTTATAGACAAAGGTTGTATCGCGTTCTGAACGCATAATCATTTCCGGACGACCAAGCTTGTCGAAAGCTGTCTTGGGAGTGTCGGATGTGGTGATGCTAGAGTAACTGCTTTTAGCCGGCTGAGCGTCTTTTAGGCTAAAACTCAAATTCGTCAGGACATTATTGGTAAAGTAGCACATAATGTCTCCGTTGTCTGTGTGCCAGATGTTAACAGAGTTGCCAGGGTCATTCTCATCTGTGCTGTAGGTAGGTTGTCCTAGAGCGGCTGTTACCTCATCGTAAGACGTTTTAGGTTTGTCACCATTGATATCCTCTCCGTTTACCTGAATGACAAAGCCAGTGGAAATATGGAAATTTCTTATTTTCTCTAATTCAGGAATAGAAGCTGCATCTGGTATGTATTGTAGTGCAGAAGCATCATCTGGATCAAAGGTAGCACGTTTCTGAAATACCTCATCACTACTTTCATAGGTGCTAGAGCTACTGCTAGATGATTTGCTGGATGTTTCCTTAGAGGATGAACTTTTCGAAGCTTTGAGGGAGCTAGGTGTCTTTTTTCTTTGCTGCGTCTGCTTGGCAGGCATGCAGGCTGAGAGAGCTAGCAGAGAGAGAAGGCTGAGGGCATAGAAGCTGACTTTTTTCATAATCAATCTTTTTTCCTTTCGCTGATGATGAATGATATTTTTATAATATTATATCAGCAAAATTTGCTAGAAACAATAGGAAATGAAATAAAAAAGCCCTTTGGTGGGCTTCTAGAAATATAGTTTTGAAGGCGGTAGACGGATTTGAACCGACGATCAAGCTTTTGCAGAGCCGTGCCTTACCACTTGGCTATACCGCCGCAACTCTTATTATTCTATCGTAAATACTTGCTTTCGTCAAGAGTCTTTCAAAGTCAAATCAGAAAATGTTAGACGCTGCCATTCTGAACGCTTCAGGAACAAATGTTCAGCTGAGAAGTAGAATTCGTACTTAGTGGCAGAAAATCTGGCAAACACCTTGTCAAAGAGCTGCGCTTTTGTTATAATAGAGGGTGCCGTGTAAATGGCAAAATACTCATTTTAGATGAATTGTGGGACTGTTGCCCTCGGGTGGTCTTGCGAGCTGAAATCTAAAAGAGGAAAAAAACAAAAAGGAGAATTTACTCATGGCAGTAATTTCAATGAAACAACTTCTTGAGGCTGGTGTTCACTTTGGTCACCAAACTCGTCGCTGGAACCCTAAGATGGCTAAGTACATCTTCACTGAGCGTAATGGCATCCACGTAATCGACTTGCAGCAAACTGTAAAATATGCTGACCAAGCTTACGATTTTATGCGTGATGCTGCTGCTAACGATGCAGTTATCCTCTTCGTTGGTACTAAGAAGCAAGCTGCTGACGCTGTCAAAGAAGAAGCAGAACGTTCAGGTCAATACTTCATCAACCACCGTTGGTTGGGTGGAACTCTTACAAACTGGTCTACTATCCAAAAACGTGTAGCTCGTTTGAAAGAAATCAAACGTATGGAAGAAGACGGAACTTTCGAAGTTCTTCCTAAGAAAGAAGTCGCTCTTCTCAACAAACAACGTGCTCGTCTTGAAAAATTCTTGGGCGGTATCGAAGATATGCCACGTATCCCAGATGTGATGTACGTAGTTGACCCTCATAAAGAGCAAATCGCTGTTAAGGAAGCTAAGAAATTAGGTATCCCAGTGGTTGCTATGGTTGATACTAACACTGATCCTGATGATATCGATGTGATCATCCCAGCTAACGACGATGCAATCCGTGCGGTTAAATTGATCACTGCGAAAATGGCTGATGCTGTTATCGAAGGCCGTCAAGGTGAAGATAGCGTTGAATCAGTAGAAGCAGAATTGGCTGCAACTGAAACTCAATCAGATTCTATCGAAGAAATCGTTGAAGTTGTTGAAGGTTCAAACGAATAATCAGTAAACTAACCTAAAGGGGCGGGGCTCAGCCCAGCTCCTTTATTTAAATAAAAAATAGGAGAAGAAAAATGGCAGAAATTACAGCTAAGCTTGTCAAAGAATTGCGTGAAAAATCTGGTGCTGGTGTCATGGACGCTAAGAAAGCACTTGTTGAAACTGATGGTGACATCGAAAAAGCGATTGAATTGCTTCGCGAAAAAGGTATGGCAAAAGCAGCTAAGAAAGCTGATCGTGTTGCCGCTGAAGGTCTGACAGGTGTTTACGTAAACGGTAATGTTGCCGCTGTTGTTGAAGTAAATGCTGAAACTGACTTCGTTGCGAAAAATGCTCAATTTGTTGACTTGGTAAATGCTACTGCGAAAGTAATCGCTGAAGGCAAACCAGCTAACAACGAAGAAGCACTTGCTTTGACAATGCCTTCAGGTGAAACTCTTGAAGCTGCATACGTATCTGCAACTGCAACTATCGGAGAAAAAATCTCTTTCCGTCGCTTTGCTTTGATTGAAAAGACAGATGCTCAACACTTTGGTGCATACCAACACAACGGTGGCCGTATCGGAGTTATCTCAGTTATTGACGGTGGAGACGATGCTCTTGCTAAGCAAATCTCTATGCACATCGCTGCGATGAAACCAACTGTTCTTTCATACAAAGAATTGGATGAGCAATTTGTCAAAGATGAATTGGCCCAATTGAACCACGTCATCGATCAAGACAACGAAAGCCGTGCAATGGTTGGTAAGCCAGCCCTTCCACACTTGAAATACGGTTCTAAAGCTCAATTGACTGATGCAGTTGTTGCACAAGCTGAAGAAGACATCAAGGCTGAGTTGGCTGCTGAAGGCAAACCAGAAAAGATCTGGGACAAGATCATCCCAGGTAAAATGGATCGCTTCATGCTTGACAACACTAAAGTTGACCAAGCATACACACTTCTTGCACAAGTGTACATCATGGATGATAGCAAGACAGTTGAAGCTTACCTTGAATCAGTAAATGCTTCAGTAGTTGAGTTCGCTCGCTTTGAAGTTGGTGAAGGTATTGAGAAAGCTGCTAACGACTTTGAAAACGAAGTAGCTGCAACAATGGCTGCTGCTCTTGGTCAAAACTAATCGTTTTTAGCTTAGAAATAGAATGATAAAAAGGTCTGAGAATTTGCCTCAGGCCTTTTCATTTGTAGCATTTTGAAACATCAAGTTTAGAATGCTAAGCAGCATCACTTAGCTGCTTTTTCTCTTTCTTCCTTATGAGCAATCAAGCCGTTGGTAAAAATCAACACTGCTAAGAGGAAGAGAAGCATTGTCGTTTGGGGGTAAGTCAAGCTAAACTGGTAGACTTTGGTAATAAATAAAAGGGGCAGAGTAACCACCATCATAATCAGAAAGCTATACCATTTGACTCGGTTGCTGACCAGCTCCTGTTCGAAGAGCAAGGGAGCATAAAGACAGGCGATGAGAACTCCGATAGGAATATCAACGTAATCAGCAGAAAAGATGGTAAAAATACTCAGAGCTACAAAGAGCCATTTGAGCACATGACGAGAATAGTTGAGCCAATCCATTTTCATTGGATTATCCTCCTTGTTTAGATGATAGTTGGCAGGCAGGAGTTTCTGCTTGTCTTTTCCTTGTGGATTTTCACCTATATTATAACGCTTTAAAAGAAAAAAGCAAGCGGTTACACAAGTCTAGCAAAGCTTTTTCACTAGTTTGAATTGTCAGACCTTTCAGTCACCCCTTTTTCTTTTAAAATAGAGACTTTTCCGGTATAATATTAGTCAAAGATAGTCAATGTTAGAGAAGCAAGGAAAGAAGAGATTTATTCTGAAATTCTCAACTGGAAAGGGAAGTCATGGGTGCAAAAAACACATCGGACAGTATTGAAGCATATATCAAGTCTATTCTGGCTCAGGCTGGGATGGTTGAACTGAAACGCAGTGAACTGGCTGATGTTTTTCAGGTGGTTCCCAGTCAGATTAACTATGTGATTAAGACGCGTTTTACGGAAAGTCGGGGCTATATCGTCGAGAGTAAGCGTGGTGGCGGCGGCTATATTCGGATTGGAAAGATTGAATTTTCCGACCAGCATCAGATGCTTTGCGGCCTGTACGACAGTGTGGGAGAGCGTGTCAGCCAGCAGGTTTTTACAGATGTTATTCAGCTTCTTTTTGATGAAAAGATTATGACTGAACGTGAGGGCAATCTAATCTTGTCAACAGCTTCTGACTCGATTTTGGGTGATGGAGCTGCGGTTATTCGTGCCCGGATATTAAAAAGGATTTTGCAACAACTAGACAGAAAAGGAATGGAATCATAAATGAAATACTCAAAAGCCTTAATAGAAAGCTTGGAAGCAGCCCAGCTCTTGGCCGGCCATTTTACGACAGATTATCTGGAATCATGGCATCTGTTGATTGCTCTGGCTAATAATCCCTACAGCGTTGCTGGCTCAGTCCTCAATGAGTTTCCTGTGGAAGTTGATGGATTTGAAGAAGCAGCTTTTCAGATTACTGGTCAGGCTTATCAGAAAGACGGTCACTTCGAGCTGCTGCCTTTTTCTTATCGCTTAGAGGAGCTGTTTGAGGAAGCGGGCCAAATTGCAGAAGCTGTTCGCGCTAAGCATGTAGGTACTGAACATGTGCTGCTGGCCATGCTATTTGACCGGGGGACCTTGGCTTCTCGTATCCTGGAATTTACCGGCTTTAACTACGAGGACAAGGAGCAGGGGCCGAAAATCAGTGATTTGCGTAAGGTCTTGGAGCAGCGAGCTGGCTGGGGCAAGGAAGATATCAAGGCTATCCGCAGTCTGAATAAGGGAGTAATGGCTGCTAAGCAGACCATGGCTAATATGATGGGAATGCCGGCTTCTACCAGCGGGGGGCTGGAAGATTACACTCGTGATCTGACGGAGCTGGCTAGAGATGGCCGATTGGAACCCGTCATTGGCCGTGATCAGGAAATTTCACGGATAGTTCAGATTCTCAGTCGCAAGACCAAAAATAATCCAGTGCTGGTTGGAGATGCTGGGGTTGGTAAGACAGCTCTGGCTTTAGGTCTGGCCCAGCGTGTGGCAGCTGGTCAGGTTCCAGCTGAACTGGCCAAGATGCGGGTCTTGGAGCTGGACTTGATGAATGTAGTCGCTGGCACTCGCTTTCGCGGAGATTTCGAGGAGCGGATGAACAACATCATCAATGACATTGAAGAAGATGGTCATGTCATTCTCTTCATCGATGAGCTGCATACTATCATGGGCTCTGGCAGCGGTATTGACTCGACCTTGGATGCGGCCAATATCCTGAAACCGGCTCTGGCTCGCGGAACATTGCGGACAGTTGGTGCTACGACCCAGGAAGAGTACCAGAAACATATTGAAAAAGATGCTGCTCTCTCTCGGCGTTTTGCCAAGGTCAGCATAGAAGAGCCGAATGTGGCTGACAGCATTGCTATTTTACAAGGTTTGAGAAAGAGTTATGAGGACCATCACAAGGTGCAGATCAGTGATCAGGCTATCGAGACAGCGGTCAAATATGCCCATCGCTATCTGACCAGTAAGCACCTGCCAGACTCTGCCATTGATCTTTTGGATGAGGCCAGTGCGACAGTACAGAATAGAGGACCGCAGAATTACGAGCAGTCGGATTTGACGCCAGTTGATCAGGCCTTGATGGTAGCGGATTTCAAAAAAGTCTCGAAGTTGCTTAAGCAAGAGCAGCAACCCAAGCTTTATAAGCTGAAAGTGGAAGAAGGCGATGTCTTGGCTACTCTTAGTGCTTTATCTGGTATTCCAGTGCAGAAGCTGACTCAGACAGATGCCAAGAAATACCTCAATTTGGAAACAGAACTGCATAAACGTGTTATTGGGCAGGACGAGGCGATTTCAGCTATCAGCCGAGCTATCCGACGAAACCAGTCTGGTATCCGCAGCAGTAAGCGGCCGATTGGCTCCTTTATGTTCCTAGGTCCGACAGGGGTCGGGAAGACAGAGCTAGCCAAGGCCTTGGCCGAAAGTCTCTTTGATGATGAGTCTGCACTCATCCGCTTTGATATGAGTGAGTACATGGAGAAATTCGCGGCTAGCCGCCTCAACGGAGCGCCTCCAGGCTATGTAGGCTATGAAGAGGGAGGGGAGCTGACGGAGAAGGTGCGCAACAGACCTTATTCTGTCCTGCTCTTTGACGAGGTAGAAAAGGCGCATCCAGATATTTTCAATGTTCTCCTGCAGGTCTTGGATGATGGTCAGCTGACTGACAGCAAGGGCCGCAAGGTGGACTTCTCCAACACGATTATTATCATGACCAGCAATCTGGGGGCAACCAGTTTGCGGGATGATAAGACGGTGGGCTTTGGGGCGCGTGACATTCGCTTGGACCATGCCAATATGGAAAAACGGATGCTGGAAGAACTCAAGAAAGCATATAGACCAGAGTTTATCAACCGTATTGACGAGAAGGTAGTCTTCCACAGCTTATCTGCAGAAGATATGCAGGAAGTGGTCAAGGTTATGGTCAAACCGCTCATTGCCAGTCTTGCTGAGAAGGGAATTGAGCTGAAGTTTCAGTCTAGTGCACTTAAGCTGCTGGCTCAGGAAGGATACGATGTGGAAATGGGAGCACGGCCATTGCGCCGAACTCTGCAGACGCAGGTGGAGGACAAGCTGTCAGAGCTGCTCCTGACAGGAGATTTGGCTGCTGGCCAAACACTTAAGGTTGGTGTCAAGGCTGGCCAGCTCAAGTTCGAAGTGGCTTAGAAAGCGCAGTTTTTCAATGGAAAGTTGTGTGTTCGCGGTTAATCCCTGATAGCAATCATACCTATAGATACCGAACAGTTATTTCATCATTCAATGAAACTGGAAAATTGAAGGATTGGAGACTGATATGTCGTTTTTTAAAGATTTGTTTGCTGGCAAGAAAGCCAGAGTGAAAACACCAGAAGAGCGCAAGGCGGCTAGTATCCAGCGCTTGAAAAAGGAGGGAATTCCTTACCTTGAGCACTTGCCGGTTATCGAAAGTGCTGAGCAGGTACGGCCGCGCTCGCTAGAAGAAATTGCGCGTCGGGCTATTACCAGCCTCTTGATTATTCAGGCGGCCTTGGATATCGAAAATAATAATTATAATGAGGAGAGCCGCCAGTGGCTGCAGGATAAACTGCAGCAATACGGGGTGCAGGAAGAGCTGACGCCCAAAGAAAGGGCGGTCTTGGAAGATCGTGCCGACCCGGCAGCTATCGTCAATATGGTCTGGAAATACGAGGCCTATTGGTCCTTGATTTGGTCCTTGGGTCTAGTAGATACTTTACCTTTTCCAGATAAGATTTGTGATTGTGATGCTGCCATTGACGCAGTCGCTAGTGCAGTTGACTTTCAGGAATTTCTAGGTAAATGCCAACCGCGCAGCTTAGAAGAGTTACTGGATGAAGATGATTTGATTTATCGTTATCACTGGGCCTGTGTTGATGCTCGGATTCATGACCAGCCAGCACCGGCAGGCCTTGATGAAAGTGTTGTTCTGGAGAGGCGGTCTGGCCTTGACTGGCTGTTGGGGCTGAATACGGCCCAAGACTGGGATGCTGTTGAACTGCATACCTAGTCCAACTTCTCTTGATTCACTCAATTAGAAAGGAGGTACCTTTGTCCGCTCGTAAAATGGCTAAAATTGCCATCCTATCGGCTCTATGTGTGGCCTTTCGCTATGCATTTTCCTTTTTGCCCAATGTGCAGCCTATCTCAGCTATCTTTTTCCTGATAGTTATCTTTGAGGATTTGCAGACTTCACTCCTAGTGATGGCTGTGACGATGTTTACGTCAGCCTTTCTTTTGGGAATGAGTCCGATCGTCCTCTTTCAGTTGCTGTCCTTTGGACTGATTCTTTGCCTTTGGCGGCTGCTCTATCCTCGGTTAAATCTAGTGGGACAGGGAATAGCAGCAGCTCTCCTATCCTTTGGCTATGGCATTGCCATCGATACACTGACAGCCTTGCTGTACAACTATCACTGGTGGTCTTATGCGATTATCAACGCTTTGACTTTCAATATAGCGCACGGACTGTCAACCTTGTTTTTTTACCCACTCTTGTACCCTATTTTAAGGAGGCTCTATAATGAAAAAAATCTTTAGTTTGCTCACACTTGCTTTGGCCCTTCTCCTTGTTGGTTGCGGCAGCAGCCAGACAAATACTGACAAGAGCTCTAGCTCAGCTGATTCTTCTGTCAAAAAGGAACTGAAAATCAGCATCAGTATTGCACCAGAAGGTCAGGAGAAGAGCGAGAAAACGGTGACTGTTGAAGAAGGAAAGACAGCGATGGATGCTTTGAAGAAGGCCTATAAGGTCGAAGAAAAAGATGGTTTTATCACTTCTATTGACGGTCATGCTCAGGATGAAGCAAAGGGCCTCTACTGGATGTTTAAGGTCAATGGAGAAATGGCTCCTAAGGCAGCCAATCAAATCACTGTCAAGGATGGAGACAAGCTGGAATTCTACCAAGAAGTCTATCAGCAATAAATCTTTTATAAAAAGAATCTGATGCTTAAGGCATTAGGTTCTTTTTTGTATCCTTGGAGCAGTCTTAAAGTTTCTGAAAAATATTTTTATAAAATTCTATAAAAAACTATTGACAAAAAGAAAATATAGTTTATAATAAAAACACAGAAAACAAAATATAAAAAACAATAAAAAGGATAGGCCTATGAAAGAAAAAATTGCAATCATATTTGGAACATTTGCTCCCTTGCATCAGGGACATATCGATTTGATTCAGAAAGCTAAGCGTTCTTATGATAAGGTGCGTGTGGTGGTTTCTGGTTATCAGAAAGACCGTGGGCAGGAAGTGGGTCTGTCTCTGCAGAAGCGTTTTCGATATACGCGGGAGACTTTCGCAGATGATGAACTGACCCAGGTTTACAAACTGGACGAAACTTCTTTTCCTCGCTATCCTCTGGGTTGGGACAAGTGGCTGCCGGCTTTATTGGAGTTGGTGGGCTATGATTCAGAACGCGAGGAACTGGTTTTCTTTGTTGGTGAGGCTGACTATCAGAAGGAGTTAGAAAAGCGTGACTTCAAAACTTCCTTGCAGAAGCGCCAGTTTGGTATCTCAGCTACGATGATTCGGGAAAATCCTAGTCGTTATTGGAAATATATCGCCCAACCTTTCCGCCGTCACTTTACTAAGAAAGTGCTGATTATGGGCAGCGCCAGCAATGGTAAAACAACCTTGGCCAAAGATTTAGCTCGCTACTATGATGCTCCGGTTAGTCTAGAATATGCTCGGGAATACCAGATTCAAAACAATGTGCGAGACGATGAGCTGACTCCTAAAGACTACTATTACCTGCTCTTAGGACAATATGCTCAGACTTCTCGCTTGATTGACAGCAGTGCCAACCGTGGTCTAGTCGTAGCTGATACAAATTCGCTGGTAACTAAGGCTTACTATGATTATTATCTGAAAGAAAGTCCGGTTCAAGACGAGGAAACAGATACCTTTGACAATCTCTTTGCTAGCATCTTGTCTAAGGAAAAATGGGATTTGATTCTCTTTGCTGAGCCGGTTGGGGCCTATGTCAACGATGGTTTTCGCGATATGAGTATGGCAGACGAGGCTATACGAAGCGATTTTTCTGGCTATCTAAAGGAATTGAAAGAACGGTGTTTGGCTCATATTCAGACTGTCTATCTGGCTGGCAGTTATTTGGACAATTATCAGGCGGCCAAAGAAGCGATCGACATGATTTATAAAGCGGATTAAAAAAGAAAGTGGTAAAATAGAATGGTAGTAAAAAATCAAAAACTCTCTCCTGCAGCTCTTTACGCAGGACTAAAACAAAAATCTCAAACCTTTGTTCAGAATTTCCGCAATGTCTGTGCGGCCGCTAAAAAAGAAGGCTTTGTCGGTATTGCAAACTTACTTTGGCAGGATTTATTTGCCGGGCGCAGCTTGACTCAATGGCTCTACTTGATTGCTCTTTCCAGTCTGCCTTTCATTCTGGAGTTCACCAGTGGCCAGGCGAAGCATGATTGGCTGGGACTCTTTGCATCCTGGACAGGAATCGTCTGCGTTATTCTAGTAGCCGAGGGGCGGGCCAGCAATTATCTCTTCGGAGCTGTTAATTCGGCAATTTACCTTATATTGTCCTTCAATGCTAGCTTTTATGGCGAAGTACTGACTACGGTCTACTTCTTTATCATGCAGCCGATCGGTCTTTATACTTGGCTGTCCAACCGGGTCAATGAGCAAGATAAGGAAGAGCCTTCTCATTTTGAGGCTAAGAAGCTAGACTGGCGTGGTTGGCTTAAATATCTGGCCTTGACGGCTTTGATTTGGATTGGTATGGGCTTTGCTTATAAGAGTATTCACAGTCACCGGCCTTTCCGCGATAGTGTGACAGATGCGACCAATGGTATCGGTCAGCTTCTTATGACTGGTCTCTACCGCGAGCAATGGCTTTTCTGGATTGCAACCAATCTCTTCAGTATCTATCTCTGGTGGGGTAGCAATCTCCATATCCAGGCCATGTACTGGGTATATACTCTCAATAGTATCGTCGGATGGTATCAGTGGACTAAGGCCGTGAAGAAAGCTTAGAGCAAGATTTGGAGGATTTTTGATAGAAAAAGATAGCTTAGGAAAGGAAGAAACTCATGACCAAACAGGATATCCCAGCGGGAATGTCGGAAAAAGAGTACTACGAAACCATGGCGGATGAGTCCGCCTTTTTGACATGGTACAAGACACAGGATTTACCCAAGTATGAGACGCCCAGCGTAACAGCAGATATGGTGGCTTACTGTTTTGTGGATGGTCAGGTGAAACTCTTGGTCATCAAGCGTAAGGCTCATCCTTATCAGAATAAATATGCCTTAGTCGGAGGTTTTGTGGACAAGCATGAGGATGCTTATCAGGCCTGCATTCGGGAAGTCAAGGAAGAGGTGGGGCTGGAGATACCGCTGGAAAAGGTGGAACAGCTGATGACGGTATCTACTCCAGGGCGTGATCCACGCGGATGGGTCATCACCATTGCCCATCTGGTCTATCTGCCGGCCATAGCAGTAGATCAAGCACAAGCTGGGGATGATGCTAACGAAGTCACCTTTCTTGATGTAGACTTTAAGACAAGGAGTTTTAGAGACGGTGAGCGGCTCCTGACAGCAGAGGACTTTGCCTTTGACCACTACCAAATCCTGCTGGAATCTATCAAGCGGATTCAGGGAAGACTGGACTGGAATCCAACTTTTCTCCATCTGCTGGAATCACCGTTTACTGTTTATGAAGGGACTGAGTTGGTCAATCTCATCACTCCTAGACGACCTATTGTCAGCAATAATTTTCTAGTAAAATTTGGAGAATACCTAGAGGAGGCTGGCGTTAAGCGCGTGCCAAAGAAGAAGCCGAGAAAAGTTTATCGGCTTAAGGTAGAAAAATAAATTTAAAAGAAAGTTGATCATATATTTCTCTTGCAGGACAAATTTGTCCTTTTTTTTCATTTTTAATTACGAATAGATAAGTAGGGGCGAGTTTCTCATGATAAAAGAAACAGAACTTCGCTTGTGTAAAAAATTTTTGAAAATTTTTTTATAAATGATTGACATAGCAAAATCTCAGTGTTACAATAATGTTACAAAAAGATTTCTTAATATTACAAGGAGGCAAAAGATGAAAACACGTACTTATACAAAATTGATGGCAGCTGCAGTTCTGGCTTCTAGTTTGCTTTTAGGGGCATGTGGTAAGAAAGAAGAAAGTACAACAAGTGCTAGTTCTAGCAAGACTGTTCAGACTTCCTCTAGCTCAAAAGCTGCGTCTTCCAGCAAGGCCAGCGCTTCTCCTAAGGTTAGCAATAGCGCTTCTTCAGAAGGAGCAGTTAGCCAGCCTGGACAAGCCCAAGCTCCTGCCAGTCAGCAACAGTCTACTGTCGAAGCTCCTCAAGCCCAACAAACGCAGCCACAGCAAGCCTCAGGTCGACAAAACACTCAGAATCAAGCAACTCAACCAGCCCAAGCTCCCGAAAGCAATCGCCAGCTTCAGAATAAACAGGCAGCCAGCAATGCTCGCTATAAAGGTGTCTTGACTATGGTGGATGGGGATTTCTCAGCGGCTGCTGGTACTTGGAAGGATGCCAATGGAAATACTGTGACTGTATCAGGTAATGGTCAATTCACAGTCCAGTCTGCAGATGGAAAAACAGATAATTATTCCATCGCTTCCTACTCTTATACGCTGGATGATGGCAAATACAATGCTCAATTAAGCGGGCAAGGCAATGCAAATCTGCAGATTACAACAGGAGCGGATGGTTCAGTAACAAGCGTTGTGGTGACCCAACCCTAAACATAAGGAAAAGGAAGTCCAATGGGCTTCCTTTCGTTTTTATTTTTGAATTTGTAAGAGTTCTTCGATTTCAGCCAGACTTTCAGCTTGCGAAATAGCACCGCGGAGTTTGGCTGCTCCGGCAGTACCGCGCAGATAGTGCGGAGCTAGACCCCGGAATTCGCGAATGGCCACATATTCTCCTTTGAGATTGACCAAGCGGGAGAGGTGGTCGTGGGCGATTTTCATCTTGTCCTCGAAGCTGAGGTCTGGAAGAATTTCGCCGGTTTCAAAATAATGGTTGATTTGGTTAAAGAGATAAGGATTTCCCATAGCAGATCGGCCTACCATGACGGCATCGGCACCGACTTCCTCGATACGCTGCTTGGCGTCTTGCACGCTGCGAATATCTCCGTTAGCGATGAAAGGAATCTTAGTCAGAGCATGGGCTACGTCATGCAAAGTCTCAAGGTCAGCATGACCAGTATACATTTGCTCACGGGTCCGCCCATGCATAGCCAGGGCTGAGACGCCAGCGGCTTCAGCTGCTAGAGCATTTTCTACAGCTAGTGAGCTGTCAGACCAGCCAGTTCGCATCTTGACTGTCAGAGGAATATCCAGAACGGACTGGACCTTGTTGATGATTTTATAGATTTTCTCAGGGTCCTTGAGCCATTTAGCTCCAGCTTCGTTTTTGACAATTTTATTGACCGGGCAGCCCATATTGATATCGACAATATCGGTCTTGGTATTTTCTTGGATAAATTCCGCTGCGCGTGCCAAACTGTCCTCGTCGCTTCCGAAAAGCTGGATAGAAACGGGATTTTCTCCTTCATCAATGTGTAGCATGTGGAGGGTTTTTTCGTTGTTATACTGGATGCCCTTGTCAGAGACCATTTCCATCACGACCAATCCTGCTCCTAGCTCTTTGGCAATGGTCCGAAAAGCAGAGTTGGTTACGCCGGCCATAGGAGCCAGAACGGTCCGGTTGGGGATTTCAACATTCCCAATCATAAAAGGGGTATTAAGATTTGTCACGAATCAGTTCCTCCAGGTCGTTTTGGTCAAAGTGATAGGCTGTCTGGCAGAATTGGCAGACGATTTCAGCCCCTTGGTCTTGGTCACGCATCTCTTCTAAGTCAGCCTTTGGCAGGGTAGCCAAGGCATTCATAAAGCGCTCTTTTCTACAGTCGCACTGGAAGCGGATTTCCTCTTCAGACAGGCGTTTGTATGGCTCATCACCATAGATGGCAGCCAGCAGAGCTTCGATATGATTATCGGATTCCAGCAGTCTTGAGATAGCAGGCATTTCTTGGATCCGCTTCTCAAAGCGGGCGATTTCAGCTTCCTTGGCACCAGGCAGAACTTGTACCAAGAAACCACCGGCAACCTTGACTTTATCATTCTCATCCAAGAGGACATTGAGGCCAACTGCGGAAGGTGTTTGCTGGCTTTCGGTCAGGTAGAAGGCTAGGTCTTCGCCGATTTCTCCAGAGATGAGAGGAGTCATAGAGTTATACGGGTTGCCCGTACCATAGTCCGTGATGACGAGGAATTCTCCTTGGCCGACAAAAGGACCAACTAGAACCTCGCCGGTCGCAGTCTTTTTGATATCTACACCGGGATTCTGTACATAACCTTTGACATTACCCTTTGTATCTGCCACTGTGATAATCGCGCCTAGTGAACTAGTCCCGAGGACCTTGACGGTAATCTTGGTTTGGCCTTTTTCATTTGCAGCTAAAATTTGACTGGCAATCAGTGTGCGGCCAAGTGCAACGGTAGAGCTTGCTTGAGTTTGATGTTTTTCTTGAGCGGTCCGAACCGTCTCTGTGCTATCCAGCACATAAGCTCGGAAAGAACCATTTTCTGAGATAGTTTTGATAATTTTGTCCATACCTTTTATTTTAACACAAAATAGAAAAACAAGCGCGCGACTGCGCTTGTTTTTTGGGTTAGGAAGCATTTTAAGATCAAAAATAGTATAATAAAACAAAGGAGGCTAGCATGAACCAATTTTTGAAAGCGGCTATCTATGGTCTGGCAGTGGCTGATGCATTAGGAGTTCCGTATGAATTCTTGACCCGTGGCAGTTTTGAAGCAGTTGAGATGGTGGGCTATGGCAGCCATCAGCAACCAGCTGGCACTTGGTCAGATGATACCAGCCTTGTTTTGGCGACCTGTGATTCTATCAGGGAAAAAGGTAAGATTGATCCTAATGATATGCAGCAGCGGTTTAAACATTGGCTCTTCGAGGGAGTCTACACGCCAGATGGTCTGACCTTTGATGTAGGAAATGCGACTCGCGAAGCCTTGACAAGAGGACACGGTCTGTCTGATGAATATTCCAACGGAAATGGTTCTTTGATGCGGATTCTGCCCCTTGCCTTTACGGAAGCCAGTCCGTCTGATATTGAAGCTGTTTCCAGTATTACTCATGCACATGCGACTTCCGTAGAGGCTTGCCAGCTTTATGTGGATATTGCTCGTAGGCTCTTAAAAGGCCAGCAACTATCGGAAATACTATCAGGCTTAGAGACTAGCAAAACCTATGCTCGTTTGCAAACTTTAGCAGAGCTGACCGAAGATGACATTCGTTCTAGTGGCTATGTGGTGGATACCTTGGAAGCAGCACTGTGGTGTCTGCTGACTAGCACTTCTTATCCGGAAACGGTCCTGAAAGCTGTTAATTTGGGCGATGACACTGATACAGTAGCAGCAGTTGCTGGCGGCTTGGTTGGTATCATCTATGGTTTGGAAGGGATTCCTGATAACTGGTTAGCCCAGCTGCGCAATAAAGAACTGTTGGAAAATTGCTTGTTTTAAAGGGATAATCGGAAGACAGGACTGTATTGATCATTTAAAAAGTAAAACATTAAAAGAGCCACCTAGGCTCTTTTATTATTCTGTCGTTAATTCCTTCTGGGCTTCCTTGCCTTGGTCCAACAGGGCTTGGATAATCTTTTGATCACGCAGTTTGACAGAGTTGTTGATGGTCTCTGCAGACTGGATAACAGTGGCTTCTAGCAGAGCGCGTTTTTCCCGCCCTTTATCAATAGCTTCGATAATGCCTTGGTTTTGTGCGACAAGGCTTTCTGCCAGCTTAGTGACAGACTCAACAGCGATAGTAGGACTTTGAGAAATCCGCTCCAGCTGAGGAATGACTTCCTTGCTCGTTTCGGCGAGCATTTGCAGGGCAGCGTTATTGGCATTCGAGATGGCGTCAGCCACCTGACCAGACTTCATGGATTGCTGGAGAATGCCTAACTGAGCGATAGACAGTTTCATAGTTGGAATGGTATTGCGGCGGAGCATTCCAAGTTTTTGGCGCATATCAGAGGAAACCTTGACCAGATTACGCATTTGAGGCGTTGTCGCCCAAGCCACATAGAGACGGCTGACATATTCAGTGTGTTGCTGCTCTAGGGTATTGACCACCTCTGTCATCCGAGCCAAATCCTGTGATTTTACTTGGTAATCAACGGTAGTCATATCTAGCTGAGCGACTTCAGCCTGCAAGTTCAGGGCTCGTTTGCCGGATTCCTGCTGAGCAGCTTCGATAAAGGAAATGACTCCGACCAAATTTTCAATCGATTTGGTATTGTCCTCAATCAGCATTTCAGCAGAAACAATATTGCGAGCCAGAACATCTTCTTGTTTGACGACTGTTGCAGCCATGCCGTCCATTTTCTGCTCAATATTTTGTGAGTCAAAATAGAATTCTTGAAGGGTGTTTTTGCTCTGTTTGAAGAGCTTTTCCAGGAAATTAGGCTTCTTGTCCAGTTCTGCTACTTGAGCATCCTTGTATTTTGCGACAAAGCCATTGAGTTCTTTGTTGGTATTTTTTAAAAGCTCATCTACCTGGGGAATTTGTAATTTTTTCTGCTCGGCCAAGATACGATTGACAGTACCGTTGACTTCTTCTACAGCAGATTGGCCAAAGTCCAGCAAGGCATTTTGGTCCGATACGAAATTATCCACCAGCTGTGGAGCTTTAGCCGTAATCGCACTCTGTTGCTCAGGAGTCAGTTTTTCCAGAAAAGTTAGCTGGCCATTTTCTTGAGTCGTAGTGGCTTCGATGATTTCTGTTGTTTTGTCGCTTTTGCTGATGGCATTGTTAGCAATTTTATCAATGTCAAAATTAAATTCTTGGCTCATAGTTTCTCCTTTGGTTTATCTAGCTTAAAAGCCAGTGTCTGTTTGCTTTTCTTTGTCTAAGATACGCAGGCTAATGTCAAAGTCCCTCAAATCAGCTTCATTTAACTGACGCAGCGCTTCGTCTAGGTCCAAGTCAAACTGCTCTATAGCTGCTTTGGCCTTGGCTAGCCGCTCCTCTGCATTGTAAAAATCTTTGGGAGAAGCTTTGATTTTGAGGTAGCCTTCTAAAATATCTTCGTAGTGCTCCATTTGGGACTGATGAATGGCAGTCAGCTCTTCCTTATTGTTGCTTTCGGATTGAGAGATTTTTTGCAGAATGGCCTCATGGTCAATCTGAATATTGCGAACCGTAGCGACCAATTCTGGGGCTAGCTCTTCTAGACTAGTTTTCTTGGGCTGCGCTTCTTTTCGTTTTTTCTCTCGTTCAATCTTTTTCAGTTGCTCATCGATTTCATCCGTGACAGTACGAATTTTGGTCTGGATTCGCTGGTAGACTGAAGTAGGAATTTCTCCGCGTAGGTCGTTAGCAGCATTTTTGATATAGGTTAGCTGGGGAAGAATTTCTAGAGCTAAATTCTGATAGCTTTCTTGGTCCCCATCTTCTTGGTAGCCTTCCAATTCTTTAATGCGGCGGTCAGCATGACCAATCTCTGATTTCAAATCTTCAATACGGCCAATGCTGGCTTGCTTTGCTTCAATCCGAACTTTTTTCTGGCTTTGGTGGCGATAGATTCCGTAACCAATAGCCCCCAGAATAGCTATGGGAATTAGATAGCTGGCTACAGCTCCAGAACCAAATACAAATATAAGTATCCAAATCCAGCTAAACCATTCTGGTTGCTGGTTGGAATCATCATTTCTCCTCGACATGGACGTTTCTCTTTCTTATCAATGTGATATCTCTATTTTAACATAAAAGCTGGTTTTTGAAGGATAAAGATTGAAAAGTTTCTATGATAAGCTTGGTTTTTCTGGTGCGATTTGATTTTATCGTGAAAGTAAGCTCGGCTTAAAGATTAGGAATCCTAACCTGCAAACAAAAATCGCAGGGAATGCCCTGCGATTCTTATGTTATCAGTCCATTTCTGGGAAAAGTTTGGCCAATATTTTAGGGGTGATGCTTTGTCCCGGCCCCTCAGCACAATAGGTGTGCATATACATAGAGGGGTTGAAGTTGAGCTCAATGCAGGTACAGTTGGGATTTTCCTTTGTGGAGATAGCAGAGCTGTCAGGGATGATGAGGTCAACGCCACAAGCCCAAGCTCCCATAGCCTTTGCCATGTCAGCAGCGAGTTCCTTATAAGATGGGTGCATGCTGTCTGTGACATCGATCGAGTCTCCGCCAGTAGAAATGTTGGAATTACGCCGCAAGTCAACCTTGACTCCAGCAGGAAGGATATCATCTGGTCCATAGCCTTGCTGGTCCAGCATGAGCAGTTCAATGTCCCCCAGTTCAATGATTTCAAGCGGTGAACGATGATCTCGGCCCCGCAGAGGATTGTCATTTTTGATGGCAATCAATTCTCTCACGGTATGCTGACCGTCTCCGACGACATTGGCCGCCACCCGCAAGAGGACTGCTTGGCACTGACCGTCTAAGACAAAGAAACGGTACTCCGTTCCAGCGATAAATTCCTCCACCAAGACAGCAGTATCTTCTGAAAAAGCAATCTCCAAAGCCTTGCAATAAGATTCCAGACTAGCCGGTTCTTGGAAGATGGAGATGCCCAATCCGAAGTTGGTCGATTTTGGTTTGACAACAATTTGTCGGTCCTTAATCAAAGGGTAGTAGGCCAGTCCATCCTCTAGGGAAGAAAATTCTGCTCCAGCCGGAACGGGAAAATCAGCTGCAGCCAAAATCTTTTTAGTGACCGTTTTATTGGCCATGGCCAGAGGGATGACATAGTTATCCTTGGAGGTCATATTGCCATTCTTGACATACTCCACATGGTGACCATGCCAAAGCTTGAGAAATTGATCGTTTTCATCTAAGATGTCGACATTCAGCCCCTTCTGAATAGCATCAAAGAGCAGCATCTGAGTGGATAATTCCATATTTTCATAGCCTTTGAGGGCATAAGGAGCTGTCCAAGCGTAGCTGTGATACTCCTCTGCTTTTTCTAGTCCAAAGGCTATTAAGGAATCCTGCTGAATATGAGGCAGGAGCTGACCAGATAGGGTTAGCTGAGGATTTAGTAGTGCCTCCTTAAGCTGCTCAAGCAAGTTTTGGTAGTAAGTTGGCAGTTCAAAATGCTGGATGAGCTCTTCCATGGCTTGGAGAATTGCTGAGCTGTCTGCCTCATCTGGCAGGGCAGTCAGCGGGTGGCTGCAAGCAATTTTTTGGTTCAAGTCATGGGCAGCTTTTAATACTACATCAACATTTTCTACATCATCTAGCCAGAGCAGGCTCAGTAAAAAGAAATGGACAGTATCTAAGGTCTCTTGGCTAATGCCTAAATGGTCAAAAGGATTGAGGTCAAAGCAGCGAAATTCCAGATAGGTGATACCCTGCTCCAGATAGGCACGATTGTGCTTCTGTCCACGGAAGCGAACGGCTGAGTAAAATTCTTTTTCAGCACTGAGCTCGCCTGACTGAACGTAGTTTTCAATATCGGTTACATATTGCTCCAAAGAAGCGTAGGATACTTGAATATTCTCTTCATTGACATAGCCATAGTCGCTGTTACGAAAAGAGCGGATAGGCTGGGAAATGTCCTGACTGTAGAAACCAGCTTCTGCCAAAGGGGCTGCCCCGTAGAGATAGGTTAAAATCCAGCGGAAACGCAGAAAGTTTCGAGCCAGCTTGAGATAGAGGTCATTTTTAAAGTCCTTGAGTGAATGGTGGGAGCTGACCTGAAAGAGAGCAGTGACCAGATCTTTTCCTAGCTCCATGTTGTAGTGGATGCCGGAGATGGCCTGTAGTTTTTTGCCATATTTTTTCGCTAACCCCTCTCGATAGTGGCGTTCGTATTCGTTTTCCAGGCGGGCGATGACAATCTCTTCTTCAGTCAGCTGCGGTGGCATGGACAGAGGCCAGAGGCGTTCACTCTGGTCAATCGAGCGGCCTGCCACATCGCTGATAGCTCCCAGTAAGCGCCGTGCTTCCTTAGTCGAGTGAGCAATAGGTGTAATTAGTTCCAGTTGTTGCTCGCTGAAGTCTGTTTGGATGGTCGGGTGGAAATTGCGGGAACCAAGCTGACTCGGATGAGCAGTTTGAGCTAAGTGTCCGTCAGTTGTCACCCGCAGATTTTCCCTCTCCAGACCAAAGGTCGCTTGGAGAATAGGGCTTGCTGTATCCAGTTTCTGCAGTAATTGATTAATCGTCATCGTTTCACCGTCCTATGGTAGTAATTTTAGTCTATTACAAACGGAAAAAGAAAACAAATTTCCGCTACGATTTTACAAAAATTCCGAACTTTTATTTTTAATAAACTGCTAAATTTCAGAAAATACAGATTTTGTGAAAATTTAATTCGTTTTCAAAAGGGAAAAAGCAAATCAAGAATGGGTCCCATCTTGAAAAATTGTTAAATTTTTCATATAATGAGGTATAAAATATAATCGCAGGTGAGATTCCTGCCTGCTTTTCAAGAAAGGAAGAGCTGCTTCAGCTCAGACAAAATCATGACATCAGTAGTTGTTGTAGGGACCCAGTGGGGAGATGAAGGAAAAGGGAAGATTACGGACTTCCTTTCAGCTAATGCCGAAGTGATTGCCCGCTATCAGGGTGGTGATAATGCCGGCCACACTATTGTGATTGACGGCAAGAAGTACAAGCTGCACCTGATTCCGTCAGGGATTTTCTTCCCAGAAAAAATCTCTGTCATTGGAAATGGAATGGTGGTCAATCCCAAATCTCTGGTCAAAGAATTGAACTACCTGCATGAAGAGGGTGTGACGACGGATAACCTTCGTATCTCTGATCGAGCGCATGTCATCTTGCCTTACCATATCGAGCTGGATCGTCTGCAGGAAGAAGCAAAAGGTGACAATAAAATCGGGACGACAATCAAGGGAATCGGCCCTGCCTATATGGACAAGGCTGCTCGTGTCGGTATCCGCATCGCTGACCTTTTGGATAAAGATATTTTCAGAGAGCGCTTGGAGCGGAATCTAGCTGAGAAAAACCGCCTCTTTGAGAAATTATACGATAGTACAGCAATCAACTTTGATGATATTTTTGAAGAATACTATGAATATGGACAGCAAATTAAGCAGTATGTGACCGATACCTCTGTCATCCTCAACGATGCGCTGGATCAAGGCAAGCGAGTGCTCTTTGAAGGGGCTCAAGGGGTTATGCTGGATATTGATCAAGGTACTTATCCATTTGTAACTTCTTCTAATCCAGTTGCAGGGGGAGTCACCATCGGTTCTGGTGTTGGTCCGAGCAAAATTGACAAGGTAGTTGGTGTCTGCAAGGCCTACACCAGTCGGGTCGGAGATGGACCATTCCCAACAGAGCTTTTCGATGAAGTTGGTGACCGCATTCGTGATATCGGCCATGAATATGGCACCACCACTGGTCGTCCGCGTCGGGTAGGCTGGTTTGACTCTGTTGTCATGCGCCATAGCCGCCGTGTATCAGGGATTACCAATCTTTCGCTTAACTCCATCGATGTTTTGAGCGGTCTGGATACAGTGAAAATCTGTGTAGCCTATGACTTGGATGGGCAGCGAATTGACCATTACCCCGCTAGTCTGGAACAGCTCAAGCGCTGCAAGCCGATTTACGAAGAGCTGCCAGGCTGGTCAGAGGACATCACCGGTGTCCGCAGTCTGGAAGAATTACCAGAAAATGCCCGCAACTATGTTCGCCGAGTGAGTGAGTTGGTTGGTGTTCGTATTTCTACCTTCTCAGTTGGTCCTGGCCGCGAGCAGACCAATATCTTGGAAAGCGTCTGGTCTAATTTATAAAAAAGTCAGCACAAGGAAATTGCTTCTTGTGCTTTTTTGTAAGAAAATTTCATCTTAAGATTCATTTAAGATATATATTTTATACTAACAGCATAAACAAAGACCTCCTAACTTTGTTTAAAAATCCTAAACTTTTTCATAATAATCTCCTAAAAGTCACCCCAGCGGTGGCTTTTACTTTTTCTTAGAAGTTCGGCAGGCTTGTGGTATAATGAGATAGACGACTAGAGATTTAGAAAGATAATGATGAATTATACGATTGAAGAAAAAAAAGCATTTATGCGGGAAGCTTTAAAGGAGGCGGAGATTGCTCTGGCTCATGATGAAATTCCCATCGGCTGTGTATTGGTTAAAGAAGGTAAGATTATCGGCCGCGGTCACAATGCACGTGAGGAGCTGCAGCGGGCTGTTATGCATGCGGAAATTATGGCTATTGAAGAGGCGAATCGGCATGAAAATAGCTGGCGCTTGCTGGATACAACGCTTTTTGTGACCATCGAGCCTTGTGTCATGTGTAGCGGAGCAATCGGTCTAGCGCGCATTCCTCAAGTTGTCTATGGAGCAGCAAATCAAAAGTTTGGAGCAGCTGGAAGCCTTTATGATATTCTGACAGATGAGCGACTTAACCACCGAGTAGAGGTGGAAACAGGTATCCTTCAAGAAGATTGTGCTCAAATCATGCAAGATTTTTTTAGAAATCGTCGCCAAAAGTAAAAAAATGTGATATACTATTCATGGAGCAACAGTTTTGCGCGAAGCGGGTCAGGGGAGGAATCCAGCAGCCCTAAGCGATGTAAACTGTGTGCTCTTTTTCTATGTACCTTAGTGAATCAAGTTCAAAGGACGCAGAAGAACTTAGGCACATTGACGCAGTTTGAGCGAAGCGAGAACTAGGTTCCGAAGTATAATGAATCAAACCTGCAAGGCGCAGATGAATATTGGAGCAGTGAATCTAGTTTGAACGGACCTGAAATGAATTCAGCTGACATCCAATTTTAAGAAGCATATTGGTTTTCTTGTAAATCAAAATTATTCTTCTCAATATAAGGCTAAAATTTGTTGACTTACGCAAACGATTGCTTTCAGATGGCTACTAGCGTCAGCCCATTTATAAAAAAATAAATTGGAAACGCTTTAAAACAATAAATTACTTGCTAAATAAGTATGAAAGCGATATGATAGAGTGGAATAAAAAATGGAGGAATATCATGTCACATATTAAATTTGATTATTCAAAAGTTTTAGATAAATTTGTTGCCCCACATGAAGTGGAATACATGCAAGCACAAGTAACAGCAGCAGATGAATTGATTCGCAAAGGAACTGGTGCTGGAAGCGACTTTTTAGGTTGGTTGGACCTTCCTGAAAACTACGACCGCGAAGAATTCGACCGCATCTTGAAGGCTGCTGAGCAAATCAAATCAGACAGCGATGTTTTGGTTGTTATCGGTATCGGTGGCTCTTACCTTGGTGCCAAAGCGGCTATCGACTTCTTGAACCACCACTTTGCAAACTTGCAAACAAAAGAAGAGCGCAAAGCGCCACAAATCCTTTACGCTGGAAACTCAATTTCATCTACTTATCTTGCTGACCTGGTAGAGTATGTAGCAGACAAAGATTTCTCAGTAAACGTGATTTCTAAATCTGGTACAACAACTGAACCAGCTATCGCTTTCCGTGTCTTCAAAGAACTTTTGGTTAAGAAATACGGTCAAGAAGAAGCCAACAAACGGATCTATGCAACAACTGACCGCCAAAAAGGTGCTGTTAAGGTTGAAGCAGATGCCAACGGTTGGGAAACATTTGTGGTGCCAGATGATATCGGTGGACGTTTCTCAGTCTTGACAGCAGTTGGATTGCTTCCGATCGCTGCATCAGGTGCTGACATCAAAGCCCTTATGGAAGGTGCAAATGCAGCTCGTAAAGATTATACTTCAGACAAGATTGCTGAAAATGAAGCTTACCAATACGCAGCCGTTCGTAACATCCTTTATCGTAAAGGCTATGCAACTGAAATCTTGGTAAACTACGAGCCATCACTTCAATATTTTTCAGAATGGTGGAAACAATTGGCTGGTGAATCAGAAGGGAAAGACCAAAAAGGTATCTACCCAACTTCAGCTAACTTCTCAACTGACTTGCACTCATTGGGTCAATTTATCCAAGAAGGAACTCGCATCATGTTTGAAACAGTTGTCCGTGTTGACAAACCCCGTAAGAACGTGATTATTCCTAGCTTGGAAGAAGACCTTGACGGACTTGGTTACCTTCAAGGAAAAGACGTTGACTTTGTAAACAAAAAAGCGACTGACGGTGTTCTTCTTGCCCACACAGATGGTGACGTACCAAATATGTATGTGACTCTTCCAAAGCAAGATGCTTTCACTCTTGGCTACACCATCTACTTCTTTGAATTGGCCATTGCCCTTTCAGGTTACTTGAATGCCATCAATCCATTTGACCAACCAGGGGTTGAAGCCTACAAGAGAAATATGTTTGCTCTTCTTGGTAAACCAGGATTTGAAGAATTGAGCAAAGAATTGAATGCACGTTTGTAATAGGAAATGGAGCCTCCCTTAGGGGAGGTTTTTTGATTGGAAGAATAATTTATGTTATAATATTGTAAAATTTGTCATTGCTTTTCAATGTTTTTGCAATATGACAAATCAACAAAACTTATAAGGAGAAAAGCATGCCAGAAAAAGACGGTCAAGGTCAAGCGCAAGGGGCTTGGCAAGTCAATCAAACTAGCCAGCCAATGCAAGGGAATTTCCAGCAGATGCAACCACAAGGAGTGCCTGATAAGAAGGGCAATATCGGAAAAGTCATAGGACTTTCAGTTTTTGCTCTCATAATTGGTCTTTTGATTGGCAGCGGTTCAGCTTATTTTATCGGCAAGCAGGCGCAGACAAATAAGGATATACAAAGGATTAAGCGTCTGAGTAAGGCTCAGGAAGAAGCCAAAGACAAGAGTGACAGCTTTACTACAGACGGGCAGTCGGTTCAGTTTAATTGGACTTTGAAAGACTTGGGACGGTTGAGCTATACAAATGATGAGGGATTAGGTCTGACGGCTGATCAAATCGTTGAAACTTATGGCTTGGCTAGTTCAGCAGAATATGATCGCAATCGTCTGTTACTCCGATGGGGCCCTTCTGTCAGGGATAAGGAGCAAAATATTTCTTTTCAATTTGATAAAGTTGACCAGAACTACTATCTGAGACAAGTGGTAGTTGGAGATTCTTTTAAAGAATATAGAAAAGGGAAGGAAACGACAGATTGGAGCGTATTATCTCCCAAAGACCTTGAACGTTTGAAAGAAGGAGACAAGGAAACGGGTGAAGGAGGAACTGCTTTATCAGAGGTCCTGAAGAAGCATCCTGTTCCGTCAGAAATTGTCATCACAACCGAACGTGACGTGGATAATAAGATTATCTCCAACCGTCTGATTGCTGAGGTGACTTATAAAACAGAAGATAGTTATAACTATCTTCTGTTTGTAGGCCAGCCAGATGGAAATTTCTTATATATAAAGTCAGAGGAAATGTAAGTTTTAGTTATTTAGTTTATCTTTTGTGACTGACTGCTTTCAAAGCATTTCGTTATTAAAAGAGAACTGATAAGAATATTGGAAAAAAACAAAAAAGAGGAAAGAAGATTGACAGAACAGCAAACACAGCATTCTTTTGAGCCTTCAAGGAATGCTCAGTCGCAAGAGAAATTCCCGCATCATTTTCAACCTCAGCAAGGCCATGTTTCAAGTCCGCAGGGACCAACCCCACCTTTGACCAAGAATAAATCTTGGAAAGGAATCCTGATAGGCGGAGCCCTGCTCTCTCTTGGTCTTGGACTAATCGGAGGTGGAATCTGGGGCTATGGCATAGGAGTGGCGGATGTCATCAAAGGGGAATATCCTGTGCTGCATCCTTTGGCTGATGCCGGAGCATCAAAGAGAGATCAATCAGATCAGTACATTGACCCAGATACTACTGAATTCAAGTGGGATATTGATAGTTTGTCAGAGTTACGGTTCAATACTATTCAGACAGATACGAATGGTACTTCTGTGGAAGATATTCTCGATAAGCATGGCAAGGCCTTAAAAGAGGAGATCTCTAGCAAGAGTCTGGATTTAGAGTGGGGAACGTTTCAAACTTCTGATGATGAGGAAGAGTGGCCGATTTATTATACAGATCAAACCGCTTCTCTGCATTTCGAGAAGAAAAAAGATGGTTTCTATCTGAATAGCCTTCATATCTACAATATTCGCTTTGAAGGAAGCAAGCATAATGCTGAGGACGAAGCGATGGCGGCTGATTACTTTGAAAAACTGAAAAAAGGCGATGCAAAGACTGGTAAGGACGGCATTTCCTATAAGGAAGTTTTTAAGGAATATGGCAGTCCGAGGAGTATCTATATTCGTGTAGATGAAGATTTCAGTGAGGATACTAGTCAAACCATTATGGAGGCGGCTTATGATGCTCCTAATGATGGTACTTATAGGTTGTTCTTCGTTCAGCAGGAGGATGGAAACTATCTTTTGTCCGCTACTGCCAATAAATAAAATAGAACTCAAATAATAAAAGGAGAAACGATGTCAGAACAAAATAAACCGCAGGAACAATCTTTAGAAGGATTAGCTCCCTATCCACAGCAACCCCAGTCATCAGACCCAGGACAATTTGCAGCTAACTCAACAGAGGGGCAGCCTCTCCCAGTAGAAGGGGGCAGTCCTGAAATGCCGAATCCTAATCAAGATTTTGGTGTTCAGCAACCCATTTTTGATGCTCCTCAGCAGCAGATGCCTCAGCAGGATAATTGGGGAAATCCTGCTTTTCAAAAAGAAATTCCTCAGGGATTTAATCCAGCTGGTCAGAACTTTACCGGACCACAGCAAGCTGCAAACTTCGCTGGCCAGCCAAGTCCAGAGCCAAAGAAAAATAGTACGGGCAAGCTGATAGGATTTTTAGGAATAGGTCTGGCAGCGGGACTATTATTAGGAGGTCTTGGCGGCTATTTCCTAAATGATTTTATGGGTGGTGGAAGTGTGCCAAGTCTGTCTCGAAAGGGACATCAAAGCGATGTTGCTTCTTTTGTGGCTCCGTCAAAAGAGGATGTATATGAGTGGGAAGTGAAAGACCTTGAAAAGCTGAACATTGTTAGTGCGGATGATGAAGGATTGACCCCAGAACAAGTAGTCAAAGATTTTGGCTTGGCCAGCAGTGTGACGTTTCAGGAAGAAGGGCTCTCATTGTCTTGGTTACCTGACTCTAGTTATACCACTCTGACCTTTATGAAACACGAGGATGGCAGCTATCATCTTCAGGGTATGAGTATTATGCCCGGTAGTGACGACTATAATAAAAATGTATCTAGCCAGATTACAGAGAGCTTAAAGATGGGTGATGCGGAAACAGGCGAGGGCGGTTCTTCCTTTAAAGAAGTAATCAAGGAATACCCAGAATATCAACATATCTCAGTTTATGGGGATGGTGAATCAGAGCCGAAGATGCTTATAAACTATGAAACTTCTTCAAATAAGGAGATAACTTTGACTTTTATCCGTCAGGAAAACGGACAGTACCTATTGAGTAATCTTTCTAAATAGAATAAATGAATAGGAGTGCTTATCTTACAGCTGGTTGAGGCTTGTAGATCTGCGCTCTTTTTGTGACTCCAAGAAATTCGTAGTCAATTAATCTATCCTTGGCTTGTTGACCCTTGAACAGCAGCAGTTTTCCTTTCCCTGATTATATGTTACAATCGGAGGAGATGTAGCAGTATTATGCTAGACTTTCATCTAGCTGCTAGAAACTCAATTAGCTCAGTTTTTTTAGATGTGATTGCTATTCTTGTGATGGTTTTGAAAAACGAAAGACCAAGATTGGAAAGGAGTCCTGATGAAGTTATTGTTGGTGGAAGATGAAGCGGATCTAAATCGCAGTTTGACCAAGCTTCTCAAGAAAGAGCATTTTAGTGTGGACAGTGCTTTTGATGGAGAGGAAGCTCTGGAATTTTTGGAAATGGTGGACTATGACTTAATCATTCTAGATATTATGATGCCTCGTATGGACGGCTTTGCCTTTCTGGAGAAGATCCGTCAGGCTGGAAAGCAAGTCATTGTCTTGGTCCTGACTGCCCGTGACAGCTTGGAAGATAAGATTAGGGGCTTGGACTTGGGGGCAGATGATTATCTGGTCAAGCCTTTTGAGTTTGAAGAACTCTTGGCGCGGCTGCGGGCTCTTTTGCGGCGACAGCAACGTGAGCTGGTCAACCAGAAGATTGATCTAGGAGATGTCATCTTGGATCTGACTAAAAAAGCTGTCCTGAAAGATGATCAAGTCTTGGAGCTGACAGCCAAGGAATACGAAGTGCTGGAATACCTAGCTCGCAATCAAGATCATATTCTGTCGCGGGAGCAGATTCGAGACCATGTCTGGAATTTTGACTATGAAGGAGAATCCAATATTATTGATGTTCTGATTAAAAATATTCGCCGCAAGATTGATCAGGACAAGAAGCAGTCCATTATTCACACCAAGAGGGGAGTAGGCTATGTTATCTGGAGCTCGGAATAAGGAGAAAAAAGGCAGCATTGTTCTACGCATTACTCTTTGGTACAGCAGTTTTCTCTTTGTCTTTATTCTAGTGCTGCTGGGTCTGGCCTTTCTGTTATCCAGCAATCTGGCAGATGCAGCAGCCAAGCGGGAGCTGATTGAGTCAGCCACGGAAATAAGCCAGCAGCCCAGTGAGTACGAGGCTATGGATGATGGAATTTTTTATTCAATCTATGATAGTTCGGGAAACCTTGTCAGAAAAAGTCTGCCATCTGGCTTTGATGAGACTCTTCCTTTTAACCAATCTGTTGTAACGACGGCGACAGTTGATCAAAAGACCTATCTCTATTTTGACATTGAGATGAAAAATGGCGGTCAGTGGCTACGGGCGGTAACTCTGAGCAGTCATAGTAATCATGAATGGATTGATTATTTGACGTCCCTGGTCTTCATTTCCCCATTTCTATTAATCTTGATTATTGCTGGTGGTTGCTGGATTCTCAAAAAAGCCCTGAGGCCGGTAGATCAGCTATCTCAGACGGCATTAGAAATTCGCGAGAGCGGAGACTTTTCCAAGCGGCTGGCTCTGAAAGATAAGGATGATGAGCTGCATCGTCTGGGAAAGGCTTTTAATCTCATGCTGGATTCGCTGGAGACTTCCTTCCAGCGGGAAAAGCAGTTTAACCATGATGTCTCTCATGAGCTGCGGACACCGGTGGCGGTTGTTCTATCGGAGAGTGAGTATGGCCTTCGTTATGCAGAAAATCTGGATGAATCCAAGGAATCTTTTGAAATCATAAACCGTCAGACCAAGCGCATGAAGGAGATGATTAGCCATATCTTGGATCTGTCCAGGCTTGAGAATCAGCCAGCTCTCGTCAAAAAATCCCTGTCTCTGTCTGACTTACTGACGGATAAGATGACAGACTTCCAGAAGCTAAGTCAGGAGCGTGGGCTTGTTTTAGAAGCTTCCATAGATGAGGATTGCTGGATTGTTGCTGATGAGCTTCTGCTTCACCGTCTCTTGGATAATCTGATTAGCAATGCCTTGAAATTTACGAAGGACCGCATTGAGCTTTCCTTACGTAAGCTAGATGGCGTTTGTCAGCTGACGGTGGCGGATAATGGTGCTGGTATTGCTCCGTCTGAGGCCGATAAAATCTGGAATCGGTTTTATCAAGTTGACCAAGCCAGAAATAAAAACAGCCGAGAGGGAAGTGGCTTGGGACTAGCCTTGGTTCGAAAAATCGCTGATTTGCATCAGGTTCAGATAGAGCTGGTATCAGAGCTTGGCCAGGGAAGTCGCTTTATCCTGACTTTCCAGCTGGAGAAGAAATAAAAGATTTTTCGAATTATTTTTTAATTTTCCTCAAAATTCATTTTAGATTCATTTAGTCCTTGTACAATATAAGTATCAAATGAATAACATTTGATAGCTCTCCCCTTTGAAATGAAAAGAATGGTCTAGGATGCATTAACTGGAACGGTGTTTTCCTCGCCTGATTTTGATTTCTAGGGTCAAGTTTTAGAAAGGAAGGACGAGCCATGAAAAAACTAAAAGGAATCTTATTAGCCGGTTTGGCAGTAGGAATTTTAGCAGGTGGAGCAGCAACTGTTGTTTCAGCGGATTCGTATAAGCAAGCTACTCGGATTCAGGCAGCAACCGTAACTCTTTCAGACGCTAAGGCGATTGCCTTGCAGACAGCTGGTTCAGGGAAAGTCGTTTCTATTGATTTAGACGGAAATAAAGCTGGTGCTGTATACTATGATGTAACGGTATTGGACGGCTTTACAGAAAAAGAGTACAAGATTGATGCTCGAACAGGAAGCATTCTCAAAGCCAAGGAAGAGCCAATTGATGACAATGAGGACATGCAACTGACTCAGACTAATGTGCAATTGACCTTTGAAGATGCTGAGAAGATCTTGCAGCAAAAATATCCTCAAGCCCATGTTTATGACGAAGAGCTGGATATTTGGAGCGGTCAGGTAGTCTACAAGGTAGAAGCTCTGAACGGTACGCAAAAGATCAAAATGACCATTGATGCCAACAGTGGGAACATTTTGAACGAAAGAATTAAATAATATCGTTGGTATATAGTTTGGAATTGCTTTGTTGGGCACGAACGAGAGTTCGTGCCTTTTTCCTTGTAGATTTAGAGCTAAACCTGTTCAAAATATGATATACTGGAACAAGACTGTCTTAGCGAAGAACTGCCTTTTCAGAGTCTTTAGGGAAAGTCTGAACTAAGATGTTAAAGGGACTATTCATTTTAAGTCTCATATCAGTTATTTTATTGCAAAATAATCTAAAGAGTAAATGATATTTTAAAAAAGTTATTGATACAGATATAGTATTTTTAGCTTATTGAAGAAAGAGAAGTTAGTGTCTGTCTTTCCGAGTAGTTCTATCGAAATGAATGACAAATGCTATCTTATTAATGCTGATTAGTTAAAAAAATATGATTGGGAGAATATATGGAAAAAAGAAATCTGGAAGCCTTAAGACGGGAACATAAATCAAAATTTAACAAGGTTCAGCCTAAAAGAGGGGGCGTCAATCATTCTGTATCCCCATCCAAAAAATCTGTAGAAAACATTGAGTACAATGAACCCTCTTCTAATACAGCAATTAATGTAAGCGACAAAGATAGTGGAGCTCAGTTAAGCTATCAGGATGTTTCAGAGACTCCAGACGGTTTGAGAACTGAAACAGAGATTAAACGAGTTTCAACGGCTGAGTCAGATGACTTCTTGTACCTGAGGCGGAGGGAGTTATCTCGCCTTATTTTTGCTTTAGAATCCTTGAAATCTAAGAAGAAAGAATCACTCTATTTTAAGGATGAAACTAATCGTCCAGACTCAGAACTTGTATCTGAAGCAGAAGAGTATGAGCTGCGTCCGAGATTTAGTGCTGAGGAGCTCGCTAAAAAAGAAGAGAATGAGGCTTTTTGGAAGGAAAATTCGGAGACTTCATCTGATAGTTCTATGGGTTGGAAACTTATGTGGGCGTTTTTTATGTTACTCATAGGACTAGGAGCTGCAGGGCTAGTTTCCAATCCGAGCTCTAAAACAAATAATATTTATAATGATTCTTTTGATATTTATCAGGGGGGAACGTCATCTAACAGCGAAAAGGATTTAACTTCTACTAATCGTTCAGAATTGATTGCTGGAGAAGACTATCAGTTCCATATCACTTATGATGATATCGCACTTTTGTTTGCGGATTTTAAAGGAACTGCCTCTCGTTTAACAGCAGATGAAGTGGTTGCTAAGTTAGGAAAAGCGAAATCTGGGAGAGAACATAATTATGATAATCAAATAATAACACTGAATTTAGATTATCCTGATGCAGGATCAAATGCTTCGGTTTCAATTTCTTTTTCTAGTTACGGTAGTGTGGGAACGCCTAAATTAGATTCTCTGTTTAGTCATCATCTTAGCAGCAACAGTTTGCCAAATCGAAATTCTCAATTAACTCGTCAAGATTTTTCTGGTATAGAGAAAGGAAAATCCTACCAAGAAGTTGTCGGTCAATTGGGATTGCCAGATAGTCTTTCTATCTATACAAATTACATATCTTCTAGCAAAGTGTCTATTAGTTACCAGTTATCTGATGGACAAATAGTTAATCTTTCTTTTGAAGTCTCTGATTCTCAAGATTATATATTAGAAAAAAGTCCTGACTTAGAGGATGGAGTAGGAGAAACAAACACTTAGTGCTTGATGTAGAAGCTAATTTTGTTCAAGGTGCTAAAAGCATAGAGTTTAAAAAATACAATAGGAGAATGGATGAAAAAAAGAGATTTAGAGTCATTGAGACAACAGCACAAGGCTAAATTTACAGGAGGTAAATCGGCGTCAGCTAAAAAAGAGCAGCGACAACCTCAAATAAGTCCTGATATTGATAAAACGAAAGAAGAATCACAACAGTTACCAACAGGAGAGAAGAAACTCGAAACAAAAACTGATTGGAAGCAAGGGGAGTTTGTAGAGAAGAGGAGAAAAAATTTAAAGTGGGTCTGGACAAGCGGGTCAATTCTTTTAGTGATATTGGTGCTTATTCCTATTTTTCGATATGTTTCTTCAAATAAGGGAAGTCAGGAACGCAACACCTATCAATCTAGTTGGTCCTCTAGTAAGGAAAGTGAGAGTTACTCTTTTTCGGAAACATCATCTCGCTCATGGGAGGTTCCTGAGGATGAGACTTCTCAAGAAGCGACAGCTTATGTTGATAAGAAAGCAGCTAACTTCGCTTGGACATTTGATGATATCTTAGCTCTTCAAGTCTATTCATCTGAACAGCAAGGAAGTGGACAAGACGCTCCAACTGCCGAAGAAATTATCGAACGGTTTGGGAAAGCAACTTCTGGAGGAGAAAGCAATAACGGTAGCGACGATACACTTTATCTTTTTTATAGTGAATCGAGTGGACAACAAACAGCTAGTCTTTTGTTAAAAAAAATTGACGGCAAGTACCGACTGAGCACAATTCGTGGTAACCAACTGAGCAGTTCGCTTTACTCAAGTGGCTCAGAAACGCTGACTGAAGCAGATTTCCAGGACTTGAAAGCAGACGAATTTGGACAAGGTGCCCACATTCAAGATGTGGTGTCGCGTTTTGGTTTGCCACAAGTTATCAACAAGTCTGTAGACTATAAAGACAGAACGATTGTCTATCTCAAATATAAGCTGACGAATAAAAGCTATCTTTACTTAGACTTTGCCTTATCAAAGACAGGAGATTATCGACTGACTCGGAAGTATGTTTATTGATAAGAAGATTCTTATTCTATGGTTTAGAATTATTTGTTTGGGGATGATAGTTGGTTCATAAAGGAGAGAAGGATGGCAAGAAAAGACTGGGAGAGTCTGCGTCAGAAGCGTCAAACTAAATTTCAACAGGGTCAGAAGAGAGCAGGAAAAGTTCAAGGAGAACAGAATCTAGCTATTACTGAAGCAGAGTACCAAGAATTTGCGAAGAATAGGGTGGAAAACAAGAGCTCTACTACGGTTGAGAGAGACAGGAAAGGAATTCTTGGACGTAAGCTTTTTAATAAACAAGTGCTGTGGTTATCAGTAGGTTTCTTGTCCATCCTCTTGCTTTTATCAGTTCCTTATTTGGTGGAACGGTTTGAATATTTCTTATCCCCTCAGAGAGTATTGGACGAATATGTGGATAAGGGGAACAATCATTTTGACTGGACTTATGAGGATATTAGCCAGCTTCAACTACAGAAAACAAGTGCTGTTGATGAGCGAAGCGGGTCTGGACTAACACCCAAGGATATTGTTAAGAAATTTGGTAAAGCGCAGTCAGGTAATCTAGCTCCTTTCCTGAATCAGACTGATGGGCGCATGAGTCTTTTCTATTCTCGAGAAGAACCGCGGCAGCGTTTGTCTTTCTACTTTGAAAAAATAAATAATGAATATCAATTGTCAGGTATTTATTCTTATAATCTTGCTAGTTCGCAGCATGTTCAAAGCCGAACGGATCTAAAAGAGGAAGATTTTGAACATCTTGTTCTTGGTAAAGAGTTTCAAAACGAAGATGGAACTAGCTATCAGGAAATTTTAGAGAAGTTTGGTCTATCAAAATACATAGAAATTGATTCCGGTGGCGAGAGTGGTCAAAAGCTGAATGTTTTATATAAGTTGGAGGATGGGAAATATGTAAGTCTCTGGTTTACCGTTTCTCAGGCCGGTGACTATCTTCTTTACGAAAAACATATCACCTGATGTTAGCTATCTTGAGAGCTAAAAGTATCAGTAGGCAATGATTGAAGATGCTTATGAATATTCATTATTGGGGAAAACTGAAGCTATCTCTTACTGTGCGACCAAGGTTCATTTTATTGAATGGATAGTATTTGTCAGATTAAGAAAAAGTGGATAGACGATATTCTTTGTTTTGAAAAAATAATTGCTAGAAAAAAAGGAATTTGGTTTATTTAAGGAGAAGAGCATGGGAAGAGGACGAAAAGTTCAACGGGAGTGGTCAAAGAAGCCAGGATTAAACAAGCAAGCAACTAGTGTGTTCTCTGATAACAGTCCTCAAGGGGAAGTCTTTGAGGCTACAGCTAAAGAAAAACAGCAAAAAAAGTTGGCTGAGAATCGAAAATCTAAACTTATATCAAGTTTAGGTCAGTCTAGATACGCCTCTTTGTTAGTAGTTTCTACAGGTCTAGTGCTAATTACTTGTTTTGCAATCCTTGTATCATATACGTGGCCAAGGTCTAAGCAAGCACGAAATCAATCATCGCTAGCCTCAACTAGCACAGTTCAGAATGAATCAGAAAACAAGATAAAGCAGCTGACTGAGGCAGATTCTGATCTTGTTGACGAGAATCGACAAATAGACTTTCAAATAGAAGATATACTCCAGATGGTAAAAACGATGAAAGAACCTAATGTATTTCCACAGGATATTGTCGCGAAGTATGGAAAAGCCAGTTCTGGTAGTATAGATAATCGCGTGAAAGGCAGCCAACTAGTAGATTTGACATATAAATTAATAGGAGAAAAAGGAGCTATTACCTTAAGGTTTAGGGATATTGAAGGTCGAACAGAGCTCTCAACGGTATACGTTAGACTATTCCGTGATGCTTGGGGACCAGTTACGAAATCGGTCGATGATTACCGAACCCTTATTCCTCAAGATAAGCAAGAAGGAGTGGAAGTAAAACAGGCCATAGCAGAACTGGGTATGCCTAAAACTATTTATGCTTCTAAACCAGTTAAGTGGCAAGTTGATTCACTTTTTCTTGAATATTCAACCACGGACAATATGACAGTTTCTTTGTTTTTTGACGAAGTGAATGGGCTTTACCGTCTGAAAAGTATGATGACAAGCACGGTCTGAGAAAATAGACTAGAAACGGCAGAATCTTCTTTAAAAATCAAGAGGCTGGCGAAAATAGAACTAAAAAAATCCTGATGAGAGTATCAGAAAGGCATTGGGGAAGTGAAAGTCTAAGGAATAGATGGAACCAATCGCAATGGGTCTTATCACAATCGGGTATCTGGGAAGTCCTAAAACATTTGGAGCTTCCAAATACATATTGCAAAGTGGACATTAATCTGAGTCTATGTTAGATAGAATCTACTGTCATTTGGAATTTGAGGAGGATAAAGATAGGAGACTTTATTTGAAAAATATCCAATCCTCTGAATAGGGAATAATAATATCGTCCTAAGAAAGTGCAAACTAAACACCGGAATTGTGTTATAATAGATAAATATTAGATGGCTAGGAGAGAGTGTATCTTTCTCTAAATGAAGAAATAAAAAGAACAAAGAGGTAAAGCTATGTCTGCTACTAAAATGAACGCTCAAGAAATTATCAAATTTATCGCTGATGCCAAGAAAAAAACTCCGGTCAAGGTGACCTTTAATGGAGAATTGCACGGATCAATCCCTTGGTCTGTTGTGAAGTTAGGCAATGTTCTTTTTGGGGACTGGGAAGAAATCAAGCCACTCCTAGTGAACTTAGAGGAAAATAAGACCTATGTAGTAGAGCAGGATGCCCGCAACTCAGCGGTTCCGCTTTTGGACAAGCGCGACATCAATGCCCGTATTGAGCCAGGTGCTATTATCCGTGACCAAGTCGAAATTGGTGATAATGCTGTCATCATGATGGGGGCAGTCATCAATATCGGTGCGGAAATTGGTGCTGGGACCATGATTGATATGGGTGCTATTCTGGGCGGTCGAGCTATTGTCGGCAAAAACAGCCACGTCGGTGCTGGTGCGGTTCTGGCAGGAGTTATTGAGCCAGCTAGTGCGGAGCCAGTTCGGGTTGGCGATAACGTGCTGATTGGTGCCAATGCGGTTGTTATTGAAGGAGTACAAATTGGCAGTGGTTCGGTTGTTGCCGCTGGTGCGATTGTGACCCAGGATGTTCCGGAAAACGTAGTGGTTGCTGGCGTTCCGGCACGAGTTATCAAGACCATTGACGAGAAGACCCAGCAGAAGACAGCTCTAGAAGATGCCCTGCGTACTCTTTAAAAATAGCATAAATTTGAATTGATTGGGTGTGGCCCAAAACTTTGACAGATCTTACAAGATTTTAAAGGAAAGAAAAATGCTTGATTATCTGAAAATTCGCCGTGATTTACACCAGATACCAGAAATCGGTCTGGAAGAATACAAGACTCATGCCTACCTGATGCAGGTCATTGATGGACTGACAGCAGGTCTAGACTTTGTGGAAATCCGAACTTGGCGGACTGGTATTTTGGTCTTTATCAAGGGAAGTTCACCGGATAAGACGATTGGCTGGCGAACAGATATTGATGGTTTGCCGATTGTTGAGGATACAGGACTAGACTTTGCCAGCACTCATGAAGGCCGGATGCATGCTTGCGGACACGATATGCACATGACGGTTGCTCTAGGCCTGCTGGAACAAGCTGTGAGCGCTCAGCCTACCCACAATCTGCTCTTTCTCTTTCAGCCTGCAGAGGAAAATGAAGCTGGCGGTATGCTCATGTACGAAGATGATGCTTTTGGTGACTGGCTGCCAGATGAATTTTACAGTCTCCATGTGCGACCGGACCTCAAGGTCGGCGATATTGCCACTAATAGAGGAACCCTCTTTGCTGGTACCTGTGAAGTTAAGCTGACTTTTAAGGGGAAGGGGGGGCATGCGGCCTTTCCTCATGAAGCCAATGATGCTTTGGTGGCGGCTAGCTACTTTATCACTCAGGTGCAGACTATTGTCAGCCGCAATGTCGATCCTATCGAGGGAGCAGTTGTGACCTTTGGTTCTCTCCATGCTGGCACGACCAACAATGTCATCGCAGAAAGGGCCTTTTTGCATGGCACCATTCGGACTCTGACTCAGGAGATGAACCTCTTGACTCAGAAGCGCTTACGAGAAATAGCAGAGGGTCTAGCCCAAAGTTTCGGTCTGGAATTGGACTTGGAGCTTAAACAAGGTGGCTATCTGCCTGTGGAAAATCATCCTGGCTTAGCAGACGAATTGATGGACTTCTTCCAGAAGGAAGAAGGAGTGCAGCTGATTGATATTGCGCCGGCTATGACAGGCGAGGACTTCGGCTATCTGCTCAGCAAGGTCAAGGGCGTCATGTTCTGGCTGGGAGTGGATAGTCCCTACGCCCTTCATCATCCCAAGATGACACCGGATGAGGCCGCACTGCCCTTTGCTATTGAAAAGATTGGGAAATTCCTAGATTATAAAATCAACGAAAGATAAGAAAAAGGTGGACGAGCTGCATGAAAAAAGAGCTAAGACAAACTGTACTGAACCAGATGAAGAAACTGTCAGGAAAAGAAAAAGAGCAGGCAGATAGCTGGCTGACCCAGCGCTTGCTTAGTTCAGCAGCTTATCAAGAAGCTCAGGTTATGGCTACTTATCTTTCAATGCCGCATGAAGTCTCTACTGCATCCTTTATTAAGCAGGCTCAGTTGGATGGCAAGAGGGTTTTAGTGCCCAAAACCTATGGCCAGGGTCGGATGATATTTGTGGATTATGATGAAAGTCGCCTTCAAAAAAGCTCTTTCGGTCTTATGGAGCCGACGAGCGAAGAGGCTGTGGAGAAGGCGGAGATCAATCTGATTCATGTGCCGGGCGTGGTCTTCAATTCTCAAGGGTTTCGGATTGGTTACGGCGGTGGCTACTATGACCGTTATCTGGCTGATTTTACAGGAGCATCCATCAGCAGCATCTATAGTTTTCAACAGTCTGATTTTGAGCCTAATTATCACGATATAGCAGTAAAGGAAGTACTGATTTATGAATTACATCTACGATAAAAAATATCCTGTGACCAGTGTTTTGTTAATTCTAACAACACTTGTCTTTGTGGGGATGCTTATTTTACGAGGTTTTTCTTATGCTGAAGCACAAACGGTCTTTGAATTTGGAGCAGTGTTTTCTCCAACCATTATCATGTATCCTGCTCAGATATGGCGTCTCATTTCTGCTATTTTTGTGCATATTGGCTTGGAGCACTTTGTGGTAAATGCTGTTACTCTTTATTTTATTGGACGGCAGGCAGAAGATATTTTTGGCTCGCGAAATTTCTTTCTGCTCTATATGATGTCTGGCCTGATGGGAAACATCTTTGTCTTCTTTTTCAGTCCAGATACTCTGTCAGCAGGGGCCTCTACAGCCTTGTTTGGCCTTTTTGCCTCTATCGTGACCCTGCACTATGTCGTTCGCGACAGCTATATTCAGCAGCTGGGGCAGTCTTATATGACCTTGATTGTGGTCAATATCATCTTTAGTTTCATGCCTGGTATCAGCCTGGCGGGGCATTTGGGCGGTTTGATTGGCGGCATACTCTGCGCGGTCATTTTACCTGTCAAAGGCTCAAGCAATGCCTTTAAACCTGCTCAGCGCTGGCTAGTCTTGTTTGGCTATCTAGCCTTAGCTGCCCTTCTGATTTTTCTAGGCTTTCATCATTCCTTGATTTAACAAGTATGTATAAATAACTAACGACATAAAAAAGAGGTTTATCAACCTCTTTTTTATAGCTAAAATTTTATTTTCAACGTTAGTTGTTTGAATCAATTATTTTTTCTCTTGTTTTTTCTCTAGTTTATGGCCCAAGCCAATGATATACTGCTTCAAGGAGTCTTTGACCTGCGGATGCTTGAGAGCGTAGTCGATAGAAGTCTTCATAAAGCCGAACTTGTCACCGACATCATAGCGATCTCCCTTGAATTCACGAGCGAACACGCGTTGCGTCTTGTTGAGGGTATCAATCGCATCGGTCAGCTGGACTTCGTTCCCAGCGCCAGGAGCTTGATTTTCCAAGATTTCAAAAATTTCTGGTGTCAGCAGGTAGCGGCCGATAATAGCCAAATCACTCGGTGCATCTTCAGGCTTTGGTTTTTCGACGAAAGTTTCCACGCTGTAGAGACCTTTGACGCCTTCACCTTGAGGAGCAATGACCCCGTAAGAGGAGACTTCATCATGAGGGACCTGCATGACAGCTATGGTAGAAGCATGAGTTGCTTCGTAGTCATCAATCAATTGCTTGGTTAGCGGCACAGCCTTATCATTGGTGATGTCCATAAGGTCATCGCCCAGCATGACAACGAAAGGCTCGTTTCCTACGAAAGCCTTAGCTTGAAGGACAGCATCTCCCAGTCCGCGCGGATGGCTCTGACGGATGAAATGCAGACCGATACCAGTGGTTTCATCGACCAATTTGAGCAAGTCGTCTTTACCCTTTTCTTTGAGGTTGTATTCCAATTCAAAGTTTGAGTCAAAGTGGTCTTCGATTGAGCGTTTTGACTTACCTGTGACAACTAGAATATCTTCAATTCCAGATTTGAGAGCTTCCTCAACGATAAACTGGATGGTTGGCTTGTCGACAATCGGCAACATTTCCTTGGCTAGAGCTTTAGTGGCTGGCAGGAAGCGGGTTCCGAGACCAGCTGCAGGGATGACGGCTTTCTTAACTTTTGACATAATTATTTCCTTTCTATTAGAACGAAGTCCATTCGTTCTCAGCCTTGAATTCATTGTTCATGATTTCATAAATGGCATCTTTGATATTACAATTTTGATAAATAACCTTGTAGATAGCTTGGGTAATCGGCATATAAACATCCAGCTCTTGGGCCAGTTCATAGGCAGCCTTGGTGGTGGAAATTCCTTCGATAACCATGCCCATATTGGCTTCAATATCAGCTAATTTCTCACCGCGTCCGAGAGCATTGCCGGCCCGCCAGTTGCGAGAGTGGACAGAGGTCCCTGTGACAATCAGGTCACCTACACCAGATAGGCCGCTGTAGGTCAGAGGATTGGCTCCTAACTTGACACCTAGACGTGTGATTTCGGCCAGACCGCGTGTGATAATAGCTGCCTTGGCGTTGTCACCATAGCCTAATCCGTGGAGAGCACCGGCTCCGACTGCGATGATATTTTTCAGAGCGCCAGCAGTCTCCACTCCGATGACGTCGGTATTAGTGTAGAGACGGAAGTAGTGATTGCTGAAGAGCTCCTGCACATACTTAGCTGTTTCCAGATCCTTGGAAGCAGCAGTAATCAGGGTAATATCGCGTACAATGGTTTCCTCAGCATGGCTGGGACCTGAGACAACGACAATCTCGCTGCGAAGCTCTGCAGGGATTTCTTCTTCTAGGATAGTTGAAATCCGTTCGTGAGTATTGGGTTCCAGTCCCTTGGAGGCGTGCATGATTTTCACCTTGTGGTCTAGAGCCTGAGCTACTTGTTTGGCTACCAGACGGGTTACCTTGGTCGGCACAACAAAAAGCACAGCATCCGCATCTTTTAAAGCTTCTTCTAGGTCATGATAAGCCTTGATCTTTTCGTCCAGTACAATATCTTTGAAATAGCGTTTATTGGTGTGCTCGTCGTTGATTTCGTTGATTTGCTCAGCGATATTTCCCCAAATACGAACCTCGTGTCCGTTGTCATTTAGCACTTGTGATAGGGCCGTTCCCCAAGAACCAGGACCAATCACAGAAACTCGTTGTTTATCCATATCTTCTCCTTATGATGAAATTCCGAGTCTGAATTTAAATCAGTTTTAGAGTTCTATATCTCATTTTACCATATAATATAAGAAATTTCTTACTTGACATTGTTTTTATCTGTGATATAGTAAGGAAACTAAGCCAAATATGAAAAAAGTAGGAGGAAGCATGTTTTTTAAAAGTCTATTACGGTATAAATGGTATGCCCTGAGTTCGTTTTTAATGACCTCATTGATGATTGCTAGCTCTCTTTTACTGCCCTGGTTTTTAAAGCACATCTTAGATGCTCTGCAGGAGCAAAATAGCCAGACCATCTACAGTATGGGCGGTTGGCTAATTGGCATCGGTTTTGTCGGGCTGGTGGCAGGAGGGATTAATGTGACCTTGGCAGCTTACATTGCCCAGGCTGTCTCATCAGATCTCCGTGAGGAGACTTTCCGCAAGATTCAGACCTTTTCTTATGCCAATATCGAGGAATTCAACGCTGGTAATCTAGTCGTGCGTATGACGAATGACATCAATCAGATTCAAAATGTGACTATGATGCTCTTTCAAATTCTTCTTCGCTTGCCCATCCTTTTTATCGGTTCAGTCATCCTGGCCATTGTGACCATGCCCTCTCTCTGGTGGATTATTTTCTTGCTAATCGTGCTCATAGCTGGTCTGACGGCTATCATGATGGGCATGATGGGGCCTCGTTTTAAGAAATTTCAGACTCTTTTGGATAAGATTAATGCCATTGCCAAGGAAAATCTTCGTGGTGTACGAGTGGTCAAGTCCTTTGTTCGGGAGGAAGACCAGTTTCATAAGTTCAGTCAGGTGTCTGATGAACTTTTGTCAGAGAATCTCTATATTGGCTATGCTTTTTCAATCATTGAGCCGATGATGATGTTGGTCGGCTATAGCTCTGTTTACCTGGCTATCTGGACTCTATCTGGCATGATTCAGGCGGAGCCAGGGCTGGTTAGCTCTATCGCTTCTTTTATTGGTTATCTTAGCCAGATTATTTTCACTATCATTATGGTTGGTTTCTTGGGTAACGGCGTGACGAGGGGAATAATTTCTGTCCGTCGGATCAAGGAAGTATTAGCGACGGAACCAGCCATGGTTTTCCCAGACTCAACAGATGAAGAACTAGAAGGCAGCCTCAGCTTTGAGCATGTGACTTTTTCCTATCCCAATGATGACGAACCAATGCTAAAGGATATCAGCTTTGAGGTTGAGCCGGGGCAAATGATTGGTGTTGTCGGTGCGACAGGTGCTGGTAAATCTACCTTGGCCCAGCTGATTCCCCGTCTTTTTGACCCGCAGGAAGGTTCTGTCAAGATTGGCGGCCGGGATCTGCGAGAGCTTAGCCAGGGAACTCTTCGAAAAAATGTTTCTATCGTTCTGCAGCGGGCGATTCTATTTAGCGGGACTATTGCGGATAATCTCCGTCAGGGCAAGCTCAATGCTTCACTGCCTGAGATGGAGCGAGCGGCTCGTATTGCCCAAGCCAGTGAATTTATCAGCCGTATGGAAGAGAGTTTTGACAGTGCAGTGGAGGAGCGTGGCAGCAACTTCTCTGGTGGTCAGAAGCAGCGGATGTCCATTGCCAGAGGTGTTGTCAATAATCCCAATATTTTGATTTTAGATGATTCGACCTCAGCCTTGGATGCCAAATCAGAAAAGCTGGTTCAAGAAGCCTTGAACAAAGATCTGCAAGGAACGACGACGATTATCATTGCTCAAAAGATTAGCTCCGTTGTTCATGCAGATAAGATTCTGGTCTTGGATCAGGGTCGGCTGATTGGCCAAGGGACGCATGCGGAATTGGTCGCCACTAACGATGTCTACCGCGAAATTTACGAAACTCAGAAAGGAAAGGAGGACTAAGATGCGGACGATTGCATTTTTTTGGCAATATTTTAAGCGTTACAAATTATCCTTTGTCATTGTCCTTTTGATGATGGTAACAGCGACTGTTTTTCAGGTCCTTTTTCCGGTTTATGTCGGTCAGGCTGTCCAGCATTTGGTTGAGTTAGGCCGGGCTTTTGCTGAGAAGGGTGAGACTGATCAGATTCTGTCAACTTTTGGCAGCGTCATGGGCAGTGTATTGGTGTCCTTTGTCTGCCTGTCTGTTTCCAGCCTGATTTACATGCTTTTGATGACCCGAGTTATTGCCCATTCGACCAATGAGATGCGCAAGGGCTTGTTTGGCAAGCTATCCAAGATGACAGTTGCTTTCTTTGACCGCCATCAGGACGGCGACATTTTATCGCGCTTTACCAGTGACTTGGACAATATCCTGCAAGCTCTAAACGAGAGTATGATCCAGGTTATGAGCAATGCCTTACTCTATCTGGGCCTCGTGATTATCATGTTTGTCCAAAATGCTAGATTGGCCTGGATAACGGTAGCCAGCACACCGGTTGCTTTTCTTCTTCTAGTGGTCATTGTCAGGCTGGCCAGAAAGTACACCAATCTTCAGCAAAAAGAAGTCGGCCGCCTCAATGCTTATATGGACGAGACCATTTCCGGTCAGAAGGCTGTTATCGTTCAGGGAATGCAGGAGAAGGTCATCAAAGGGTTCATTGAGCAGAATGACCGAGTACGCTCAGCAACTTTTAAAGGCCGGACCTTTTCAGGCCTTCTCTTCCCTATCATGAACGGGATGAATTTGATTAATACAGCTATTGTTATTTTTGTTGGTTCGGCTGTCTTACTGAGCGATCCCAATGTCGAAACGGCAGTTGCAGTTGGCCTGATTACCACTTTTACTCAGTTTTCTCAGCAGTATTATCAGCCCATCATCCAGATTGCAGCCAGCTGGGGCAGTTTGCAGTTGGCCTTTACAGGGGCTGACCGGATTCAGGAGATGTTTGATGCACCAGAGGAAGTCCGGCCAGAGAATGCACCTGCTTTCACAGAGCTTACAGACTCCGTGGAGATCAAGCATGTGGACTTCTCTTATGTAGAAGGCAAGCCTATTCTCAAAGACGTATCTATTTTAGCTCCTAAGGGCAAGATGACAGCTGTTGTTGGCCCTACTGGATCAGGTAAGACGACCATTATGAACCTGCTCAATCGCTTTTATGATGTGGATAATGGCAGCATTGAGTTTGACGGTCGCGATATTCGGGACTATGAGCTGGATAGCTTACGGAGTCATGTGGGCATTGTCCTGCAGGATTCGGTGCTCTTTAGTGGCACGATTCGGGACAATATCCGCTTCGGTGTGCCGGATGCCAGTCAGGAAATGGTCGAAACGGCTGCGCGTGCGACTCATATTCATGACTATATCGAAAGTCTGCCGGAAAAATATGATACCCTGGTAGATGATGACCAGAATATTTTCTCAACTGGGCAGAAACAGCTGATTTCCATTGCTAGAACTCTGCTGACGGATCCGCAAGTCTTGATTTTGGACGAAGCGACTTCCAATGTCGATACGGTAACAGAAAGCAAGATTCAGCAGGCTATGGAAGCCGTTGTAGCTGGCCGGACTAGCTTTGTTATTGCTCACCGCCTCAAAACTATCCTAAATGCTGACCAGATTATCGTCCTCAAAGATGGAGAGGTCATTGAACAGGGCGATCATCACCAGCTCCTCAAACTCGGCGGTTTCTACTCAGAACTTTATCATAACCAGTTTGTGTTTGAGTAGGAAACCGAAATGAATTTTTAGACTCTCGTTTGTGCTTATAGTCCATTCGAGAGTTTTTTATTTGAGAGACATGCAGAGTCTTTGATAAAAAATTTTTATAAGCAGCTTAAAAAAAATCTATTGGACGACTGAGAAAAGGCGTGGTAAGATATACTATATCAAATAAGGAGGAATCACGGTATGTGCAGAACGATTGTTGGAATTTCAGCCAATCTTTGTCCAGTTGATGAAGCTGGAAAGAATATTCACACCTCTGTTTCACGCAAGTTTGTGGACGGCGTACGAATGGTTGGTGGCCTGCCGATGGTGATTCCCGTTGGGGATAAAAGTTTAGTTCAGGATTATGTGGAAACGATTGACAAGCTGATTTTGTCAGGTGGGCAAAATGTTCACCCGCAGTTTTATGGGGAAGAGAAGACCATCGACAGTGACGACTACAATATTGTTCGAGATGAGTTTGAGTTGGCACTCTTGAAAGAAGCCCTGCGCCAAAACAAGCCAGTCATGGCTATTTGCCGCGGTCTGCAGTTGGTAAATGTTGCTTTTGGCGGCACTCTCAATCAGCACATTGATAATCACTGGCAGGGCTTGCCATTTGGTACTTCGCACTCCATTCGCACGGAGAAAGACAGCGTTGTGGAGCGTTTGTTTGGTCAGGCCAGCCAGATTAATTCGGTTCATCGCCAAAGCATCAAGGACTTGGCGCCTAATTTCCGCGCGACAGCTTTTGATCCAAGAGACAATACCATCGAAGCGATTGAATCGGTTGACAATCATCGTATCATCGGTCTTCAATGGCATCCGGAGTTTTTAATAAACGAAGAAAAGGGCAATTTGGAGCTGTTTCAGTATCTCTTGCAAGAGCTGTAAAAAATTATTTCATTTTTTTAAGTTACTTTTAGGAAAATTTAAGATAAGTGTTCTATACTAAGACCATAAACAAAGACCTCCTAACTTTGTTTAGAAATCCTAAAACTTTTCTTTTTCATAATAATCTCCCTATAAGAACCGCCCAATTGGCGGTTTTTTTGCTTGTTCTTTGCGAATTTAGTATAATAGGGACAGCAAAAATAGAAAAGAGAAATACATGAAAATTCGTGGGTTCGAGCTGGTTTCCAGCTTTACAAATGAAGATTTACTGCCTAAGAGAGAGACGGCTCACGCAGCTGGCTACGATTTGAAAGTGGCAGAGCGCACCCCTATTGCGCCAGGGGAGATTAAGCTGGTTCCGACTGGTGTCAAGGCCTATATGCAGCCTGGCGAGGTGCTTTATCTTTACGACCGCTCGTCCAATCCTCGGAAAAAAGGTCTGGTCTTGATTAACTCCGTTGGGGTCATTGACGGCGACTACTATGGCAATCCTGGAAACGAAGGCCATATCTTTGCCCAGATGAAAAACATCACTGATCAGGAAGTGATCCTCGAAGTTGGCGAACGTATGGTGCAGGCTGTCTTTGCACCATTTCTGATTGCGGATGGAGATGAAGCTGAGGGCGTGCGGACCGGCGGATTTGGATCGACAGGACATTAGTATGAAAATCATTTTTATCCGTCATGGGGAGCCAGATTATTCACTTTTGGAAGAGGCTGGCTATACTGGCTTTGGACTAGATTTGGCTCCCTTGTCAGCTGCTGGTCGTCGGATGGCGACAGAGGCTGCTACTAATCCTTTGCTGGAACAGGTGGAAATTCTGATTTCCTCTTCTGTGACGCGGGCTTTGGAGACAGCTTCCTATCTGATTCGAGACCGCCAACTGCCGCTTTTTGTGGAGCCTTTGCTGCATGAATGGCAGGTATATGAGAGTGGGATAGAAAAGTTTGAGCAGGCTCGGGAGTTGTTTTTTGAAAATAATGGTTGTCTTCCTGCAAGAAGTCCTGTCCAGTATGAAACGGCTGAGCAGATGAAAGCCCGCTTTTTCCGTGCCTTAAGCAAATACAGAGACTATGAGGCGGTAGCTCTTGTAGCCCATCGCATGCTCATCCGCCAGTTTGTTCCAGATGAAACTATTGATTTCTGCCAGTTTATTGAATGTGAATTAGAAATATAAAGGAGATATCTCATCGCTAAGAAAAAAACGACCTTTGTCTGTCAAAATTGTGAATATCATTCGCCCAAGTATCTAGGCCGCTGTCCCAATTGTGGCTCTTGGTCTTCTTTTATTGAGGAAGTAGAGGCTGCAGAAGTCAAGCATGCCCGTGTTTCCTTGACTGGCGAAAAGACTCGGCCTATGAAGCTGGCTGAGGTCACTTCGATCGATGTCAACCGTACCAAGACAGAAATGGACGAGTTCAATCGTGTGCTGGGTGGTGGCGTAGTGCTTGGCAGTCTGGTTCTGATTGGCGGGGATCCTGGTATCGGGAAGTCCACCCTGCTTCTGCAGGTATCCACCCAGCTTTCTCATCAGGGCACAGTCCTTTATGTCAGCGGGGAGGAATCAGCTGAGCAGATTAAGCTGCGGGCGGAACGCCTCGGTGATATTGACAGTGAATTTTATCTCTATGCTGAGACCAATATGCAAAACATCCGCACGGAGATTGAGAAAATCAAGCCAGATTTTCTGATTATTGACTCCATCCAGACGGTTATGTCGCCGGAAATTTCCAGCGTTCAAGGCTCTGTTTCTCAGGTCCGTGAGGTGACCGCGGAGCTCATGCAGCTGGCCAAGACCAACAATATCGCGACCTTTATCGTTGGTCACATGACCAAGGAAGGAACCTTAGCTGGCCCCCGAACGCTAGAGCACATGGTGGACACAGTGCTTTATTTTGAGGGCGAACGTCAGCACACTTTCCGTATCTTGAGAGCAGTCAAGAACCGCTTTGGTTCGACCAATGAGATTGGTATTTTTGAAATGCAGTCTGGCGGACTAGTTGAGGTTATCAACCCCAGTGAAGTCTTTCTGGAAGAACGGCTGGATGGTGCGACAGGCTCTTCTATCGTCGTGACTATGGAAGGAACACGGCCGATTTTAGCAGAGGTACAGGCTTTGGTGACACCGACCATGTTCGGCAATGCCAAGAGGACCACGACTGGTCTAGACTTTAACCGAGCCAGCCTCATCATGGCAGTTCTGGAAAAGAGGGCAGGACTCCTCCTGCAAAATCAAGATGCCTACCTCAAGTCTGCTGGCGGCGTCAAGCTAGATGAGCCAGCGATTGATTTGGCAGTAGCAGTAGCCATTGCTTCCAGTTACAAGGATTTACCTACCAATCCCCAAGAGTGCTTTATCGGTGAAATTGGCCTGACTGGTGAAATCCGCCGGGTCAACCGCATCGAGCAGCGCATCAACGAAGCAGCAAAGCTGGGTTTCACCAAAGTCTACGCTCCTAAAAACTCTCTGAACGGTCTCAAAGTTCCAGACAATATCCAAGTCATCGGTGTGACGACGATTGGGGAAGTCTTAAAGAAAGTATTTTCCTGATTTAACAGTATTGCGAAAAGTTGTTGTGCGTGCTATAATATTGCTAGAAAAACAGGATTTGTCTGGAAATTCCTATAAGTTATTTTTCCAGATTTTTTAGGAGGATAATCAACCATGGTAGATCATCGTATGAATGTTTCTATTACCAATAATGCTCAATTTCCCTTGGCGGAGATTGCCTTAGATGCATCAGAGTCTGTTCGTATTCAGACCGGGAGCATGATATACCACACTCCCAACGTTGTCTTAAATGCTAAAGTGAATGCAGAGTCTCAATCAATCTTTGGCATGGCAATCCAAGCTGTGGGTCGTTCTATGGCTTCTGGCGAAGGAGTGTTTATCACTGAAGCAACTGCTCAATCAAATAACGGTCGTCTAGCCTTAGCGCCTAATGTACCTGGTCAGATTGTTACTCTGGAACTAGGCGAAAAGCAATACCGCCTTAATGATGGAGCTTTTCTGGCTATGGATGGTTCTGCCTCTTATACTTTGGAGAGGCAGTCGGTAGGTCGAGCTCTCTTTGGTGGCCAAGGAGGCTTTTATGTGATGAGTACCCAAGGTCAGGGGACACTCTTGGTAAATTCCTTTGGCTCGATTCAAAAGGTCGAGCTACATAATGATAGGATAACGATTGACAATGCCCACGTAGTAGCATGGAGTCGAGAGCTGGAATATGATATTCATTTAGAAAATGGTTTCTGGCAGTCTATGGGGACTGGCGAAGGAGTAGTCAATACCTTTCATGGAACTGGGGAAATTTACATCCAAAGTCTCAATATTGAAACCTTTGCAAATGTTCTTCGCCCACACCTGAATATTGACAATTCTTGAAAATTTCTAGGAGAGACTCAGGCAGTCTCTTCTTTTTTGATGCTTCAGTTTTCCTTTGTCCAAAATATATGAAAATGTTATAATCAAGTCATAATAAGAAGGAGGCATTTCTTATGCGATTTTCTATGGACAGTAATATGCAGTTTCCTTTGGTTGAGTTGTCGCTCAATCAAGGAGAAACCGTCTTTATCCAGCGTGGCAGCATGGTCTACCACACGCCGAATGTGACCCTGAATACCCAGCTCAATGCAAGCGGTTCTGGTTTGGGACGTTTTGTCAAGGCTGTAGGGCGTTCGATGGTTTCTGGTGAAAGTACCTTCATTACCCAGGCTGTTGCCCAGTCTGATAATGGTTACCTTGCTTTGGCACCAGACGCTCCTGGTCAAGTCATTCCTCTTCAGCTAGGTGAAAAGCAATATCGCCTAAATGACGGTGCTTTCTGGCTCTTGATGGTACGGCTTACTATACCATGGAGCGTCAGTCTGTTGGCAAGGCTCTCTTTGGCGGTCAAGGCGGTCTCTTCGTTATGACGACCCAAGGACAGGGCACTCTTTTGGCTAATGCCTTTGGTTCTATTAAGAAAATTGAGCTTCATAACCAAGAAGTGACTATTGACAATGCCCATGTAGTAGCTTGGAGCCAGTCTTTGAATTATAATATCCATCTGGAAAATGGCTTCTGGCAGTCTATTGGAACGGGTGAAGGAGTCGTCAACACTTTCCAAGGAACTGGTGAAGTCTATGTGCAAAGTCTCAATCTTCAAACCTTTGCAGGCTCACTCAGCAAGTATATTCCAAGAAGCTCATAACAAATAAAACTAGGACAGAAGATCAGGCTATATGCTGGATTTACCTGTCCTATTTTTTTATAACAAAGTCGAGAACTGACAAATAGTAGAAAAGATGGTAAGATAATATAAAATTATTTGAATATCAAAGTATTAGCAAGGGGAAAGAATGTCATATTTTGAAAATTTTATGAAGGCCAATCAAGCTTATGTCGATCTGCATGGAACGGCACATCTGCCGATCAAGCCCAAGACCAAGGTAGCTATTGTGACCTGCATGGACTCTAGGCTCCACGTGGCTCAGGCTCTGGGACTAGCACTAGGAGACGCCCATATCTTGCGCAATGCCGGCGGTCGGGTGACGAAGGACATGATTCGCTCACTGGTCATCTCTCAGCAGCAGCTAGGAACGCGAGAAATCGTAGTTTTGCATCATACAGACTGCGGAGCACAGACCTTTAAGAATGAGGATTTTACCGCCTATCTTCATAAAGAACTGGGAGTCGATGTCAGCGATCAGGACTTTTTGCCCTTTACAGATGTAGAGGAAAGTGTGCGCGAGGATATGGCCTTGCTGCGGCAGTCACCGCTGATCCCAGCTGATGTAGAAATCTCTGGAGCGGTTTATGATGTAGATACTGGTCGGATGACAGTTGTTGAGGAATAGTTGGGAAGTCAATTTCTTTGTCTGCGCATCGGCATTGAAATTGGCTCCTTTTTTATGTTAAAATAGAGAAATGATTTTAATTAGTTAGGACAATGTTATGATTCTTTCCATTATTTCTCAGGGACTGGTTTGGGCCGTTTTAGGTCTAGGTATTTTTATGACCTTCCGGATTCTGGGCTTTCCTGATATGACGACAGAAGGCTCCTTCCCCTTGGGCGGGGCGGTGGCAGTTACCTTGATTACCAAGGGAGTCAATCCTTTTCTGGCAACAGCAGCGGCTGTTTTAGCGGGCTGTGCTGCGGGTGCCGTGACAGGTCTGCTTTATACCAAGGGGAAAATTCCGACCTTACTTTCTGGGATTTTGGTTATGACCTCCTGCCACTCTATCATGCTGATGCTGATGGGCCGTGCCAATCTAGGGCTTTTAGGCAGCAGTAAAATTCAGGATGTTCTGCCCTTTTCAGGGGAAGTCAATGACCTCTTGACTGGTTTGATTTTTGTCAGTCTGGTGATTGCAGCTCTTCTCTTTTTCTTGGATACTAAGCTAGGGCAGGCTTATATCGCGACCGGAGATAATCCGGATATGGCTCGCAGTTTTGGTATCAATACCGACCGTATGGAGTTGATGGGACTGATTCTGTCAAATGGCTTGATTGCTCTGGCTGGAGCGCTGATTGCCCAGCAGGAAGGCTATGCAGATGTGTCCCGCGGGATTGGAGTAATCGTAGTTGGTCTGGCTAGTCTTATCATCGGTGAGGTGCTCTTCCAGAGTCTGACCTTGGCAGAGCGTCTGATTACCATTGTAGTTGGTGCGATTGCCTATCAGTTCTTGATCTGGGGCGTTATTGCTCTCGGCTTTAATACCAACTATCTCCGTCTTTACAGTGCGGTGATTCTGGCCGTCTGTCTCATGATTCCAACCCTGAAAAATAAATTCTTTAAAGGAGCCAAGTTAAGCAAATGACAGCGATTGTAGAATTAAGAAATGCAACCAAGTTTGTAAAGAGCGGCTTTGATGAAGAAAAAATCATCCTAAATGATGTTTCTTTAGACATTCACGAGCATGATTTTATTACAATTTTAGGCGGGAACGGTGCAGGAAAGTCAACCCTGTTCAATGTCATTGCCGGCACTCTCCCCCTAACCAGCGGCAGCATTCATATCTTGGGGGAAAATGTCACTCATTTTTCACCAGAAAAGCGAGCCAAGTACCTGTCCCGTGTCTTTCAGGATCCTAAGATGGGAACGGCTCCGCGGATGACAGTGGCGGAAAATCTTCTCATTGCCAAATTCCGAGGCGAAAAGCGTGGCTTGGTGCCCCGTGGGCTCAACAGTTACAGGGAAGAATTTCAGGCGACGATTGAGAAAATCGGCAATGGCCTGGACAAGCATCTGGATACACCGATTGAATTTCTTTCTGGTGGGCAAAGACAGGCCTTGAGTTTGCTCATGGCAACGCTCAAGCGTCCAGAGCTTTTGCTTCTGGATGAGCATACTGCGGCGCTGGATCCCAAGACCAGTGTAGCCTTGATGGAGCTGACCAATGAATTTGTCAATCGTGACCGCCTTACAGCTCTTATGATTACCCATCACATGGAGGATGCCCTCAAATACGGCAACCGACTAATCGTTATGAAAGACGGGCAAATTATTCAGGACTTAAACAAAGATGAGAAAGCCAAGATGACTATTGCAGATTACTATGGCTTGTTTGAATAGGCTTGCTAAGAGTTTTGTAAAAACAAGAGAAAGAATATGTACTAAATAATGTACTGCTCCCACAAAGTTAGACAATTAATATTCAAAAGGCTCTGGTTCTCTGTTAAATAGGACTATGTCCTTTTTCTTCAAATTGCCCTAATAGATGAATAAAAACCGCTAGATTGCGGTTTTTTTGTTATCAAAATGGTCCAAATCACTCATCTAAGCGAATAAACATCATTGCGTTAAGTAAGGAGATGAGTGCGACCGTATTAATATTATTGGAATAGATCAGTCTCTTGTTCTCAATAGGGGGAATAATAAAATTAGAAATGATGATATCGTAAGGTGATTCTTTTAAAGAATCGATTGATAGTTCTAATTCATTCCAAACTTCAAGTTCAAAATTGTTGCTGCAATAATAAGAAAGTGTCTCTGCTACTGATCTTGCATGATACTGATCAAAATTACTCATGACTAAAACCTTTAATTTAGGCTGATTTTGTAAAAGATTCAGCACTAAATGTTTGCTGTGAGTGATAAAGGTATAGGATAGATGGTTGACTTTCATTGGTGTGCTATGGATATCCAAAGTCTCTAGATAATGTTCAATCCCTTTTTTAACATCTGAAACAAATTGAGGGAAAATATTTTGAAAGTTCTTGATTGTATTCCCTTTTTGATCAAACAGAATAAATTCTGTAGATAATTCCTGACGATGCAGATGTGCTGTATTATGCAGATGCCAAATCAGATTGTCCTTATTGTCAATTTTAAGATTATAATTGCTTTCTATCTGATCAATTAAATCACTTAATAATTGATACGAATTTTTTACATAGCTATCTGTTTTTGCGCAGCTCATAAATAGATTTTCATCAATGAAAAACATTTTTTGAAAATAGGAGACAAATAGTTGGCCTATCACTTCTTTATTCAAAGAGATATGATATTCAGAATCAAAGCTCGCTACAATGTCTTCGATTCCTTCTGCTTGCATGAGAGATTCTAACAATTGATTGTTAAAAGAATCTTTCTCAACTTCCAAGAAATGACCAAACTTTATTCGATATAAATTTGTAACCAGGAGCAATTTTAACATTCGTTGAGTTGCGAAATTGACAGGAAATGCAGTTTCTTGATAGACCAGTTCTAACAGCTTACACAAAGGTTCTACTGAAAAATCTGTAAAGGGCCATTCAAGAAAATAATATTTTTCTGAAAAATATTGTGCAAAAAAATAACGGATATCAATCTCATCTCCAATAATCCGAGCAGGATTGAGACTAATTTTAAAATTATATTGTTTTTTTATAATTTTGTTAATGTGACTGATTATACGATAGAGTGAGGAAGAGCTTATATAAAACTCTTTGCAAATACTCTCGGTTTCATATCCTTCGTTAAAGAAGATGAATTCTAAAATTGAAAAATATCTTGAGTGCTTAAAAAAATAGTGATAGACCATCTCAATATCGCTATCATCGGTATTAATGATACGTATGCCATTAGTGGAAGAGTGAAAAATCAATTCAGGAAAAGAGGACTTGACATGGGCTAAATCATCTTTTACTGAACGTTCTGTACAATTCAATAGTTCAGCCAACTCAGAAATATGAAACCAGCGTTTGTTTTTAAATAGTAGTTCTAATAGTTCTAATTGTCTGTGGCTTTTTTTAGACAATAATTCTCTCATTTTAACATATTATCCTTCATTACATGGTGTTTTAATTATCACATAATTATACCATTTTTTATTCGTTTATCTTAAGTAAAGAAATTTTTTAAACATCAATTATGTTACAAAAAGAACTGCAAACGCTTTAATATAGGCCTTTTACTAAATATATGTACTTTTTGTACAGAAATAAAGCAAAGAAAATAAGCATAAAAGTTGCTTTTTTATGTCAAAAAATTATATAATTATGTTAATCAAAAAATAATAGTAAAAATTATTATTAAACAATTTTGATTTAGAAAAAATTAGAAAGGAGAATCAATATGCTTTGGTCTATTATTGTTGGAGGTCTTATTGGTCTTATTGCTGGATCAATCACTAAAAAAGGCGGCTCAATGGGCATTATTGCAAACGTTGTTGCAGGTTTAGTTGGTTCTGCTGTCGGTCAGTCACTTTTGGGAGCTTGGGGTCCTAGTTTGGCTGGTATGGCTCTGATTCCTTCTATAATTGGCGCAGTTATTGTAGTAGCTGTTGTATCATTTATTTTGGGTAAAAAGGCGTAATTTTTCTTTTTATATTCAAAATACAATTTAAAATTTAATGATGAGGGGATTCAATATGTCAAAATCAAGAAAAATACTTTCCATTATTTTCTGTATTTTAATCTTGACAATTTTGATTCCTGTTTTACTAGATTTTCATAAAGTCAGCGGTCTGGGGCTCCAGATGTTCGGTTGGAAACTATTCACTTGGAAGCAGATTCCTTTTGTAGGATACTTTCTTTCTCGATATGTTTTCTGGGGCACAGTGGTTTTAGCAAGCTTAATCTTACTCTTGATCTTAGTGATTCTGTTTTATCCTAAGAGACCTATGGAAATTCAGCTAGCTGATGGGGACGGTAAACTGATGCTGAAAAATTCAGCCATTGAAGGATTTGTTCGTAGTCTGGTAACAGACCACGATCTGATAAAAGATCCTACCGTTTCCGTCAATAGCCGAAAAAACAAATGTATGGTTTCTGTTAAAGGAGCAATCGTTCCTTCAGAAAACATAATCAAGAGAAGTCAGTTGATTCAAGAAGAAATTGAGACTGGATTGAAGCAATTCTTCGGTCTCAATCATACTGTCAAGCTTAAAATCTCTGTATCAGACTTCAAGCCAAAAGCACCGGCTAAAAAAACTACTAGCCGTGTAAAGTAAGGAAGTAAAAAATGGAATTGTTTAAAAAATATCAATATCCAATCTTGTCTGGATTAGCAGGAGTTATTCTAGCCTGTTTTATCCTATCCTTTGGCTTCTTTAAGACTCTCTTTGTCTTGATTTGCGCTACTCTAGGAGCAGGAATTGGATATTATATTCAAAAAAATAATATATTTAAATAATAAAGGAGTTTAATATGTCACATAAAGATGTTAAAGAAGTAAAAGATGTTGCAAAGAAGGAAGTTGCTCAAGCAACTCATGAAGTAAAAGGTGAATTGACTTACGATGATAAAGTCATTCAAAAAATTATTGGTATCTCTTTAGAGAAAGTTTCAGGTTTGCTGGCTGTTGACGGTGGCTTCTTCTCTAACTTAAAAGATAAAATTGTCAATTCTGACAATGTCACTCATGGTGTCAATGTTGAAGTTGGTAAAGAACAAGTAGCAGTTGACTTGAATGTAGTCGTGGAATATCAAAAGAATGTTCCTGCATTGTATGAAGAAATCAAAAAAGTTGTTGTAGAAGAAGTATCTAAGATGACTGATTTGGAAGTTGTTGAAGTAAATGTCAATGTTGTTGATATTAAAACGAAAGAACAACACGAAGCGGATTCAGTAAGCCTTCAAGACCGAGTGACAGATGTCGCTGAATCAACAGGTGAATTTGCTTCAGAGCAATTTGAAAAAGCAAAATCTGGCATTAGCGGTGGCTTCTCAGCTGTTCAAGAAAAAGTTGGCGATGGAGTAGATGCTGTTAAAGATGCTACATCAAAGGAAAACTCTCGCGTTCGTTAATCTAGTAATCAGGATTAGGAATACTTATCTTGTTTGATTTCTTCAAACAATTGAAGCGAATGAATAATGGAGGTATCAATTATGTCTACAGAAGAAAAATTCAACCAAGCTAAAGGTTCTGTTAAAGAAGGCTTTGGCAAATTAACTGGTGATAAAAAAACAGAAAAAGAAGGAGCTGCTGAAAAAGTAGTTTCTAAAGTTAAAGAAGTTGCAGAAGATGCCAAAGATGCTGTTGAAGGCGCAATCGAAGGCGTTAAAAACATGGTTAAAAAAGACGATAAATAAAACCAATAGTTGATTTTCCTTATAAAAAGTTTTTGTTAACTATAGTAACTAAAAAGAGAGAACATTTAATCCTGTTCTCTCTTTTTTGTGTATTTGGCTAGAAAAATTGTTCCTATTCCTTGTTTTTAGTTGGAGTTTCTTTCTTCTCCTTATCAATTTTTTGAAGTTCATGGTCATTTTTATATTGAATAATATACTCGACTATGTCTTTTTCGGTCAATCGATCATTGGATAATTGTGAAATTTGAATTGAAATATGTTTCAAACCATAATCGTTTTGTTTACTAAGAATTTCTTTTACTTCCTCATCTGAAAGATAGTTTCCTGAAATAGTTAACTTTAAAGTATTGCCTTCTTTATCATAGTTCTTTTTTAGGATTGTGTTCTCTTTAAACTGATCAGATAAGTATTTATTTATAGATTCATTGATTAAGGTCTCTCTCACTAAGGTAGTCGCTGAAACCAAACTTGGAATAATAAGAATAAGCGAAACTAGAATTAATATTTTTCGCATTTTATAGGCTTCTTGATTGTGTTTAATGTAATGATTTTTCACCATAGTTAAGCTCGTCCCTATGTATGTAGCAAGCATAATAAAACTACAGTTAATGAAAAATAAGTAGGATGCTCCTAACATAAACTCAAAGTTTCCCGTTGCTATAGCATAGCCGACAGTACATACTGGGGGCATAAGAGCTGTTGCGATAGCTACTCCAGGTACAATGTTATTTGCTTCTTTTTTACGTGCTCCAATAACTCCAGCTACCCCACCCACAAAAGCTATAACTACATCCCAAATTGTTGGTGAAGTTCTGGCAATAATTTCTGAACTTGCATAAGAAATTGGAGAAATAAAAAAATAAACCGTAGATGCTAAGAGGCTTAACAAAACTTGAATAGAAAGAATTTTAAACGACTTTCTGAGCAGTTTCATATCTAGTATTGCTAATGAAAAACCAATTCCAATAATAGGTGTCATTAATGGAGAAATCAACATTGCCCCAATGATAACTGGAGTGGAATCCATGTTTAAGCCAATAGATGCAATCAACATTGCACATAACAAGGTAGCTAAATCGCTTCTTGATAAATCTAAATCATCGTAGAGCCTATCTCTAAATTCAACTAAAGAATAAAGTTTATCCTCTTTTAAAATTTTTCTCATAATAGTATTCCCCTTATTAAAGTCCTCTAAATTATAAATTCATGCAAAGCAATGAATGAAATAAGTAATATTCCAAATGAAATACCGGAAGAAGTATACAACCGTTATTTATTTTAACATAAAAAATTACGATTAGAATCTAATTTCTGAGAAGAGGTTTCTTAACATTCTTACTGGATTAAAAAAGCAACACATACTGAATTATTAATCGAATAACAAAACAGCATCTAGTTTGACAGCCTTTTTTCTTTGTGTAACTACTTTTTCAAAATTCTTAAAATATTTTTGTATTTTTAATGTGTAAACGCTTGCAAAATTCTGGATAGAGTACTATAATAGAGTTAAAGAAATAGAAAGAAAGGAAACCAAAGTCATTCGCTTTTAAGTTTACTTTGTTGGTATAGTTGTTTGTAATACATAAGTAGTTGCTTTACTTGACATATTGGTTGAATTGTCAGACAGGCCTGCTTAGCTTGCCTGATTGTAACGATAGTATAGAAAGTAGAAGCTTTTAGATGGTTTTCAAACTTCGAGAATTCAATCAATAGTGCTTTATTATGTTATAGAGATTTCCAATGCTAAGATAAAAAGAAAATCATTAGCGGTTGAAGGAATTAAAAGTTTATAAAAAATAATAAAAACAATAAATAAAAAATTGTTATTCAGTTACACCTTGGATGAACTGATTGCTCTCATACCAGCGAAGTAAACCAGACCTCTAGCCGAGTAAAGCTAGAGGTCGTTTTTTTTTGCTACGATTGGCATGCCGTGTATCTGGGGTGAGAGCCCTCTGGGGCCTGTTTTCTTGTGCTTTGCAAGTATAAGATACCGTTGACGGGAAAGGGTTTTCATTGTATATTTATATTAGGGATGGTGATTGGAAAACAATTAGCAGTTAGGAGGGTATGATTATGTCGATTATAAGAAAAGTTCAAATGTATCTTTTGCTTCTGTTTTTCTCTTTGAACAGTGTCTTGCCAAGTCAGATTGTCTTTGCGGAACAGTCGCAGAATGGTGTCTAAAGATTTGATTGACAAATACCGCTGGATTTCGCTGATTCAGTACAATGGCATGCGGGTCAGCAAACGGATGCTCCGATACTATGGTGTTGACTGGTGATAAGCAATTTGCAAGACCAAGTGAGCCAATAAAAGGTGAGAAACCCGAATATCATACAGCTTGATATTCGGGTTTTTGGAAAGGTAAAGAGAAAATGAAGCTGAAAAAAGAAAAATGTCGGCACCAGCTGTTTGACTATGAGACCGACTATGTCATCTGCCCGGCATGCGGTGAGCCTATTGCGGAGAATATACCGAATAATCCCAATTTCAAGCTGCAGATGATTCGGAGGAGTCGGAAGTATAAAATATTCTTAAGATGGAAAAAAGGTTATTTCTTTTTCTTGTTTTTAATATTATTTTTAATGTTATTCATTATCTTCAATTATCAATTCTTGGATAGTTTAGTGATTAAAAGCTACGGGATTACAGGTATTGATTCTTTTGAGCCTATTCTCAAATGGAGCTTCTATCCCTTCAAAGATGTTGTAGAGACAGCGGCCGTCCTCACTTTTATTCTTGCAGGACCTCAGCTTGATAGACGAGAATGGCTGAGACGCTGGCATCTTCAAAAGCATGCACATTACTATTTGGCATCATATCTGTATCCAGTAATCAGAGTAGCAAATTATATTCTGTTAATTTATCTAGGCAGTGAATTTTGGAGTAAGCTTATTTATTTAGAAGAGATGGACTTGTTGAATTATCACTTAGGTGGTCAGGAACTGATTTACGCTAGCGCGGTCTATGCTAAGGAAAATCTTCGCGGCCTCTACATTGTGCTGGGCCTTAATTTTCTTGCAGACTGCTGGCTCTTTTTCTACCAGCGCTTGGCTATATGGGTGAATCGTTTTTAGGATTTATGAAAGAGTATGAATATGAAAAAAGAAAAATGCCGCCACCAACTGTTTGACTATGAAGCCGACTATGTCATTTGTACGGCCTGCCTCTTTCTGCCTCTGATCTTTCCTTGCCATATCGGTCTTTGGGTAGCAGTGATTGGAATTTTGACGACCTAAATCCTGCCCGGCTTTCTCAGTAATCCCAATCACAGTTTTGTCTCGGCTGATCTCAGCCCTATCGATTTTCCTCATTTGATTGAGCGGCTGTTTCTTTTGGACATTATCACTTTTGGGTAGAAGTTGATTGGGCTTTCCGAGTATTTCGGAAATGAAAATTTCTCCCCCTGTCTGTCCTTCTGCCCTAAACTCCTTGTAATAAGCTAGAACGTAGATTCTCAATGAGGTTTCTGCTTATAGAGGTAGCGCTTCCGATTCTAAGCTTGATAGCTAGCCTGCTGTTCTTTTCTGCTCATGCTCTGGCAACGGTCGGGCTGGCTTTCTTGGTTATAGCTGCGATAATGGTTTATTTTGTCCGTTTTAATCTGACTGGCAAAGCCTAACCCTAAAAAGGGACAGTTTGCGGCTGTTTCTTTTTTGTTGTCGGTGTGTTTTTTCGTGGTTAGAAAAATAGCTCCATTCTAAGTGACAATGGAAAAACAATTTTTCTTTGTTTTGAAAAAAGCTGAAAAAATGCTATAATAGGTTAGATATGCGAACCTTAAGTTTGCAAGACTGTAATTCGACTTGGCTAGCCAAGGACCGTTAGTAATAAAATAAAGAATCTTTGATAAAAGTGAGGTTCTGAAAATTGAATAGGAGAAAAAATGAGCAAGAGCAATATTAAACTGATTGCTTTGGGCGGCGTACGTGAAAATGGGAAAAATCTTTACGTTGTCGAAGTGGATGATTCCATTTTTGTATTGGATGTTGGGCTGAAGTACCCAGAAAATGAGCAGTTGGGCGTGGATTATGTCGTTCCCAACATGGACTATTTGTTTGAAAACAAGAAGCGGATTGCGGGTGTCTTTCTGACGCACGGGCACGCGGATGCGATTGGTGCTCTGCCTAATCTTTTGGCAGATGCTAAGGTGCCGGTTTTTGGATCAGAATTGACGATTGAGCTAGCTAAGCTTTTTGTTAAAAATAACGATGCAGTTAAGAAATTCAATGATTTCCATGTGATTGATGAGAATACCGAGATTGAATTTGGCAAAACCGTGGTTTCCTTCTTCCGGACGACTCACTCGATTCCTGAGAGTTTGGGAATTGTCATCAAGACCAGAAAAGGCAGCATCGTTTATACAGGTGATTTCAAGTTTGACCAGTCTGCCAGCCCGTCCTATGCGACAGACTTTGGCCGTTTAGCTGAAATTGGCCGCGAGGGTGTTCTGGCCTTGCTCAGTGATTCAGCCAATGCAGACAGTAGTGTTCAGGTGGCTAGTGAGAGCGAGGTTGGCAAGGAAATCGAAGATACGATTGCCGACTGGGATGGCCGCGTGATTGTTGCGGCGGTTGCCAGCAACTTGTCTCGTATCCAGCAGGTCTTTGATGCAGCTGCTGAGACTGGTCGTCGAGTTGTTTTGACAGGCTTTGACATTGAAAATATCGTCCGTACGGCTATCCGCCTCAAGAAGCTGTCCTTGGTGGACGAACGCCTTTTGATCAAGCCTAAGGAAATGTCTAAGTTTGAAGACCATGAGCTGATTATCTTGGAGACTGGCCGGATGGGTGAGCCTATCAATGGTCTGCGTAAGATGTCAATCGGCCGCCACCGCTATGTGGAAATCAAGGAAGGCGATTTAATCTACATCGTAACGACGCCGTCTATTGCCAAGGAAGCGGTCGTGGCTCGTGTAGAAAATATGATTTATCAAGCGGGTGGTATTGTCAAGCTGATTACCCAAAACCTGCGGGTTTCAGGTCACGCAAATGCGCGTGATTTGCAGCTCATGATTAACCTGCTGCAGCCTAAGTACCTCTTCCCTATTCAGGGTGAGTACCGTGGCTTGGATGCTCATGCTAAGGCTGCCATGGAAATTGGCATGCTGCCGGAAAATATCTTCATTCCTAAGCGGGGCAGCATCATGGAATACGACCATGGTGATTTTTTGCCAGCTGGTGCTGTGTCAGCAGGAGATGTCATGATTGATGGGAATGCGATTGGTGACGTGGGCAATATCGTCCTGCGCGACCGCAAGGTCTTGTCTGAAGATGGTATTTTCATTGTGGCACTCACAGTTAACCGGAAGGAAAAGAAAATCATTTCCAAGGCTAAAGTACACACCCGGGGATTTGTCTATGTCAAGAAGAGCAGAGATATTTTGCGCGAAAGCTCTGACATTATCAATAAAACAGTGGAAGACTATCTGGCGCAGGATAGCTTTGACTGGGGTGAGCTGAAAGGAGCTGTCCGTGACAGTTTGGCCAAATATCTCTTTGACCAAACCAAGCGTCGCCCAGCTATTTTGCCGGTTGTTATGGAAGTGCGGTAAAAATCTGAACACAAATACAAGAAAAGTCGGGCTTCGGCTTTTTCTTGTCAGAAAGATACGAAGGAGAAATGCGAATGGCAGTGATGAAAATAGAGTATTATTCTGAAGCTTTGGAGATGGAATGGGGCGTCAATGTCCTCTATCCAGACGCGGCTCGCGTGGACAAGCCGGACGATAAGGACATTCCTGTTTTGTACCTGCTTCATGGTATGAATGGGAATCACAATAGCTGGCTCAAGCGCTCAAATATTGAGCGTCTGGTTCGCTCGACCAACTTGATTGTTGTCATGCCTAATACCAGCAATGGCTGGTACACCGATACTCAGTACGGTTTTAACTATTACGAAGCCATCGCTGAGGAGCTGCCTCGGGTGCTCAAGCGCTTTTTCCCAAATATGTCAGATAAGCGGGAGAAGAATTTTATCGCAGGCCTTTCCATGGGCGGATACGGAGCCTTTAAGCTGGCTCTCAAGTCTAACCGCTTTTCATACGCGGCTAGTCTTTCTGGGGCTTTGAGTTTTCTTGATGCTCGTCCAGATAATGCTGAAATGGCAACACCGGCCTATTGGCGGGGAGTTTTTGGAGACTATAAAGACTGGACCAGCAGCCCTCATTCGCTGGAAAGTATAGCCAAGCAATCTGATAAAAAGACTAAGCTTTGGGCATGGTGTGGCGAAGAGGACTTTCTCTACGAGGCTAATCAGAAGGCAGTAAAAAACTTGCAAGACTTAGGTTTGGAGATTACTTATAGCCACAGTCCAGGTAAGCATGAGTGGTATTACTGGGAAAAGCAGATGGAGAATGTGCTGGCTTGGCTTCCTATCGACTTCCAGCTGGAAGAGCGCCTGTCGTAAAAATAGACTGTAAAGTCGTATTCTGCCCTCAGAGTATGATATAATGATTACGTTTGAAAATCGGAGTGGGAATAATTCCCCGAAACACAAATAGGAGAATGGAACTTTGACAAAAGCGATTCGAGTGCGTTATGCACCAAGTCCGACTGGACTTTTACACATCGGAAATGCGCGGACTGCGCTCTTTAACTACCTCTATGCTCGTCATCATGGCGGGACCTTCATTATCCGTATCGAGGATACAGACCGCAAGCGCCATGTAGAAGACGGAGAACGCTCACAGCTTGAAAACTTACGCTGGTTGGGTATTGACTGGGATGAAAGCCCTGAGACTCACGAAAACTACCGCCAGTCTGAGCGCTTGGATATTTACCAAAAATACGTTAATGAACTTTTGGACAAGGGCTTAGCTTACAAGTCCTATGTGACTGAGGAAGAATTAGCGGCTGAACGGGAACGTCAGGAAGCAGCTGGTGAAACACCGCGTTATATCAATGAGTTTCTAGGCATGTCAGAGGAAGAAAAGGTAGCCTATATTGCTGAGCGTGAAGCAGCGGGCATCATTCCAACGGTTCGTCTGGCTGTCAATGAAGCTGGTGTCTATAAGTGGACTGACATGGTCAAGGGCGAAATTGAGTTTGAAGGTGGCAATATCGGTGGTGACTGGGTTATCCAGAAGAAAGACGGCTACCCAACCTACAACTTTGCTGTGGTTGTTGATGACCATCTGATGGAAATTTCACATGTTATTCGTGGAGATGACCACATTGCCAACACGCCTAAGCAACTCATGGTTTATGAAGCTCTAGGCTGGGAAGCTCCAGAATTTGGGCATATGACCCTGATTATCAACTCTGAAACAGGCAAGAAACTGTCCAAGCGCGATACCAATACCTTGCAGTTTATCGAGGATTATCGCAAGAAGGGCTACCTAGCAGAAGCAGTCTTTAACTTTATTGCACTGCTGGGCTGGAATCCTGGTGGAGAGCATGAGATTTTCTCTCGTCAAGAATTGATTGAGCTCTTTGATGAAAAACGTCTCAGCAAGTCCCCAGCTGCCTTTGACCAGAAGAAGCTGGACTGGATGAACAATGAATACATCAAGAATGCGGATTTTGACACAATCTTCGCTCTGGCTAAGCCGTACTTGGAAGAAGCGGGCCGTTTGACAGATAAGGCAGAAAAGCTTGTAGAGCTCTACAAACCGCAAATGAAGTCTGTAGACGAAATTGTGCCACTGACAGACCTCTTCTTTGCGGACTTCCCAGAGTTGACAGATGCGGAGCGTGAGGTCATGGCTGGTGAAACGGTACCGACCGTGCTGACAGCTTTCAAAGAAAAGTTAGAAGCTATGTCTGATGCAGATTTTGTGACGGAGAATATTTTCCCGCAAATCAAGGCTGTCCAAAAAGAGACAGGAATCAAGGGCAAAAACCTCTTTATGCCGATCCGGATTGCCGTTTCGGGTGAAATGCATGGACCAGAGCTACCAGATACGATTTACCTGCTAGGCCGAGAAAAATCTATCCAGCATATCGAAAACATGCTGAATCAAATTCAATAAGATGAACCAGCTTGAAAGCTGGTTTTTACTTTGCAAATTTTTATTTTTATGTCACAATTGTAATAAGAAAATACCTTAAGGAGAGAAAAATGAAAAAATGGATCATCATCTTGATTGGAGGACTAGTAGCCTTACTCGTGCTGGTAACCTGTAACCAAAAGAAAGAGCAGACGACTCCTGCTTCCAACAATTCTAAAGTAAGTTCGACTAGCTCTGCATATTCTAAAAAGTCTGAAAGAGGGACCGGTTCGAGCGAACTTGATGGTCAAGCGGATAATCAGGAAACTTCTGATACAGGCCCTCAGCAGAATTCGGAAACTGAAGCTGAAAAGTCTGCCAAGGAAACTAGCAAAGGAGAGAAAGAGACGGCATCAACTTCTAGTTTGGATATGAAGGCTATTGCTTCTGGAGATTTTTCCAGCATGATTGGTACTTGGCAGGATGCCAAAGGGAACAGTTATACATTTGATGCGTCAGGTATTGAGTCAGATGTTGCCAAGCTTGAGACAGGAGATTACTCTGGGCCAGATGAAAATGGGATTTACCGAGCAGGGATTCGTTGGAAAAACCAAACCGGTGCTGCCTTTCTTATAATTCCAGCAGGAAAGAGTCTGCCAGCTGGGGAGACTGTCAATGGGACGGATCCGACTGATACCAGTCAAGATCGTTTCATCATCACCCAGAGCGTTTCCGAACATCCCGATGTTTTTTACCGTGTAAAATAAGGAGTCTTGACAGACTCTTTTTTTCTTATTTTGAGTCCAGTATATAATATATTGATTTTGAATAAAAATTGATAAAACGTTTTTATTTTAATAAATATTAAATTTCCTCTTGACATTCGCATTTTCATACAGTAGAATGTTTAAAAATAAAATGTAGAAGGATAGAGGTAATCGCATGGTTAAAGAGAAAGTCATTTTAGCTTATTCCGGCGGCTTGGACACTTCGGTGGCTATTACTTGGCTGGACAAGGATTATGATGTGATCGCAGTCTGCATGGACGTAGGTGAAGGAAATGATTTAGATTTCATTCATGACAAGGCGCTGAAAGTTGGCGCTATCGAATCACATGTTATTGATGTTAAAGACGAGTTTGCGGAAGACTACGTCTTGGTTGCTCTGCAAGGACACACCTTCTACGAACGAAAATATCCTCTAGTGTCCGCTCTGAGCCGACCTTTGATTTCTAAGAAATTGGTTGAAATTGCTCACAAGACAGGGGCGACAACCATTGCCCATGGCTGTACCGGAAAAGGAAACGATCAGGTTCGTTTTGAAGTGGCTATCGCCTCCTTGGATCCCAGTCTCAAGGTCATTGCTCCGGTTCGGGAGTGGAAATGGTCTCGGGAAGAAGAAATCAATTATGCCAAAGCTAATGGTGTGCCAATTCCTGCGGATCTAGATAGTCCATACTCAGTCGATCAAAACCTTTGGGGACGAGCCAATGAGTGTGGTGTCTTGGAAAATCCTTGGAATGAAGCACCGGAAGACGCCTATGATTTGACAGTTGCGCCAGAAGCAGCACCAGACAGCCCAGTCTATGTAAATATTGAATTTGAGGCAGGTGTCCCAGTTGCTTTAGATGGCAAAAAGATGAAGCTGGCGGACTTGATTCTTGAGCTAAATGACATAGCAGGACAACACGGTGTTGGGCGGATTGACCATGTGGAAAACCGTCTGGTTGGGATTAAGTCTCGGGAAATCTATGAATGCCCTGGTGCTGTGACTCTCTTGGCTGCCCACAAAGAAATCGAGGATTTGACTCTAGTCAGAGAACTGGCCCATTTCAAGCCGATTATCGAAAACGAGCTGTCTAATCTCATCTATAATGGTCTCTGGTTTAATCCAGCGACAGAAGCCCTGATTGCCTACCTTAAGTCCACCCAGCAGGTGGTCAATGGCACAGCTAAGGTGAAGCTTTATAAGGGATTTGCGACAGTCGTAGCGCGTAAGTCTGACAATTCTCTTTACGATGAAAGTCTGGCCACTTATACCAGTGCAGATACTTTTGACCAGGATGCTGCGATTGGCTTTATCAAGCTGTGGGGGCTTCCATCTAAGGTTCACGCAGAGGTTCAGGCTCACAAAGACAAATAGAAAGGGGCTTTCCTATGGCGAATCATAAACTGTGGGGCGGACGTTTTGAAGCCTCTCTGGAAGGCTGGGTAGAAGAGTTTGGTGCTAGCATTGGCTTTGACTATCGTCTGGCTCCTTATGATCTGCAGGGCAGCCTAGCCCATGTCAAAATGTTGGGGCAGACAGGAATCATTGCTCCAGAGGAAGCGGCTGCTATTCAGGCAGGATTGGAAAAGCTGTTGGCGCGCTATCAAGCTGGAGAGCTTGAGTTTGATGTTGCTAATGAAGATATTCATATGAATATGGAGGCTCTTCTGACCGAGGAGATTGGGCCAGTAGCTGGTAAGCTCCATACGGCTCGCTCCCGTAATGACCAGGTGGCGACAGATATGCACCTTTATCTCAAGGATCAGCTCGGTCAGATTGCGGATAAACTCTTGAATTTGCGACAGGTGCTGCTGGACTTGGCAGAAGAGCATGTAGAGACCATCATGCCAGGCTATACCCATCTGCAGCATGCCCAGCCGATTAGTTTTGCTCATCATCTGCTGGCCTATTATCAGATGTTCAGCCGGGATAGTCAGCGCTTTGCCTTTAATCTGGAGCATACGGATTTGTCTCCTTTAGGAGCAGCGGCTCTGGCGGGGACAACGTTTCCGATTGACCGGGAGCTGACGGCTGATTTATTGGGTTTCAAAGGACTTTACCACAATTCCTTGGATGCGGTCAGTGATCGAGATTTTATCTTGGAGTTTCTATCTAACAGCAGCATTCTCATCATGCATTTGTCTCGTCTCTGCGAGGAGCTGATTAACTGGTGCAGCTATGAATACGGCTTTGTCAGCCTGTCAGATACCTTTAGCACCGGGTCTTCCATTATGCCGCAAAAGAAAAATCCGGACATGGCGGAGCTGATTCGGGGTAAGAGTGGCCGGGTCTATGGCCATCTCTTCAGTCTTCTGACGGTTATGAAATCCCTGCCCTTAGCTTACAATAAGGACCTGCAGGAAGACAAGGAAGGCATGTTCGATACAGTTGATACCATCCAAAAATCGCTGGATATTATGGCGGGTATGCTGTCTAGCATGACGGTCAATAAGGAAAGAATGCTGGTTTCAACTCAGCAAGACTTCTCCAATGCGACGGAATTGGCTGACTACCTGGCCAAGAAAGGACTGCCTTTCCGGGAAGCCCATGAGATTGTCGGAAAGTTGGTGCTGGAATGCAGCAAGGCAGGCTATTATCTACAGGATATCCCGCTGAACCGCTATCAGGAAGTGTCGTCGCTGATTGAGGAAGATATTTATCAAGCTCTTGAGTCGCAGACTGCTGTACAAAAGCGGAATTCCCTTAGCGGAACGGGATTTGCACAGATCCGTCAGGAGTTGGAAAGAGCGAAGAAACAGCTGGAAAAGGAATAGGATATAAGGGACATCGCAAGGGAATTGCGGTGTTTTTAATGTGAATTGACCTTTTAAATATTTGCAAAAACAGCGTCATAGCAGGACTTATTGGCATTTTCGAAAAATATGGTATAATAGATATAATTTTGGTGGATGGAGTTGAGTTTTGAGAAAAAACTATCGCGTCAAGAGCGAAAAAGATTTTAATGCGATTTTTAAAAGAGGACAGAGTTTTGCTAATCGAAAATTTGTCGTTTACATGTTAGAAAAAGAGCAAAAGCATTTTCGGGTAGGAATTTCTGTCAGTAAAAAGCTGGGGAATGCAGTGGTTCGCAATCGTATTAAAAGAAAAATCCGCCATGTCTTGATGCAGCATCAGAAACAGTTAGTCCAGGCAGACTTCGTCGTTATTGCTCGCAAAGGAGTGGAAGAGCTGGACTACCACCAAGTTGAACAAAATTTATTGCATGTATTAAAAATTGCTAAACTTTATCAGGAAGGATTCATTTGTGAAACAGAAAAGTAAATTAGGGATTTTGCTGGTTGCCTCTCTGCTCTTTCTCACAGCCTGCGGAACCAGTCAAGTAACAGCCGATTCAAATGGCTTCTGGGAGAAGCTGGTCTATTTCTTTGCCGACACCATTCGTTTTCTATCCTTTGGTGGAAGCAAGGGGATTGGGATTATTCTCTTTACCTTGATTATCCGGACAGTTCTCCTGCCGGTCTTCCAATTCCAGACGACTTCTTCGCGCAAGCTGCAGGAAGTACAGCCGCATATCAAGCGCCTGCAGGAAAAGTATCCTGGTAAGGATATGGAGAGCAGAACAGCCTTGGCTGAGGAAACTCAAAAGCTCTACAAAGAAAAGGGTGTCAATCCTTATGCCTCATTCATTCCGCTCTTTATCCAGATGCCAGTGCTCTTGGCTCTGTTTCAAGCCCTGACTCGGGTTGATTTTATGAAGACAGGTCACTTCCTCTGGCTCAATCTAGGAGCGACAGATCCGACCTTTATTCTTCCGCTGTTGGCGGCTCTCTTCACTTTCCTCAGTACGTGGCTTTCAAACAAAGCCTTGCCTGAGAGAAATGGCGGGATGACAGTCATGATGTACCTAATGCCAGTGATGATTTTCTTTTTTGCCCTCTATGCGGCGAGCGGGGTAGCCCTCTACTGGGCGGTCTCAAATGCTTATCAGGTGGTTCAGACCTTGCTGCTGAGCAATCCTTTTAAAATTATCGCCGAGCGGGAAGCCAAGGAACGGTCAGAGCGTCAATTGGAACAGAAAAAGAAACGTGCCCTGAAAAAAGCACAGAAAAAGAAAAAGTAAGTAAGAAGGAGGACTCTTGCAATGGTTATTTTTACAGGAGCAAGTGTTGAAGAAGCCATTCAAAATGGTTTGAAAACGTTGGATATTCCACGTATGAGAGCGCATATCACTGTTATTTCTCGTGAGAAAAAAGGCTTTTTAGGCTTGTTTGGCAAGAAGCCAGCTCAGGTGGATGTCGAGCCTATTGCTGAGACGACAGTTGTCAAGGCCAATCAAAAGGCTGTAAAAGGTGTTCCCGAAGAGATTAATGCTCAGAATGAGCCTGTGCAGTCTGTCAGTGAAGCGACGGTTGATTTGGGCCGTGTGGTAGCGGCCATCAAGAAGGTCGAAGGCGAAGGCGAAGTTATCTCAGATGAGGTCAAGGCTGAAATTCTCAAAAATGACAAGCAAGCCAATACGATTTTAGAAGAGACTGGCACTATTGATCTTCTCAAGACCAACCAAGCTATTGATGAGGCAGTTGCTCAAGCAGAAGCGGACGATAGCAAGGTTATCTCTTTTGAACAAGCGGCTAAAGACAAGGCTGACCCGACAGAAACAGAAGAAAGCTCTTTTGCTGAGTTAGGCATCCAAGTCGAAGCAGACTACGATATTGAAGAAGTAGTTGAAAACGTAACGAACTATGTTCAGAAAATCGTTGATGAGATGGATGTTGAAGCGGGTATTTCCAGCAGCCACAACCGCAGAACCATTAACATGCAGATTGATACCAATGAACCAGGGCGTGTGATTGGCTACCATGGAAAAGTCTTGAAAGCTCTGCAGCTCTTGGCGCAAAACTATCTTTATAACCAATATTCTAAGAGCTTCTATATTTCCATTAATGTCAATGATTATGTTGAGCATCGGGCAGAAGTGCTGCAAAGCTATGCGCAGAAACTGGCTCAGCGGGCTTTGGAAGACCGACGTGGTCAGCACACAGACCCTATGTCTAACAGCGAGCGCAAAATTATCCACCGCATCATATCTCGCATCGATGGCGTGACTAGCTATTCCGAAGGCGACGAGCCTAACCGCTATGTCGTTGTGGATATTGACAGCGAATAAAAAGAAAGCCAGCAGAGATGCTGGTTTTTGCATATAGAAAGGATTTTTATGTCACTTTTTCCAGCTATTGAAAGTTATCTGCCTCATCAAGGGGCTAAGTATATATCTCCAGACAAGGCAGGGCAGCTGCGTGAGTCTATGTTGGAGTTGAGAGCTAAAGGTCAGGCGGCACGCAAGGAGTTTGCGGACTTGGTCAAGGATTTTCAGAGTCTCTATCCCAAGCTGACCTTGGAGCGAACCAGCCAGTGGATGAATCAGGCACAGATACTGCGGCCCCATTTTTGGAATTATCTTAAAGGTTATGGGGAAATTACAGAACCGATGTTTGCTTTGCGCTTGTATGGAACTGCAGAAGATTTTGGGGTGTCGTTGGAGGTGAGCTTCATGGAGCGCAAGAAAGATGAGCGCAGCCTCAGCAAGCAAAATCGGGTCTTGGAGCTACCTATTCAGCCGCCAGCTTACTATTTTGCTCAGATAGATGGTGTGAGTCAGCGCTTTGAAGGCACAGAGGAAAATCGCCAGTTCCTTACTCAGCAGCTGGCAGTTGGTCAGGTTCGTAAGGTCTTGATCAAATACGATATTCCCCTTTCTCAGGCTGCTTCAAGAGAGCAGGTGCTGTCTCAGCTGCAGGAGGCCATGACAGCTTTGATTCCCTTTTATGAAGCGACTCGGACTTTATGATTACGTTTACAAAGAGAAAGTTATTTAAGTAAGTATTGACAAAAGCCCCAGAATCATATAGAATAGTAAAGTATGTTTAGTAACTGATCACAACTAGCCGGCTAAACGAATACAAGAATCTAAGAGGAGGTATTCATCGTGAAACGTACTTATCAACCAAGTAAAATCCGTCGTGCGCGTAAACATGGTTTCCGCCACCGTATGTCAACTAAAAACGGTCGTCGTGTATTGGCAGCTCGCCGTCGTAAAGGACGCAAAGTTTTGGCTGCTTAATCCAAACGATTTATCAAGAAACCAGCGGAGACTCGAGACCGCTGGTTTTTTTGCGCTTTTAACGAGAGGACTCTATAGAACGAAGTTCAGTACTTGAGAGGTGGTAGCAATTTTGTCCTTGTTTTCTGAGTTCATAGATTTGAACTTTGTCCTCATAAGTTAATTTCATTTTAAAAAAACCCAAAAGTTAGATTTTTTGTGTCTAACTTTTGGGGTGCGGTTCATAATCTACTTTCTGGTTTTTGAATGTCGTTAAGATCCATTGCTCCTTATCCTGCTGGTAAAAGCATTGGATACAGATAGCAGAGCAAGGTAAAGCTTATTAGGGCGTAAAAGACGCCGATGCGAATGGCTTGGATAGGTTTGTAGAAACGAATCAGGGTCAGTAGGCACCAAACCAAGAGAACTAGGATGAACCATGCTGAAATCAAGCGCAGCGGTGTTGGTCCGTAGAGGTAGATGTAGATGCCAAATAATTTCCAGCCAGCTAGCAAGGCCAGCAGACCGGTAAAGATAAAGAGGATAGTAGCTGCGAATCGCGTCCCTTTCTGATCCCAGAGTGGCTTTTTGGCAATCAGATAGAAGACGCCTAGGACTGCAAAGTTAAGGATAGATACCCGAACCAGCTGCCAGAAGCCAGCTACGGCAACGGTCGAAGCATTCTGCGGAGAAATAGCCTGAGCTACTGTTCCAGCGCTAAGGAGCTGACCGAGCTCAGTCAGGCCAGTCAGGAAGAAGAGAGCATAGGTCAGGCAGAGGCTGCCGATGATAATGTAGGCTGCGAAAGCAGGTGCTACTCGCAAAGGGCGGATGCTTGCTTGAAATTTTTTGTAGCTAAGTTTAGTATCTTTTTTGCCTAACAGACTGCCGGCTAGGAGGCCGTATAAGTACAGACTGACAGGGACAGCCAGGCAGGCCTTGAAGAAAATCATGCTGCTATCAAGACTTGAAAAGAGGGAGTCAAGTAGATTTTCAATAACATCAGCGGTATTGCTGAAGAAAGAGGCAAAGCTGTCTGAAACCTGACTCAGCTGGGACCAGACAAAGTAGACCAATATTCCTGCGACAAAGAAGCTGCTGATAATAATAGCAAGCTGTTGGGCTTTCTTTGAAGATAGACTGTCAGAGCTGTCAAAAGAGTCCTGCTGCTTGCCTTCAATAAAGACTAGAATAGCAGCAATGAAATTTTTAAAGGGCAGGATGCAGAAGGCTTGAATGGCATCAAACCAGACCAAGATCCCCAAACGCCCCTGGCTTAACCAGCCGGTGCGGGACAAAATATAGAAAGCGAATGAGATGTGGATGGCTAGAAATTGGAAAAATTCTAGCTGGCGATGAAGCCCCCAGAGACTTAAAGCCAGAGCTTGAGCTAACGTCATGATCAGAAAGCTTCTAGCCTCTAACTTGCTGTCAAGATTTTTTATCTGCAGTGATGGATAGGCCAATTTCCTGATTAGAGTTTCGCTTAGCAATATAAGACCAATTGCAAAAGGGAAAAAGGATGCAGTTTGATAATTAAAAAATACAGCAGAGTAAAAGTAGGTTAAGAGATAGAGGATTGGATAGCTGATTTTAAAGAATCGCAGTTGCTTGTCCTCTAGGCCTGTGAAGATGGTCTGTCGTTCTGCTTCTGCGGGCAGACAAGACTGGACATTCATCTGTTCTTGTGCTGGATATTCCATAATTATTTCTCCTCCTCATCGTCAGGGATATACTCCAAAATATCGCCAGGCTGGCAGTCTAGTTCACGACAGAGAGCGTTGAGTGTTGAAAAGCGGACAGCCTTGGCTCGATTATTTTTTAGGATAGATAGATTGGCTGGTGTTAGGTCAATCAACTCTGCTAAACGGCCAGCGCTGATGCGCTTTTGCGCCATGACAAGGTCTAAATTTATCTGAATCATAAGACCTCCTAAATAGTGTAGTCCACTTGATCCTGCAGCTCAATGGCCTTGCCAAAGGCATTACGGATAACACGGATAATCAGGGTCAAGATACTGCAAGAAACAGTGACTAAAAGCATGGGCAAATAGGCTGTCAGTCCCATAAAGAGGGAGATAAGAGCGACAGTGCCGACTTCCCAACCAAGATAGCGCATGTACTGAACATTTTGTGTGATAAAGACCTGATTTTTACCAATGCGGCTAAGGAGTCGATAGAGATGGACAATGCAGGCTAGAGCCAGGCAGCCTAGGACATAGCCGAGCAGCAGCAAGATCCAAAAGCGTGTCTCTCCTTGAAAGAAAGGAGAGGGGAATTCGATAACTAGGTTGACGACCCAAGGTCCAAGAGCTATCAGGATAATGGAAGCAATAAATAAAAGGCTGATACTGATTTTTGTAAGAGTAATGCTCATATCTTCAGCAGTCTTTTTCATTTTGTCTGTCATAATTTCCTCCGACTAACGTTTCATTTCTTAGTAACTATAACACGGATATTATCGATAATCAATAAAAAACTATCGAAAAAAGATAAAATCAGTCTTAAGAACTAGATGGAAGTTTCTAAAAAGTTCTTATTGTATAGAGTTGGATTTCTTGTCAGAAGATGAACAGAGCAGAAGACGATGAATATTTCACCTGATTTTTGGTATAATGAAAAACAGGAATTGTATACTCTTTCTGGTTAGAAGCGGAGTATGTGTATGTAAGGAGGGAAGAGCCTGTGGGTGTAAAGCTTGTTCATTATCGTAGTAAGTTATATGAATTTCTCATGGTGCCTGCCATCGTTTCAAGGGATGATAAACATATGTGGAGGGATTTACGGCAGAATCAAAAGGAGCTGCTTCTTGATGTACAGCCGCATTATGATAAGCTCTATCAGGATTTACTTCCTTTGAAAAACGAGCTTGTTGCGGTTAGTTTGTTTGAAGGAGCTACGGTGGGACTGGCTCCGCTCCTCTACCTCTACTTGCTAGAAAAAGGAGAAGATCCGGCCAGTCCGCATGACTTGTTAGAATGTCTGAAAAAACTAGATGCAGAGCAAATCATCTATTGCTTATCACTTAAGCTTTCTAAAGGGGAAGTCATTAAGGGACATCCTGAAGATCTGCTGGCTTTTATAGAGAATAGTGACAAGTCTCCGGAAAATAAATGGTACTGGTACCAAGCTATTCAGCATCCAGAGAAGCTTCGGGACCAATTAGTTTCCTTGTTGGAAAGAGTGTTCGAGCTCTATCAGCCTATTTATAAGCAGTTTGAGCAGGAAGTTCTAGCTTTTGAACAAGAATTTAGCCTATCTGATGTGATGAATGATGATGAGCAGAATGCCAAGCTTCTTGAGAAGGACACACAAGTCTTTGTCCTGTCACCTATGTTCATTGACTCTTTTCTCGAAAAGGTTCCTGATTTCACATCCTATTCCTTAATCCTCTCGACGAGAAATTCCCAGTTATCAAAGGCGGAATCGGAGCTTAACGATGAAACATTTGCTCTGACCTTAAAAACTCTTGGTGATGAAACCCGCTATAAAGTCTTGATTGAATTGATTCAGCCGCATGCCAAGAATAAAGATATAGCTAAAAAACTGGGGCTTACAAGAGCCTCTATCTCATTCCATACGCAGAAGCTGCTAAATTCTGGCTTGCTGGAGCTTGTGGTGGATGATGATTCTGTTAAATACACGGTCAATAAAGAACTGATTCGAAAGATTATAGAGAAGTTCAAACAGGACCTAACATAGTTTCAGAAGACCTAGATTCATTCTAGGTTTTTCTATTGTAAAATAACAATCTAACAAAAATTTGACAAACACCTAATTTATTGTTATGATTTGTTAAACAAAAATCTAACAAGAGTAAAGGAGATGTCGTATGATTGTTTTTGCAAAAAACAAAAATTTTCGCCAGTTGCTCATCAATCAATGGATTTCAGGTTTTGGGGACATTGTTTTTTATTTGGCTTTGATGAACTATGTTTCTGTTTATTCTTTTGCTCCACTTGCGGTTTTATTGATTTCTCTTTCTGAAACGCTACCTCAGTTAATTCAAGTTTTTACCGGAGTTGCGGCGGACTTTCAGAAGAATCGTATCCATAAATACCTGCTTATACAGTTTAGTAAGGTACTCTTATATAGCTTGGTAACATTTTTGCTTCTTGGACAAGATTTCTCTTTCTTGACTCTGCTTGTGATTTGCTTGATTAACTTTCTGTCGGATAGTCTGAGTTATTTTTCAGGTGCCATGCTGACCCCAGTTTATGTAAAAGTGATTGAGCAAGATATGACCTCTGCTATGGGCTTTCGGCAGGCTAGTATGAGTCTGGTTCATATTTTGGGGAATCTAGCTGGCGGTTTTCTCATTTCTTGGATGAGTATTGGAGCTTTGGCGGGACTGAATGCTCTGACATTCTTGCTAGCTTACCTTGGTTTTTGGCATATTAGTAAAAGCTTACAGAACTTAGAACCGGAGTTTAGCAGTGCCAAGGAGCTAAATAAAGAGAATTATTGGCAGCATTTATTGGATTCTCTTAAGGTCTTACTGGGATTGAAAAACGTTGTGAGGTTGTTATTGGTTTCAACCTTTGGGCAAGTCACTCTGAATATTCTGACGCCAGTAGCGACTCTTTTATTGCTGAAAAGGCCTTTTTGGAATCTGCAGATCGGTCAGTCCATTGCCGTGTTAATTATTCTAAGTTCCGCTGGTCTGATCTTAGGGAACATTTTGAGTGGCAGTTTGCTGAAAAACTTTTCGACTAAGCTTGCTATGTATGCAAGCCAAGTATTTGAGGGCTTTATTCTTTGCGGTTTTTTCTGGCAAAACTTTTTACTTGTACTGATAGCAAGCTTTGCTTGCTCAGTTACAGCTGGTCTGCTGAGTCCAAGATTGCAGAAATCTGTATTCAGTATGATTCCAGAAGAGTCCATGGGAGCCATCCAGTCAGCTATTAATCTATTTAGCATGGCTGTTCCGAGTGTTTTATCCATGCTGTTAATAGCTCTTGCCAGCAGCATGGGAATTATTTATATTCTCCTCCCGCTTGTGTTAATGCTAGCACTGTCTTTCTACTTAATTATTCCAATGGAGAACTTGAAGACGGATTCGGATAGCTGTTGAATGGCAGCCATCTTATTTTTTCTGCTTTGAAGAGTCTTCTGATTTTTCAGGTCATTTTTGGTATAATAAAGGACAGGAAATACAAGGAAGTAAACCATGAAGATTTTTGATACACACACGCATTTAAATGTGGAAGAATTTGCTGGTCGAGAGGAAGAGGAACTGCAGCTGGCTGCAGAAATGGGCGTCAGCAAAATAAATATTGTCGGTTTTGACCGACCGACCATTGAGCGCGCCTTGGAGCTGGCAGATAGCTATGATCAGCTTTATGCTACGATTGGCTGGCATCCGACTGAGGCGGGGACTTATGACGAGGCGGTGGAAGCCTATCTGTTGGACAAGCTTCGTCACCCCAAGGTGGTGGCTTTGGGCGAAATTGGGCTGGACTATCACTGGATGACAGCGCCCAAGGATGTTCAGGAGCGGGTGTTTCGACGCCAAATCCAGCTCTCTAAAAAGCTGAATCTACCCTTTGTCGTTCACACACGTGATGCTTTGGAAGATACTTATGAGATTATCAAGAGTGAGGGAGTTGGTCCTCGAGGCGGTATTATGCACTCTTATTCGGGTTCTTTGGAAATGGCAGAGCGCTTTATCGAGCTAGGGATGATGATTTCCTTTTCTGGAGTTGTGACCTTTAAGAAAGCGACAGATATTCAGGAGGCTGCGCAGAACTTGCCTTTGGATAAAATCCTCGTTGAGACGGATGCACCTTACTTGGCGCCTGTTCCAAAGCGTGGTCGAGAAAACAAAACAGCCTATACCCGCTATGTTGTAGAGAAAATTGCAGAACTTCGTGGGCTGACTGTCGAAGAAGTAGCGCAGGCGACCTATGAAAATGCAAAGAAGGTGTTTGGGCTTGACTGAGAAGATAAAAATCCCTCAGGTAATCGTCGTTGAGGGCAAGGATGACACAGCTAATCTGCAGCGATTTTATGAGGTTGACACTTACGAGACGAGAGGTTCCGCTATCAATGAAGAAGACTTAGAGCGGATTGAGAAACTGCACCAGCTGCGAGGTGTGATTGTCTTTACCGATCCAGACTACAATGGCGAGCGTATCCGTCGAATGATTATGGAGGCAGTGCCAACTGCTCAGCATGCCTTTCTCCGCCGTGACGAGGCAGCTCCCAAGTCTAAGAACAAAGGAAAATCGCTTGGAGTAGAGCACGCTTCGTTTGAGGATTTGCAGCAGGCATTGGCTGGGCTGGTCGGATATTTTGATGATGAGGATAATTTTGATATTAGCAAAAGCGATCTTGTGCGACTAGGTCTGCTTATGGGAAGCGACAGCCGTCAGCGTCGAGAGTATCTGGGTGAGCAACTCCGTATCGGCTATTCTAACGGGAAGCAGTTGCTTAAACGCTTGGAATTGTTTGGGGTGACCTTGGCGGAAGTGGAAGAAGCGATGCGCAAGTATTCAGTCTAACGGAGTCCGAAATGAAAAAAGTAATTATTACGGGCGGCAATAGTGGTATTGGCTACCAGGCTGCTAAACAGTTAGCTGAAAAGGGGTGGTCAGTGACCCTATTTTGCCGGCGAAAAGAAGCTGCTGAGCAAGCCTGTGAAAAAATCTGGGTTAGAGTTATGTTTTTGTTGATATTGAGATTGCACAACGTATTAATAGTATAATTGTTGGAAAAAACAAAGCTTTTATGGTATTATATGATAGCGCATGATTAGATTTTTGACTTGTGTGTTCGCAAGTATTAAGAGCAATGTTACTAGAGTGTTCAGCTCACTCCAGTAATTTCCGACAATAGTGACAGTTAGATTTTTTCGAGAATTATTCCCAACTTTCATCAATTGAAGTCTTAGGAAGATTTCTATACTGTCGTTCGCATAAGAGTTTTCATGCGCTTTTTACTAAGGATAAGATAATGAATAAATTAAACCAATTAAAAACCAAGGATGACTTAGCAAGGCTTCTTGGTTTTAAAAATGCTAGATATATCAACTATTTGTTATACGATAAACAAACTGATAATTTATATGAGTCTTTTACCATATCTAAAAAGAATGGTGGAGAAAGAATTATAAATGCCCCGAAAAAAGAGCTAAAATTCCTTCAGAAAAAATTAGCAAATGTTTTATGGGAATGTTACCTTGAAAGTTTAGAATCTAAAAATTTCCTTCAGAAAAGACTAGCTGGTATTTTATGGAAGTGCTATCTTAAAAGCCTAGAAATTAATTATATAAAAAATAATTTATCAGATTTTTTGTGGGAGTGTTTTATGAAAGTTCTAGGATTTAAACCTAAAGAAATAAAAACACCAGTACTATCTCATGCATTCGAAAAGGGAAAGAGTATTATTACCAATTCTCAGATACATCGAAACAAGAAATACATTCTTAACATTGATTTGAAAGATTTTTTTGGCTCTTTTAATTTTGGTAGAGTACGAGGTTTCTTTATAAAAGATAGAGATTTTGGTATCTCTCCAGAAATTGCTACTGTAATTGCGCAAATTGCGTGTTATCAAGGTAAATTGCCGCAAGGAGCCCCGTCTTCTCCTATCATCACAAATTTAATTACTAGAATTTTAGATTATCGGATTGTCAAAATTGCTAAAAAATATCGTTTTACATATTCTAGATATGCCGATGATATGACTTTTTCGACAAATCGTGAATTAAACTCTAATAAATTGAGAGCAAGCAAAGAGTTAGAGAACTTTTTAGCTGAATTAGAGGAGTTAATCATCTCATCTGGTTTTGAAATCAATCCTAAAAAAACACGATTGAGTAATAACATGCAACGCCAAGAAGTTACTGGACTAGTTGTCAACAAAAAGATAAGTGTAAAAAGAGAATACGTAAAAAATACTCGTGCAATGGCCTTTCAATTATATAAAGATGGAGCTTTTGAAATAGATACAAAACCAGGAACGCTGAATCAATTAACGGGACGATTTGCTTTTATTTTTCAAATAGATCAATATAACAACTACTTGCTTTATAAAAAATCCCTGATACAAAATAATCTAGATTCACAAAAATATTTATTAGGAAGAAATTCGTCAAGAAAATCTGAGTCGAAATATTATTGGAAGTATATCTTTTATAATAAAGATTTACAAAAAGAATTATTCGATAATAAAAAACATAATACATATAATTTACCTAAAGAGTTCTACAGTATCCCAGAAAACGAAAAAGAAGTTTATATGTCTTTATTTAATTCCAAAGAAAAAGAATATAAAAAATATCTGTTTTATAAATATTTTTTCGGAAATGACAAACCTATAATTATAACAGAGGGAAAAACTGATCCACGATATATTAAAGCAGCTTTAAAACATCTTTATCAAAAATATCCAGAACTTATTGAAAAAGATGGTGATAGATTTACATTTAAAATTGAATTTCTAAACCATACCAATACGCTAGAGTACCTTTTCAATGTACCAGAAGGAGGAGAAGGTTTTAAATATTGGTATAATTATTTTTCTAATCAAATACCTTCAAATTTTTTTAAGCAGCGTTTTCCTACAAAAAATGATGGAAAAGATATCTACAAGGAACTGTATCCTAATTATATAGAGTATTTTTCTAATTTAACAACAAGAAAACCCAAAAATCCTACTATATTTTTATTTGATAACGAGCCTTCGGATAATCCACTTTTTAAATTTTGTAACCATGCTGTTGATTTAAAAGTTAGTAGCAATGATCTAGATCAAGTTAGAGGTACATCATTTAATAGGATTACCAAAAAAGATAATTTGTACATAATGGCAACGCCGTTATTATCCAATAGAAATAATGGGAATTCCTCCGATATTGAAGACCTATTATTGTCACGTAATTTGCCACCCATTTTAAATGGGAAAACATTCTCCAAAAGTGGTGGTGATAATCATTACGGAAAAGAAATTTTTTCAAAGCATGTCCTAAAAAATTTCACGGAGTTTGATTTCGCAGAATTTATCCCATTGCTGGATGGAATAAGAGATAATATTTTAAATTATTGGTAAATATACCTTTTTAAAATATGAGATCAAACTGTTATTATCGGAAAATCTGATATGATATTTTCTAAAAGGAACTAAATCTTTGTAGAGATTTTCTTTTTTCTGATAGGTGACATCTAGTTTTAAATTTGTATTGACAATCAGTTGGCTGCCTACGGGAAATGCTACATTTAAATTATAACAAAAATATTGACTAATGTTATTGTCTTTGTTATAATGTGAAGAGCGGAAATGGTGTGAATTGGTAAACACGCCAAGGCTACTTGGAGTATAGCAGGTTCGAATCCTGCTTCCGAAAGGAATTGGAGGAAACACCATTCAATTTTTTTCGGAAGCAGAATTTTTTTGTCTGGAGGTCATTTAATGACAAATACATTTTTGACTAAACAACAATTATATGGGATTTATCAATCTAATTTGATTATGTGTGAGATTCAAATTGATATCATCAAAAAAAACACTAATAAAATTATTGGAGAATATTATTGGAACTTGCAAAATAACCCCCAAAATAGTAGGTTAGATAGATTGAAGTTAGAACTACAGGCATCTCAAAGGCTATACATGTTCTTGTTAGGAAACTGGTTCGAGCTACGTCTGTATAAGATATTGTATGAAAGTTCGCGAGTGAGTTTTAATGAAATGGAACTAGATGAGATTAATCAGGAGAAAAGTATTGGTGATAAATGGAAAAAGTCTTTTAAAATTGCAATTAATCATATATCTAGTACAGAAAGTTGGGAGGAAATTACTCGAGATTATATTGACAAAATGTTTCAAGATGAATATATTAAAGAAATTCAAGACGTTATTACGGCTAGAAATAGACTAGCCCATGGTCAGTGGGATATTCAATTAGCTAGTTCTGGAAAAACTGAAAGGACACCTGAATTACTTGTAAAAGTATTAAATATGCAACAAGCTGTAGAGTTTTACAATAAATTAAAAGGCCTAGCAGAGTTCTTAGAGTTGTTTGTAATCTATAAAGAAAAGGATACCTCGGATTTTGAACAAAAAGTACATAGTATTGTTGACAGAATAAATAATACTGGTTCTAGAGTGGACAACAAAGACTATGATAAATATATTGAGAGATGTGTAAAAGGCTTTGAAAATAAACGTAATAGATGTCGGGCAAGTCAAAATATTTAGGTTTGGTTATTTAACAAGTATAACTAGAAAATATATTGAATTTCTATACGGATACAAAGATTTGGAGACGATGCATGCGAATTGCAGACCATAGTGTGACCCGTGCCATTCTGGAGCGTCACGGTTTCACTTTTAAAAAATCTTTCGGTCAGAATTTCCTGACGGATACCAATATCCTCCAGAAGATTGTGGATACAGCGGAGATTGACAAAAAGGTCAATGTCATTGAAATTGGGCCTGGAATTGGGGCATTGACAGAATTTTTAGCGGAAAGTGCCGCAGAGGTCATGGCCTTTGAGATTGATGATCGGTTGGTGCCGATTTTGGCGGATACTCTGCGCGATTTTGACAATGTAACAGTGGTCAATCAGGATATTCTCAAGGTTGATTTGGCCCAGTACATAGCAGAGTTTAAGAATCCAGACCTACCTATCAAGGTAGTGGCAAATCTGCCCTACTACATCACGACGCCGATTCTCATGCATTTGATTGAGAGTGGGATTCCTTTTAGTGAGTTTGTCGTTATGATGCAGCGAGAAGTGGCCGATCGGATATCAGCTCAGCCTAATACCAAGGCCTACGGCAGTTTGTCAATTGCGGTGCAGTATTACATGACGGCCAAGGTTGCCTTTATCGTGCCGAGGACAGTCTTTGTGCCAGCGCCTAATGTGGATTCGGCGATTCTCAAGATGGTGCGCAGAGACCAGCCAGCTGTTGAGGTACAGGACGAGAAATTCTTTTTCAAGGTCTCCAAGGCCAGCTTTGTCCACCGCCGGAAGACTCTCTGGAATAACTTGACCAGTTGTTTTGGAAAGTCTGAGGAGATTAAAGGCAAACTGACAGCAGCTTTAGAACGAGCTAACTTATCTCCAAGTGTTCGGGGAGAAGCTCTTAGTTTAGAGGAATTTGCGCGCTTGGCAGACGCTTTGAAGTCTGAGGGATTATAAAAAATAGAAAATCTGCTCTATATAGCTGGTCTTCTATTTTACTAATGAGGTACATATGAAAGTGAAATTTCTGGCTTTTCTCAGCAGTGTAATTCTATTTCATAATAACAAAAAATCCTATCATGATTGATAGGATTATCTTTTATGCGGAGGAAGGGATTTGAACCCTCACACCCGTACGGGCACATGCGCCTGAAGCATGCGTGTCTGCCGTTCCACCACCTCCGCTTGAGATTCTATTATAACTTATTTTTGTGAAAATGCCAATAGAGAATATCAGTTTTTTTCATACAGTGAAAAAAGCAGAAAAATTTCTATTTTTTCTTTACTAAAATAGTTCTATGATATTGCCATTATAGCAAGTATTTGTTACAATTAAATTAATTACTTATTTAGGTAACGAAATAAAAAAGGAGAATGTTATGAAACTGAAAAAATGGCTGCTGTTTTTGATGCTGCCCCTTCTGTTTTTGCTGGATTTGAAGCTATTTACAGCAACTGCTCAAGCCGATGCTTTGAAGAATGCAATCACAGATATTAAAATCTGGGACCATTCTAATGGCCGCGAAGCAACTAAGGTTAATGGTGCTTACAATTTGGTTCAAGGGGGAAATTATCGCTATGAGCTAGTTTTTGATTTGTCTGCTTACGATAACCAGCTCAAGGATGGGGATACCTTTACCTTTACAGTACCGAACGGTGCAACCATTGCTGATGGTACAACTTTTACTCTGACGGATAATGAAACGCAGGTCCAGCTCGGAGCTGCTAAGATGACATCGAATGGTTCAGGTAAGGGCGGTCTGATCACGGTTACTATTCAGAATTTGGCAGATTACAAGTCTAAGACAACTGCTAGTGGAGTAAGAGGGAGCTTCTTCTTTGACTTTCAGGCGACGACAGTAGGCGCTGATCAGGACTGGAATTATAATCCCGAGGAAACTCAAGGCGCGATGAGCCATAAGGTAACCATTAACGAGCGCAAACAAAGCAGTTTTTCAACAGCCGGTGAAAACTACGCTAAGATTGGAGGGGTCATTGCTAAGAAGCCATATAATTCGGCTATTCTTGGCAAGAGCGGAGACTACTCCCATAACTGGACTGTTCGTATCAATACTCAGCAAAAGACTTATAATTCTCCGATTGTTATCAAGGATGTAATTCCAGATAGCAGTGCGCCAATGCAATTCGTTCCGGAGCAATTTGTCCTTCGCCAAGGGGAGTACACACAGAGTTTATCAAGTATTGCGAATTCTGTTATCTTGAAAGAAGGTCAAGATTATACGGTTGCCTATAATGACACTTATACAGAATTTACTCTAACCATCAATAACCCAGGCAACCACGCCTTTATGTTGAACTATATGACAACTTCACCAGCTGATGGTTCTTTGGTGTCGAATACGGCTGAGATGGAAGTTAATAATGAAAAACTGCCATTCAGAGATGATCGTCCTGGTGTTACGTCTTCTACAATAGAACGTAGTAGCCGGATTACAGAGGGCGGTGTCATTACAGCTGACATCAGCAACAGTCTGGTTCTCTACAAGCAAGATTCTAAGACTGGCAAAATGCTGGAAGGTGCTGTCTTTAAGGTGACAACTCCTAGCGGTGAAGAGATTACTCTGCCGCCGACAGATGCTAACGGTCGGGTTTCTACACAGCCTTTCTCAAGTGAAGAAATCAAGAAAGGTCAATTCACAGTAGAAGAAGTAACAGCTCCGGAAGGCTATGTACTGGACAGCAATCCGATGAAGGTGACTATCAAGGCTGATGGAGCGGTTAAGACAGTCAAGAATACGGTGGATCCAAATGCCAGCAAAAAGCTGACAGTCAAGAAAGTTTGGAAAGATGAAAACAATCAAGATGGCAAGCGTCCGGCTTCTATTGCTGTAGATGTCTACGCTAACGGTCAAAAGTTGGCTGATAAGACAGTGACTGTAACTGGCGGAAGTACAGATGCGGAGTGGACAGCTCAGACAACTGATTTACCAATCTTTGATACAAATGGTCAAAAAATCACCTATACAATCGGTGAAGATCAGCTTGATGGCTACGATGCTCCAGAAGTAGATCAGGGGAATCTCACTGTTACCAATACTCGTACGCCAGAGAAAATCGCTATCAAAGCCAGCAAGAAATGGGATGATGCCGAGAATCAAGACGGCAAACGTCCTGCCAATGTTGTTGTCAAACTTTATAAAGAAGTCGGCGGTCAGAAATCAGAAGTTGCGAACCGAACTCTGACTGAAGCTGACCAGTGGGCAACCGAGTTCGCCAACTTGAACAAATATGAAAAGGGACAAGAAGTTGTTTATTCTCTGGAAGAAGACGCGGTCCCTCACTATCAATCTCAGGTAACTGGCAATGCTGCTGATGGCTTTGTAGTGACCAACACTTACAAGCCAGAAACCACCAAGATTTCCGGTCAGAAGAAGTGGGATGATGCGGACAATCAAGACGGCAAGCGTCCAAATGCTGTTAGAGTCAAGATCTTGAAAGGCCAAGATATTGTCGATGTACAGGAAGTGACGGCTGCCAACGGTTGGAAATATGAATCTAATCCTCTTCCTAAATATGCAGCTGGCCAAGAAATTGCTTATACTGTTGCAGAAGAAGCTGTCTCAGGCTACACGAGCAAAGTGGACGGCTACAATATCACCAACTCTTACACTCCAGAAGCGGTCAAGGTTTCCGGTCAGAAGAAATGGGATGATGCGGACAACCAAGATGGTAAGCGCCCAGCTTCTGTTAAGGTTAAAATTCTGAATGGTGATACGGTTGTTGATGAGCAAAATGTTACTTCCGCTAACGACTGGAAGTATGAGTCTAAGGCCCTGCCTAAATATGCAGCAGGTCAAGAAATTACTTATACCGTAAGTGAGGAAGCTGTACCAGGTTATGATAGCAAAGTGGATGGTTACAACATTACCAACTCTTACACTCCAGAGACAACGACTGTGTCTGGAAGCAAGACTTGGGAGGATGGCGATAACCAGGATGGCAAACGTCCAGCTTCTATCACAGTTAATCTGCTAGCTGACGGTCAAAAAGTCAATACTCAAACAGTCGGAGAGGCAGAAGGCTGGTCTTACAACTTTACTGGCTTGCCAGTCTACAAGGATGGCCAACGAATTACCTATACAGTGACGGAAGAAGTTGTACCAGGTTATTCAACCAATCTCAACGGCTACAATATCACTAACTCTTATACACCAGAAAAGGCAGAAATCACTGCCAGCAAGACTTGGAATGACAGCGACAATCAAGACGGCAAGCGTCCAACTAAGATTAGCATTAAGCTGATGAAGACCGTCGGCGGTGTCAAGACAGAAGTCGCTAGCAAGGAAGTGACAGCTGCTGATCAATGGCAAACCAAATTTGAAAATCTGCCAGTTTATGAAAATGGTCAGAAGATTGATTACTCTATCGAGGAAGATGATGTGGCTGGCTACACTAAAGAAATCAAAGATTTCACAGTTACCAACTCTTACACTCCAGAGATGATTAAGATTTCCGGTCAAAAAGTCTGGGATGACGCTGATAACCAAGATGGCAAGCGTCCAGCTTCTGTTAAGGTTAAGGTGAAAAATGGCGATACTGTCGTAGATGAGTTGGAAGTAACAGCTGCTAACGATTGGAAGTTTGAGTCTAAAGCCCTTCCTAAGTATGCAGCAGGTCAAGAGATTGCCTATACTGTTACTGAAGAAGCAGTTGCGGACTATCAAACTAAGATTGATAAGTTTACCATTACTAATTCTTACACTCCTCAAAGTACAGAATATGCTGTTACGAAGGTCTGGGATGATGCTGATAACCAAGACGGTAAGCGTCCAGCTTCTATCACAGTGCAGCTGTATCGCTCAGTAAATGGTCAAGAGCCAATTGCTGTCGCAGGTAAGACATTGACCTTGACAGCTGATAATGAGACAGCTGCTAATACTTGGAAAGCAAGCTTCACTAATCTGCCTCAGTTTGACAAGGGACAGGAGATCACCTACTCTGTCAAAGAGGATGATGCAACAGTAGCCGTTTTGAAAGAAAAAGGTTACAGTCCGAAAGTAGAAGGTCAGACAATCACTAACTCTCATACTCCAGAGCAGGTGAAAGTTTCTGGTCAGAAAGTCTGGGATGATGCAGACGATCAAGACGGCAAACGCCCAACATCTATTACAGTAAAAGTAATGGATGGAAGCACAGTTGTTGATAGACTTGAAGTAACAGCTGCTAATGGATGGAAGTTTGAATCTAAAGACCTGCCTAAATATAGAAATGGTCAAGAGATTGCTTACACACTTACTGAAGATGCCGTTGCTCAGTATGAAACGAAGATTGATAAGTTCACTGTTACCAACTCCTACACTCCAGAAACCGTTAAAGTCTCTGGTCAAAAGGTTTGGGATGATGCCAATAACCAAGATGGCAAGCGCCCAGCATCTATCAAGGTCAAGATTTTGGACGGAGATAAGGTGGTAGATGAGCTGGAAGTAACAGCTGCTACTGACTGGAAGTTTGAGTCTAAGGATCTGCCTAAGAATAAGAAGGGCAAGAAAATCAACTATACAGTCCTTGAAGAAGTGACAGTTGAGGGTTATAGCAGCAGCCAGGAACAAGCAACAGACGGTAGCTACACCTTGACCAACAGTTATAAACCAACACAGATTGCTGTTAAGGGAACTGCGGTATGGTCAGATGCTGAAAATCAAGATAAGGTTCGACCTTCTAAGATTACTGTTCGACTCTTGGCAGATGGCAAACCAATCAAAGAACTGGTTGTATCAGAAGAAAATGGTTGGCAGTATAACTTTAGCGACCTTCCTAAGTACAAGGATGGCAAGGAAATTGTCTATAGCGTTGCTGCTGATCCAGTAGATGGCTACAAGCTTGAGATCAACGGTACTCAGCTGACCTTCAGTCATATCCCTGCTAAGAAAGAGAGTGTTGAAGATAAGGTTTCAACTAATAAGCCAGGCGGTCAAGCTCCGAAAGGCGGAGGAAAAGCTCTTCCTCGTACTGGACAGGAAGAAAGTCTTCTTGTTACTATTCTTGGCTTCCTAGCAGCGCTTCTCGCAGGAGGAATGCTGATGGCTAAGGCAAAACGCAGCTAATCAGTTTTATGACTTACTGAAAATTACAGTGAGCATCTCATACGATATAAAAAAGCGAACAGGTTCTTTTGGACTTGTTCGCTTTTATCATGCCAGTTTTATTACAAATATTTTAAAGCAGTTGTTTTCTATGAAAAATGAACCTAACCTTAAGAAATGCTTTCTATACAAAACAAGCAAGCTAAATCTCGCATTTTTTGTTATAATGAGTGTATTAACTTTTAAGGAGCAATCTTGCAAGGAAAAATAATTAAGGCTCTGGCTGGCTTTTATTATGTAGAGTCAGACGGACAGGTTTATCAGACCAGAGCGCGGGGTAATTTTCGCAAAAAAGGGCAGACACCCTATGTTGGTGATGATGTCGAATTTTCAGCAGAAAAAGACTCGGAAGGCTATATTTTAAAAATAGCAGAGCGAAAGAACAGTCTTGTACGGCCGCCGATTGTCAACATTGACCAGGCAGTTGTAATCATGAGCGCGAAAGAGCCAGATTTCAATGCTAATCTATTGGATCGTTTTCTGGTGCTTTTAGAGCATAAACAGATTCATCCTATTATCTACATCAGCAAGTTAGACCTGCTTGAAGATGAGCAGAGTTTGGATATCTATGTACAGGCCTATCAGGATATAGAGTATGAGGTTCTTAAGGCTACTGAGGAGTTGCTGCCGCTGCTGACAGGGAAAATCACTGTTTTTATGGGACAGACCGGGGTTGGAAAGTCCACTCTGCTCAATAAAATCGCTCCAGACCTGCAATTGGAAACAGGAGAGATTTCCGAAAGTTTGGGTCGTGGCCGCCATACGACACGGGCCGTCAGCTTTTACAATCTAAACGGCGGTAAGATTGCCGATACGCCAGGATTTTCGTCTTTGGATTACGAGGTGAGTACAGCTGAAGATCTCAATCAAGCTTTTCCAGAAATTGCTGAGTTCAGCCAGTCCTGTAAGTTTCGTACTTGCACTCATACTCACGAGCCGGCTTGTGCTGTCAAGCCAGCAGTTGAGTCCGGCCAGATAGCTTCATTCCGCTTTGATAATTATCTGCAGTTTCTCAGCGAGATTGAAAATCGTCGGGAAACCTATAAAAAAGTTGCCAAAAAAAATTCTAAATAAGGAGAAGAACTATGACATCATTCAAAATTGCCCCTTCAATTCTAAGTGCGGACTATGCTAATTTTGAAGCAGAATTGAAGAAGTTAGAAGCGACAGGTGCTGAGTATGCCCATATCGATATTATGGATGGTCATTTTGTACCCAATATCAGCTTTGGGGCTGGGGTTGTTGCCAGTATGCGTCCTCACAGCAAGCTAGTCTTTGACTGCCATTTGATGGTTTCCAATCCTGAACATCATATCGAAGAATTCGCTCGTGCCGGTGCAGATATTATCAGCATCCATGCCGAAGCGACACCTCATATCCACGGAGCGCTGCAGAAGATTCGAGCAGCAGGAGTCAAGCCTAGTGTTGTGATTAATCCGGGAACACCAGTCGAAGCAGTCAAAAATGTCTTAAATCTGGTTGACCAAGTCCTTGTGATGACAGTTAATCCAGGATTTGGCGGCCAGGCCTTTCTGCCAGAAACCATGGATAAGATTCGTGAACTGGTGGTTCTGCGCGAAGTCAATCAGCTGAATTTTGATATTGAAGTGGATGGCGGTATTGACGATAAGACTATTGGGATTGCTAAAGAAGCTGGCGCCAATGTCTTCGTGGCTGGTAGCTATGTTTTCAAGGGTGATGTCAATCATCAAGTTCAGACCTTACGGGATGCCCTGCATGACTAAGGTTGCACTGTTTGCTGGTGGGAACTTGGAGCATTTTAGCTTGGATTTTGATGTGTTGGTCGGAGTAGACCGCGGGAGCCTCTTTCTGCTTGAGCAAGGAGTTTGTCCGGATTTGGCTGTCGGGGATTTTGACTCTGTGAGCAAGGAAGAATTGCTGCGCATAAAAGATAGAGCGAAGGAAGTCGTTCAGGCCCATCCTGAAAAGGATGATACGGACTTGGAGTTAGCTGTTCTGGCTTGTTTTGAACGGTATCCAGATGCCCGTTTGACCATTTTCGGCGCCTTTGGGGGCCGTCTGGATCATGCCTTGGCCAATGTCTTCCTGCCCAGTAATGAAAAAATTGCACCTTATATGGAGAAGATTTTTCTGGAAGATGAGCAGAATCTGCTGACCTATGTTCCCAAGGGGCGCCATGAAATCAAACCAGTACCTGGCATGCGCTATCTGGCCTTTCTGCCATCGGATGACGTTGACCTAACGATTGAGGGCGCCAAATATCCGCTCAATAAAGATAACTTTTTTTTCAAAAAAGTATATGCTTCTAACGAATTTATAGATAGGCCCATTTATTTGGACTTTGATAGCGGATATACAGTCGTCATTTACAGCAAAGACAGGAGCTGATATGGAGTTTATAATTATCCTCATTCTTTTGGGAAACCTAGTGCTGACCTTTCTCCTATGGCAAAAGCTTAGTCAGCAGACCGAGACGCTAAAGCAAGTCTTGGAAAATCAGGCAGATCATCTATCGGATCAGTTGGACTATCGCTTGGAGCAAGAAAGCCAGAAAAAGCAAACGGCTCAGAAAGAGCTGGAATTAGCTCTGGGAGACCGTTTGAGCGAGGTCAGGACAGATTTGCACCGCAACTTGACAGAGCTGCGCTTGGAAATCAGTGACAACCTGACCAAGAATCGGGATAAAACTGACGAGCGTATGCGGCAGATCCAAGAGTCCAATGAAACCCGTTTAGAACAGATGCGGCAGACCGTGGAAGAAAAACTGGAGAAAACACTTCAGACTCGTCTTCAGACTTCTTTTGAGACCGTTTCTAAGCAGTTGGAGTCTGTCAATCGCGGTCTGGGAGAAATGCAGAGTGTTGCTCGAGATGTCGGCACGCTGAACAAGGTTCTTTCCAACACCAAGACCCGAGGGATTCTAGGGGAGCTGCAGCTTGGTCAGATTATCGAGGACATCATGACGGCCAGTCAGTATGAGCGAGAGTTTGTGACGGTGGCCGGTTCCAGTGAGCGTGTCGAATATGCTATTAAACTGCCGGGACAGACAGAGCATGAATATGTCTATCTGCCTATTGATTCTAAGTTTCCTCTGGCTGATTACTACCGTTTGGAAGATGCTTATGAGTCTGGTAGCAAGGAAGAGATTGAGCTCTATCGCAAGTCTCTCTTAGCAAGTGTTAAACGCTTTGCCAAGGATATTAAGAGTAAATATCTGGCACCACCAGCTACGACCAATTTTGGAATTATGTTTCTGCCAACGGAAGGTCTCTATTCGGAAGTTGTCCGCAATCCAGCCTTTTTTGACAGTTTGCGACGTGAGGAGCAGATTGTGGTAGCGGGACCATCAACCCTATCTGCCTTGCTCAATTCACTGTCTGTCGGTTTTAAAACGCTCAATATCCAAAAAAGTGCGGACGACATCAGTAAGGTTCTGGGTTCTGTCAAATCCGAGTTTAATAAGTTCGGTGGCATTCTTACCAAGGCGCAGAAACATTTGCAGCATGCTTCGGGCAATATTGATGAACTCTTAACCCGTAGGACAGGAGCTATCGAAAGAACCTTACGCCATATTGAGCTGTCTGACCAAGACCTCGATTTGACCTTACTTGATTTTTCAGAAGAAAGGGAAAACAATGAAGATTAATCAAATGAAAAAAGATGAACTGTTTGAAGGTTTCTATCTGATCAAGTCAGCAGAAGTCCGTCAGACAAGGGCTGGGAAAAATTATCTGGCTTTTACCTTCCAAGACGATACTGGAGTGATCGAGGGTAAACTTTGGGATGCTCAGCCACATAATGTTGAAGAATTCACTGCTGGCAAGGTTGTGCACATGCAAGGCCGACGGGAAGTTTACAATAACACGCCCCAAGTCAATCAACTTACCCTGCGCCTTCCTAAGGCTGGAGAGCCCAATGACCCAGCAGATTTCAAGGAAAAACCGCCAGTAGACCAGAAAGAAATCCGAGACTATTTATCTCAGATGATTTTCAAGATTGAGAATTCGGTCTGGCAGCGCGTGGTGCGCTCGCTTTATAGCAAGTATGACAAGGAGTTTTATTCTTATCCAGCTGCTAAGACCAATCACCATGCTTTTGAGTCGGGTCTGGCCTTTCATACCGCTACTATGGTCAAGCTGGCAGATGCTATCGGAGACATTTATCCTCAGCTTAATAAAAGCTTGTTATTCGCAGGGATCATGCTTCATGACTTGGCCAAGGTTATTGAGCTCAGCGGTCCGGAAAATACCGAGTATACTGTGCGAGGCAATCTGATTGGTCACATTGCTTTGATTGATGAAGAATTGACCAAGACCCTGATGGAGCTGAAAATTGATGACAGCAAAGAAGAAGTAATCGTCCTGCGGCATGTGCTTCTCAGCCACCACGGTCTCTTGGAATATGGCAGTCCTGTACGACCTAAGATTATGGAGGCAGAAATTCTGCACATGATTGATAATCTGGATGCGGAAATGATGATGATGACTGCTGCCTTGGGACTTGTTGATCCAGGTCAAATGAGCAATAAAATATTCGCTCTTGAAGGTCGTTCCTTCTACAAACCAAAACTTGAACAGTAAAATACGAAAAATGGACATTACTTGGAAAAGAATGTTCGTTTTTTTGTTTCTGTTATGGTATAATGAATAAAATAACTTTAATTGGTGAAAAAATGAAATTAAGAAGAAGTGAGCGTATGGTGGTTATTTCTAATTATTTGATTAACCATCCTTATGAATTAACGAGCTTAAATACATTTGCAGAAAAATATGAATCTGCCAAATCTTCTATTTCAGAAGATATTGTCATTATTAAGCGAGCCTTTGAAGAGATTGAAATTGGGACCATTGAAACGATTACTGGTGCCGGTGGAGGAGTCATTTTCAGCCCGTCTATCTCAGATGCAGAAGCTAAGACCATTGTGCAAGGTCTTTGTGATCAGCTGTCTGAAAGTAATCGGATTCTTCCGGGGGGCTACATTTACCTATCGGACCTGCTCAGTACTCCATCCATTTTGAATAATATCGGACGGATCATTGCCAAAAGCTTTAAAGATCAACAGATTGATGCTGTCATGACGGTTGCGACTAAGGGGGTTCCTTTGGCCAATGCCGTAGCCAACGTACTTAATGTACCTTTTGTCATCGTTCGTCGGGATTTAAAGATTACAGAAGGATCGACGGTCAGTGTCAACTACGTATCGGGCTCCAGCGGAGATCGTATTGAAAAGATGTTCTTGTCCAAGCGCAGTCTCAAGGCTGGCAGTCGCGTCTTGATTGTGGATGACTTCCTCAAAGGTGGGGGAACCATTACAGGGATGATTAGCCTCTTATCTGAGTTTGACTCTGAGTTGGCAGGTGTAGCTGTCTTTGCGGACAATGCGCAGGCCAATCGCGATTATCTAGACTATAAATCGCTCTTGAAAGTAACCAATATTGATGTCAAGGCGAATACCATTGATGTGGAAATTGGAAATATATTTGATTAGGGAAAAGGGCGGAGATTATAGATGAAAACAGTTTTAGAAAAGTTTGACCACAGTCCGCTGTGGATTCGTTTAGGAGTATTGTCGATTTTATTTGGGATTCTAATTACTGGCATGATTTTTGTGCAGGGACAGTCTAATTCCAACAGGAATTCTGTTAGTTCAGCTGCCAGCATCGCATCAAGCAGCTCTTCCTTACAACTGTCTTCTGCGCAAAAAGAAGCACAGGAAAAAGAAATTCAGGAAGAGGAGCAAGCAGTTCAGGACGGAGAAGCAGCAGTTAAACAGCTTGAAACCATGCAAACTTTGGAAGATTTGCAGCTAGCTAAGACTGCAGCAGAGAAGGTCAAGGATGCAGCTACTAAGGCTAGATTCCAAAGCCGTATTCATGCAATAGCTGTCCTGATTGACCCAGAAGGGGCTCAGGCTGGTGTTTATGAAAATCCAGCTGCTGCATCAGAAGAAGCAGTAGCTCAGCCGCAGCAATAAGTTGGCAGCAATCTAATAAGCAGAGATAAGCTTAAAATAGAAAAAATGTATTGACACAAAAGTATCGTCGTGCTATAATGATAGACGGTACTTTTTACTTTTGGTCTCTCAAAAGTGTACAGAGACGTGCTGACAAATGTTGCAAAAGTACACGCAGATGGTAGCTGTCACCAAGTGTATCATCACCAAAATTAAAAAAATACAGGAGAATGTAGATGCCTACAATTAACCAATTGGTTCGCAAACCGCGTAAATCAAAAGTAGAAAAATCTAAATCACCAGCTTTGAACGTTGGTTACAACAGCCATAAAAAAGTTCAAACAAACGTATCTTCACCACAAAAACGTGGAGTTGCAACTCGTGTCGGAACTATGACACCTAAAAAACCGAACTCTGCCCTTCGTAAGTTTGCCCGTGTACGTCTGAGCAACTTGATTGAAGTTACAGCTTACATCCCAGGTATCGGACACAACCTGCAAGAGCACAGCGTGGTGCTTCTTCGTGGTGGACGTGTAAAAGACCTTCCAGGGGTACGTTACCATATCGTCCGCGGTGCACTTGATACAGCAGGTGTTACTGATCGTAAACAAGGCCGTTCTAAATACGGTACTAAAAAACCAAAAGCATAAGGAAAGGGGAGAAAGATAAATGAGTCGTAAAAACCAAGCGCCTAAGCGCGAAGTATTGCCAGATCCGCTTTACAATTCAAAATTAGTTACTCGTCTTATCAACCGCGTTATGCTTGATGGTAAGCGTGGTACAGCGGCTTCTATCGTTTACGGAGCTTTTGACCAAATCAAAGAAGCAACTGGAAACGATGCGCTGGAAGTATTTGAAACAGCTATGGAAAACATCATGCCTGTACTTGAAGTTCGTGCTCGCCGTGTCGGTGGTTCAAACTACCAAGTTCCGGTTGAAGTTCGTCCAGAACGTCGTACAACACTTGGACTTCGCTGGTTGGTAACTATTGCTCGTCAACGTGGTGAGCACACAATGGTTGACCGCCTTGCAAAAGAAATCTTGGATGCATCTAACAACACTGGTGCAGCTGTTAAGAAACGTGAAGACACTCACCGTATGGCAGAAGCTAACCGTGCCTTCGCACACTTCCGTTGGTAAGAATAAGATACTAAGGGCGTTAAAAAAGCGACTGAAAATTAGGAAAGTTTATCTATTTTCCGAGCTTTTAGCCCGAGTTCAATTGAGCTCAGTCAGCTCTTAGCTATAATTCAACTGATTGTCTCACAAGTTGAGACCAACAAAAACAAGATAAGCATTGAGAACGGGTAGGTCCTGCCTATCCGTTTTTGCTAAATAATGTTATAATAAACTGTAAAATAAATTAATAGGAGAAATAACCAAATGGCTCGCGAATTTTCACTTGAAAAAACTCGTAATATCGGTATCATGGCCCACGTCGATGCTGGTAAAACAACAACAACTGAGCGTATTCTTTACTACACTGGTAAAATCCACAAAATCGGTGAAACTCACGAAGGTGCGTCACAAATGGACTGGATGGAGCAAGAGCAAGAGCGTGGTATCACTATCACATCTGCTGCGACAACTGCTCAATGGAACAACCACCGTGTAAACATCATCGACACACCAGGACACGTGGACTTTACAATCGAAGTACAACGTTCTCTTCGTGTCTTGGATGGTGCGGTTACCGTTCTTGACTCACAATCAGGTGTTGAGCCTCAAACTGAAACAGTTTGGCGCCAAGCAACTGAGTACGGAGTTCCTCGTATCGTATTTGCTAACAAGATGGACAAGATTGGTGCTGACTTCCTTTACTCAGTAAGCACTTTGCATGATCGTCTTCAAGCAAATGCTCATCCAATCCAATTGCCAATTGGTTCAGAAGATGACTTCCGCGGAATTATCGACTTGATCAAGATGAAGGCTGAAATCTATACTAACGACCTTGGTACAGATATTTTGGAAGAAGATATCCCAGCTGAATACCTTGAGCAAGCTCAAGAATACCGTGAAAAATTGGTGGAAGCAGTTGCGGAAACTGATGAAGACTTGATGATGAAATACCTTGAAGGTGAAGAAATCACTAACGAAGAATTGAAAGCTGGTATCCGTAAAGCGACTATCAACGTTGAATTCTTCCCAGTATTGTGTGGTTCAGCCTTCAAGAACAAAGGTGTTCAATTGATGCTTGATGCAGTTATTGACTACTTGCCAAGCCCACTTGACATCCCAGCAATCAAAGGTATCAACCCAGACACTGAAGAAGAAGAAACTCGTCCTGCATCTGATGAAGAGCCATTTGCAGCTCTTGCCTTCAAGATTATGACTGACCCATTCGTAGGTCGTTTGACTTTCTTCCGTGTTTACTCAGGTGTCTTGAACAGCGGTTCATACGTATTGAACACTTCTAAAGGTAAACGTGAGCGTATCGGACGTATCCTGCAAATGCATGCCAACAGCCGTAACGAAATCGAAACAGTATACGCTGGTGATATCGCTGCTGCCGTAGGTTTGAAAGATACAACTACTGGTGACTCACTGACTGATGAAAAAGCTAAAATCATCCTTGAGTCTATCAACGTTCCAGAACCAGTTATCCAATTGATGGTTGAGCCTAAGTCTAAGGCTGACCAAGACAAGATGGGTATTGCCCTGCAAAAACTGGCTGAAGAAGATCCAACTTTCCGCGTTGAAACAAACGTTGAAACTGGTGAAACAGTTATCTCTGGTATGGGTGAACTTCACTTGGATGTCCTTGTTGACCGTATGCGTCGTGAGTTCAAGGTTGAAGCAAACGTAGGTGCTCCTCAAGTATCTTACCGTGAAACTTTCCGTGCTTCTACTCAAGCTCGTGGATTCTTCAAACGCCAATCTGGTGGTAAAGGTCAATTCGGTGACGTATGGATCGAGTTTACACCAAACGAAGAAGGAAAAGGCTTCGAGTTTGAAAATGCTATCGTCGGTGGTGTGGTTCCACGTGAATTCATTCCAGCGGTAGAAAAAGGTTTGGTTGAGTCAATGGCTAATGGTGTCCTTGCTGGTTACCCAATCGTTGACGTGAAAGCTAAACTTTACGATGGTTCATACCACGATGTTGACTCATCTGAAACAGCCTTCAAGGTTGCGGCTTCACTTGCATTGAAAGAAGCTGCTAAGACTGCTCAGCCTGCTATCCTTGAGCCAATGATGTTGGTAACAATCACTGTTCCTGAAGAAAACCTTGGTGACGTTATGGGGCACGTAACAGCTCGTCGTGGACGTGTTGATGGTATGGAAGCGCATGGTAACAGCCAAATCGTTCGTGCTTATGTTCCACTTGCTGAAATGTTCGGTTATGCAACAGTTCTTCGTTCAGCATCACAAGGACGCGGTACCTTCATGATGGTATTTGACCACTACGAAGATGTACCTAAGTCAGTACAAGAAGAAATCATTAAGAAAAACAAAGGTGAAGCTTAAGCTTTGAGCAAACCTTGGCACTCGCGTTTGCGGGTGCTTTTTCTATTTTGGAAAACTCGCGCTTTAATAAAAAGGGGAATCATCTATCTTGTAAGTTCTATTTCTACATTTTCAAAAGATACTGCTTTGCTTTTTCAAATCAATGAAAGTCGAAATGAAAGTTAGTGAAAGAATTCGTAATACTTGTTAATAACAATGAAATCAGTTGCATTTTACCTCAATTAAGTATATAATAGAAATGTTGAAAGGTGATTTGTAGCAACTCAAGTTACTCTTTTCACATAAAAATTTTTTGATTTTCATAAGGAGGAAATCACGAATGGTAGTTAAAGTTGGTATTAACGGTTTCGGTCGTATCGGTCGTCTTGCTTTCCGTCGTATCCAAAACGTAGAAGGTGTTGAAGTTACTCGCATCAACGACCTTACAGATCCAGTAATGCTTGCACATCTGTTGAAATATGACACAACTCAAGGTCGTTTCGATGGTACTGTTGAAGTTAAAGAAGGTGGATTCGAAGTTAACGGTAAATTCGTTAAAGTTTCTGCTGAACGTGACCCAGAACAAATTGACTGGGCTACTGACGGTGTAGAAATCGTTCTTGAAGCAACTGGTTTCTTTGCTAAGAAAGATGCTGCTGAAAAACACCTTAAAGGTGGTGCTAAGAAAGTTGTTATCACTGCTCCTGGTGGAAATGACGTTAAGACAGTTGTATTTAACACTAACCACGACGTTCTTGACGGTACTGAAACAGTTATCTCAGGTGCTTCATGTACTACAAACTGCTTGGCTCCAATGGCTAAAGCACTTCAAGACAACTTCGGTGTTGTTGAAGGATTGATGACTACTATCCACGCTTACACTGGTGACCAAATGATCCTTGACGGACCACACCGTGGTGGTGACCTTCGTCGTGCTCGTGCTGGTGCTGCAAACATCGTTCCTAACTCAACTGGTGCTGCTAAAGCTATCGGTTTGGTTATCCCAGAATTGAACGGTAAATTGGACGGATCTGCACAACGCGTTCCAACTCCAACTGGATCAGTTACTGAATTGGTTGCTGTTCTTGAAAAGAACGTAACAGTTGATGAAGTAAACGCAGCTATGAAAGCAGCAGCTAACGAATCATACGGTTACACAGAAGATCCAATCGTATCTTCAGATATCGTAGGTATGTCTTACGGTTCATTGTTCGACGCAACTCAAACTAAAGTTCTTGATGTTGACGGCAAACAATTGGTTAAAGTTGTATCATGGTACGACAACGAAATGTCATACACTGCACAACTTGTACGTACTCTTGAATACTTCGCGAAAATCGCTAAATAATTCAATGGTAAAAGAAAGAGGCTCATTTGAGTCTCTTTTTCTGTACCTTGCTTTGTGAGAATCATCAAAGACAGGGCTGTGGTATGTTGTACTTCTATTTTCCAAATTTTTAGTCATATAGAAAGTCATTTTTACTACATCTGTCCATTTTTCTAAATGCTTCAAGGGAGCTGTTTAGTGAAGAGAGAATCTAAGCATACTTTCCTTAAAGAAAACTATACCAATTTCATGCTTGACAAAGTGAAAAACTGTGTGTATACTAGCTTTGTTGGAGTTTTTAGATTCCAAGAAGACTATACCAATTTTTAATAAGAAGGGCTGGTTTCTAAGGCTAGAAACCAGAAGTAACATTATGTGTGGAATTGTCGGAGTTGTCGGAAATCGCAACGCAACAGATATTTTGATGCAGGGCTTGGAAAAGCTGGAATACCGAGGTTATGACTCAGCTGGAATTTTTGTAACAACAGGGAAAACTTCTAGTCTGATCAAGTCGGTCGGTCGTATCGCTGACCTACATGCTAAAATTGGCATTGATGTTGCTGGGACTACTGGTATCGGACATACTCGTTGGGCTACTCATGGAAAACCAAGTGAAAACAATGCCCATCCTCATACTTCACAGACCGGCCGTTTTGTCTTGGTTCATAATGGTGTGATTGAGAACTACCTTGATATTAAGAATACTTATCTAGCTGGTCATGACTTCAAGGGGCAGACAGATACAGAGATTGCAGTGCACTTGATTGGCAAATTTGCTGAAGAAGAAAGCTTGTCTCTTTTAGAAGCCTTTAAAAAAGCTCTTCACATTATACGTGGTTCTTATGCCTTTGCTTTGGTGGATTCAGAAGATGCAGATGTTATCTATGTTGCTAAAAATAAATCTCCGCTTTTAGTCGGACTGGGTGAGGGCTACAATATGGTCTGCTCAGATGCTATGGCCATGATTCGCGAGACAAGTCAGTTTATGGAAATTCATGACCAAGAGCTGGTTATCGTCCGTAAAGACAGTGTGGAAGTGCAGGATTATGACGGGCATACTCTGGAGCGTGAAAGCTATACTGCTGAGCTAGATCTGTCCGATATCGGTAAGGGGACTTATCCATACTATATGCTCAAAGAAATCGATGAGCAGCCAACTGTGATGCGTAAGCTAATCAGCGCTTATACAGATGATAAGGGGCAAGTATCGGTTGATGCGGATATTGTCAAGGCTGTTCAGGAAGCTGACCGTATCTATATCCTTGCAGCTGGAACTTCTTACCATGCTGGCTATGCTTCTAAGCGTATGCTGGAAGAGCTGACGGATACACCAGTTGAGCTGGGAATTGCCTCTGAGTGGGGCTATGCTATGCCGCTCCTTAGCAAGAAGCCTCTCTTTATCTTTATCAGCCAATCTGGTGAGACAGCTGATAGCCGCCAGGTTTTGGTGAAGGCGAATCAGATGGGTATTCCAAGTTTGACCGTGACCAATGTTCCAGGTTCTACGCTTTCTCGGGAAGCCAATCATACCATGCTGCTACATGCAGGTCCTGAAATTGCGGTTGCTTCTACTAAGGCCTATACAGCTCAAATTGCAACCTTGGCTTTCTTGGCTAAAGCTGTTGGTGATGCCAATGCTTCTGAAAAAGCGGCAGCCTTTGACTTGGTTCACGAGCTGTCCTTAGTTGCGCAGTCTATTGAGTCCACTTTGTCAGAAAAAGAGTTGATTGACAATAAGGTCCGTGGCCTTCTGGAAACAACCCGCAATGCTTTCTATATCGGCCGTGGTCAAGACTACTATGTGGCGATGGAAGCCAGCCTGAAACTCAAAGAAATTTCTTATATTCAGTGTGAAGGCTTCGCGGCTGGTGAGCTCAAACATGGTACAATCTCTCTGATTGAAGACGGGACACCAGTTTTGGCTCTGCTTTCTGATGAAGTCTTGGCTAGTCATACACGAGGCAATATTTCAGAAGTCGTAGCTCGGGGTGCCAAGGTGCTGACCATCGCTGAGGAAAATGTTACCAAAGAAGGTGACGATATCGTACTCAATCAGGTTCACCCATATCTGTCACCAATCTCTATGGTGGTACCGACACAGCTCATTGCTTACTTTGCAACCTTGCACCGTGGTCTGGATGTAGACAAACCGCGTAATCTGGCTAAGTCTGTCACTGTAGAGTAAGCGCAGCAGGGTTTACCTATAAAATTTACCTATCTCGTCTATAGAAAATATATATGGTCCTTATCTAAAAAGGGTACGAAAAATAAGGTTATTCAGCAGAGTCTGAAAAGCCTTGAAAAAGCTAGCTTAGTCTAGCTTTTTTATTTTGCTTTGATAAATATTTTTAATCAGGCTGATAGGGAAAATATATTTCCCAGGAGAAGGAGAGGATGGTAAGATATATTACAAATTCAAAGAAGGAGGAAGTAATGGTCAGCAAGAAAGAATTAGTGCTGAGAGCTTTTCGGGGTGAAGAAGTTGACCGAGTGCCTGTTGGATTCTGGTTTCACTTTGTAAGCCAAGAGGAAAAGATGCTAGGCCTGGACAATCCAGTGATTTTCAATAAAAGTGTTGAGGGGCATACTGCTTATGTTCGAGCTGCACGGCCAGACTTTGTCAAGATTATGAGCGATGGCTTCTTTAAGTATCCCAGCACGCTTTATTCGGATTATGTTGAGTCCATTCGGGACTTGTCTGCTATTCAGTCTATCGGTGAGGAACATCCTTGGATTGAGCAGCAGATTGAGATGGTGAAGGCTGTGAAAGAAAGCTATCCGGAGAACCTCGCTTCCTTCTACAATATTTTTGCGCCGGTCTCCTATCTCAAGCGCTGGTTCCGCCGGGAAGGGTCGCGAGGAGATAGAGAAATTGCAGATTTTCTGGCAGAGGATTCCGAGCTGACAAGACATATTTTAGATGTCATTGCCGGTGATATTGCTATTTTGACTAGGCGGATCATTGAGGAAGCGGGCATTGAGGGGATTTATCTCAGTACCCAGCAAATCCAAGACGGTCGGGTCGATGGGGCCAGTTATCGTCGTTATATTGAGCCTAGTACGGTTAAGGTCCTGGAAGCGGCCAATGCGGCTGGCGGTCAGAATATTCTCCACATCTGCGGCTTTGAAGGGGCCAGCAATGATTTGGAGCTGTTCAAAGACTATCCAGCTCAAGTCTTTAACTGGGCAACCCATCATGAGGGAGTCAGCTTAGCGGAAGGGCGCAGGCTCTTTGGCGGTCAGACTGTCCTGGGCGGCTTTGAAAATGGCAGAGCAGCTCTTCTAAATACGGGCAGTCGTGCAGAATTAGAGGCTGAGACCAAGCGGCTGCTGGCTGCAGCTGGCAACCAGGGAGTGATTCTAGGGGCCGACTGCACAGTACCAGATGATTTCGAAATAGAAAGACTGGACTGGATCCGTCAGGCAGCTAGTCAATTCTGACGGACTTGCTAAAGCCATAAAGGGTAATTTTCAACTCTTTCAAGGAGGAAGATAGATGAATAGGTATCAAAAAAAGCTTGCTGCTCTTGCTCTGATATTCTTGATAATAGGAACCTTTCTGAGCATCAGTCAGATTTATGCTCATCAGTCTTCAGACAAAAAAGAAGATAATTTGCAGGTGCTCAAGAAACTGCCAGAGCAGTCAACTGGATTGATGCAGCCCAATGATATCGCGGCTCTGCTCTTGTCGGATTAGAATTTTTGCTTAAATTTTAGACTAACACAATGAGAAAGCTAAAAACAACTCATTGGCTAGATAGGAATAATAGAAAAAGGAGAGAAGATGACTTCAAAAAGAGAATTAGTACTGAAAGCTTTCAGAGGAGAGCCCGTTGACCGAGTGCCAGTTGGTTTCTGGCATCATTTTACCAGCGAGGAGGAGTTGCTGGGTGGTTTTGGAAATCAGGCCATTATTGAGAAAAATCTGGCTGGTCATCAGGCTTTTCTGGCAGAAGTTGAGCCTGACTTTATCAAGCTGATGAGTGATGGTTATTTTGCCTATCCTAACGAGCGCTTGAAAAAAGTCCAATCTATCAAGGAGTTGGTAGATATTGAGCCGCTAGGTGCTGATCACCCTTGGATTAGTGAGCAGGTGGAGCTGGTTCAGAAGATTAAGGCTAGCTTTACAGAGGATTTGGTCGCTATTTACAATATTTTTGCGCCAGTGACCTACTTCAAATGGTTGGTCGGCAAGGTTGCCGGTGGAGATGACATCATTGCAGATTTCCTGGCGGAGGATGCGGCACTCACGAAGCGGGTGCTGGATGTGATTGCTCAAGATATTGCGGTTCTGACAGAGCGAATTATCAAGGAAGCTGGTGCGGATGGAATTTACCTCAGCGTTCAGAGCATTCAGGATGCGCGGGTGTCGGCTGAAGACTATAAGACTTTTATTGCTCCTAGTGAATTGTCGGTGCTGGAAGCAGCCAACGCGGCTGGCGGAGTAAATATCCTGCACATTTGCGGTTACGAAGGCGCGCGAAACGATGTTCATCTTTTCACAGATTATCCAGCTCAAGTCATCAACTGGGCAGTGGGGCCAGAAGGTATCAGCCTAGCGGAGGGACGAAAATTGTTTGGCGGTCGCACTGTTCTCGGTGGTTTTGAAAATGGCAAGGACGGCCTGCTATACACGGGCAGCCAAGTGGCTATTAAAGACGAGACCAAGCGGCTGATAGCAGAGGCTGGCAAGGAAGCTTTGATTATCGGGGCTGACTGTACTATTCCAAGTGATATTAAGGCAGAGCGGATTCAGTGGGTTCGCCAAGCAGCAAGGTTAGCATAAGAAGGAGACGAAAGAATGAGCAAGAAAAAATGGATTATTGGTGGAGCAGCAGTGATTGCTATTGTAGCAGCGACTTATTTGGGTCGGACCTTGACAGGAGCTTCATCTAGCAAGACGAGCAGCTCTGCATCAGGCACTGGCAAGGTCACAACTTTGAAAGTAGCACATACACAGAACTATGTTCCTTATGACTTTGTGGATGAAAAGGGAGAATCAGATGGCTATGAGGTTGCTGTTCTCAAGGCTATTGATGAAAAGCTGCCAGACTATCAGTTTGAATATACTGGTACTAGTGACGAGGATCTTTTAGTCGGTCTGGAATCTGGGAAATATGATATTGGAACCAAGGGAGCATGGTACACCGAAGAGCGGGCGAAGAAGTTCATCATTCCAGAAAGCCCAATCGGGGCCAGCATTATCGGTTTCACGATCCGCAAGGAAGACGCTGAAAAATTCAAGACCATTGATGATTTTGCCAAGGAAAAGGGTAAGCTGGTACCAATCTCTCCGCAGAATGCTCAATGGGCCGTTATCGAAGAGTATAACAAAAAGCATAGCGGTGCTCCTATTGATTTGACTGCAGCAGAGTCCTTCAAGGTAGCTGATGCTTATGCTTGGGTTCTGGAAGGGCGCTACGATGCTTTCTTTGACATCAAGCTGTCGTTTGAAAAAGCAGTGACGGACAAGGAAGGTTCTTACCATCAGTATGCGGATCAACTGACTTGGTTCCCTTACAAGGGGATTCCGACCTATCCCCTGCTTCATAAAAACGAAAAAAATGAAGAGTTTGCCAAGGCATACGAGAAGGCAATTAAGGAACTGGAAAAAGAAGGAACCTTGGCTAAACTATCTGAAAAGTATTTCGGAGAAGATGTCTTCTCTTATGTGGACAAGGATTAGTGGCTGTTGTCTGCTGATCATGGAAAATCAAAGACTGACTGAGAAGCTAGCTGAATAAAGAGCTGGTGGCTTCTAAGCTGACCTTGATGCTGTGTGAAGGAATTTTAAAAGAGAGAGCAAGGCTGCTCCAATCTGAAAGTGCCCGTCTAAGAGAAGCTTATTCTATCTAATCACTGTCGAAGGAGAAGAAAATTATGGTCTCGTATGACTTATCCCGTGTCTTTGGCCTGCTGCCTAGTCTGCTGCAGGCTCTGCCGACCACTTTATGGATTATGTTTGTGACAGCATTGATTGGCTCCTTGCTGGGTGGTCTGTTGGCTTGGGCTCAGATTGCTGAGGAGCAATCTTTTGCTGGTCTGGCTAGAGGATATATATTTATTCTTAGATGTACACCGCCTATTGTCTTACTTTTCTTGGTTTTTTATGGCATTCCAGAGTTTTTAGAATGGTGGCTGGGGCTGGATATCAATAATTGGTCGCGGACTGTTTTTGTTATCATCACCATGATTCTGCTCTTTGCGGCTATGATTGCGGAAGTCTTCAAGGCAGCTTATCTTGCTGTTCCCAAGGGACAGACTGAGGCAGGTCTCAGTATTGGCTTGACACCGGTGCAGACTTTTCTGCGCATCGTCCTGCCACAGGCTTTTCGCATCGCCCTGCCCAATCTGACTACTGCCCTTCTTAATCTCATGCGGGATGCTGCGCTGGCTTATACGATTGGGGCAGTTGATGTCATGGGAGCAGGACAAAATCTCATCAGCCGGAATCTGGGAAATTATTCCCTCGAAACCTATACAGCGGTGGCCTTGATTTACTGGGGGATTGCCCTAGTGGTTTCGTTGGCTTCCCAGCTTCTGGAAAAAAGTCTGACAGTCAAGGAGAGGTGAAGCATGGATTTGAATTATATTGTAAATACCTTTCTGGTAACGTTGAAAGGCATACCGGTAACCTTAATCATTATGGCGGTGGCTATTCTGCTCAGCTTTATTCCGGCTCTGCTTCTAGCTCTGGGACAGATTTATAAAGTTCGGGGTGTTCGGACTTTTTCAGTGGTTTATCTGGCCTTTATTCGTGCAACGCCTCCTATTTTGCTCATTCTCTTTTTCTATAGTCTTTTTCCAAGTTTACTGAATCAAATATTCAAAAGTCTGGGCAGTCAGGTAGACGTCTTTAAGTTCAATCCTCTTTACTATGCTTTCATTATTTATAGCCTGATGACAACAGGGAGTTTGTCGGAAATACTGCGCTCTGCCATTTTGACAGTGGATAAAGGTCAGTTGGAGGCGGCTCAAGCGATTGGTTTAACGAATTTTCAAGCTTATCGGAGAATTGTTTTTCCTCAGGCTCTGCGCTCTGCCCTGCCCAATCTGGCCAATCTGGTTATCAATCTAGTCAAGGGAACCTCGCTGGTATTTGTCATGACGGTCAAGGATATCACAGCCCTGGCTAAAATAGAGGCATCCCACTCTTACCAGTATTCAGAGTCTTACTTGGTGATTTTTGTTATTTATCTCATTATTTGTGGCTTGATTCAGTGGATATTTAGGGGCTTGGAAAAGCGCTACGCTCTTGCTTAGGAAGGAAAGATTATGTTAGAAGTAAAACATATCTCCAAACGATTTGGAGAGCACCAGGTGCTGGCAGATGTCAGTCTCAAGGTCAATCAAGGTGACGTTGTGGTTATTCTGGGACCCTCAGGCTCTGGGAAAACAACATTTCTACGCTGTCTGAATCACTTAGAAAAAGCGGATGGCGGCCAGCTGACTTTGTCTGGTAAGGACTATGATTTGGCTAAGCTTAGCAAAAAGGAGATTTTGGAAATTCGTAGAAAGACGGCCTTTGTCTTCCAGCATTATAATCTCTTTGCCAATAAAACTGCCCTTGAAAATATCTTAGAGGGCTTAGTGATAGCTCGTAAGATACCGAGGGAAGAAGCGCTTGAGATTGCGGAAGAGTCCTTGAAGCGCGTGGGACTCTTGGCCTACAAGGACTATTATCCTTCGCAGCTATCAGGCGGCCAGCAGCAGCGGATTGGGATTGCCCGTGCCATTGCTGTCAAGCCAGATGTCATCCTGCTGGATGAACCAACTTCGGCTCTAGATCCGGAACTGGTCGGCGAAGTTCTCAGCGTCATGAAACAGCTGGCTCAGGAGGGAGTGACCATGGTCGTTGTGACCCATGAGATGAGCTTTGCCCGTGATGTGGCTAACCATGTCATCTTTATGGACGGAGGTCATATCGTCGAAGAAAATCCTCCTCAGGAATTCTTCTCTAGTCCGAAGGAAGAGCGGACCAAACAGTTTCTGTCCCGCATTCTGTCAGATGCCAGCTATAGTGTAGAGTATATGATTTAAAAATCTGGATTATGTCCAGATTTTTTATTTTTGATAGATAGCTGTTATTCTTTGGCTCAATAATGAAAAAGATAGACAAAAAACTAGACCGAGATAAGCTTATCTCGGTCTAGTTTGTGTTTTATAAAAGTTGCTTACCAGAGGATTTCGCACTGGCTCCCGACAGCATTTTGAAAGGATTCGACTGGTGGCTGGTCGGTGATAATGCAATCCAGACTAGAATAGTTGGAAAGTTTGAAATAATGACTGGTGTTAAATTTAGAGTGATCAGCTAATAAAATGGCTTTATCGCTATTAGCAATCATTTCTCGCTTGATGTGAGCCTGATTGTGGTTGGCTTCGTAGGCAGCGTAGCGATCTAAGCCTCGGCAGCTAAAGAAGAGTAAGTCTGCATGGAAATTGTTGATGAAGTTGGCAGCAAAATCGCCCAGCGCAGAATTGGTCCCACAGCCAATGTGTCCGCCTGATAAGAAGAGGGTGACGTTTTCAAAGTTATTTAGCTGGCGGGCTGCTTCAATACCATTGGTTATGACACGTAGGTTCTGGAAAGGTGCCAAATGCGGAATGAGCATGGCTGCAGTCGTAGAGCTGTCAATGAAGATAGATTGGTTATGAGTGATAAAGGTTGAAGCAATTTCAGCAATTTGCTGCTTGCTTTTTTCTTCTTCACGGGCGCGAGCAGAATACACATATTCTACATTATTGGCCGTAATCAGCATGACCTCACCATGAGAGCGGATGATTTTCCCCTCTTTTTCTAGCTCAATCAAGTCCCGTCGAAGTGTTGATGTAGAACAGTACAAAAGTTCTTCAAGTTGGGCGGTTGCAATAATCTTTCGCTTGCTGAGAATGTCTATAATTCGACTCATTCGTTCCAAAGAAACCATAGTGACCTCCACCGATGAACAAAGCTGAACATTTATGGTCACATTATAACACAATAAACGAAAAAAAATCAATATAGTAACCATTAGATTGAACGATTATGAACAGTTTTGGCTATATTGTTATATAAAAGTTGGCTATTTATCAATTAGAGGTATAGATATTGAATGCGCTTACAAAAAATACTATGATGAATTCAGAAAGGAGTGAGATTATGGATCATCAAGAAGAAATAATCCGCGAACAAATATGTGATGTATGCCACAAGATGTGGCAATTAGGCTGGGTAGCCGCTAATGACGGCAATGTCTCAGTCCGTCTAGACCAAGATACCATTATTGCAACGCCAACAGGTATCAGTAAGAGCTTTATCACGCCTGAAAAACTCGTCAAGCTCAATCTAAAAGGGGAGATTATTGAGGCTCAGGACGGCTATCGTCCTTCCAGTGAAATCAAGATGCACATTCGCTGCTATGAAGAACGGGAGGATGTGAATGCTGTCGTCCACGCGCATCCGCCAATTGCGACTGGCTTTGCACTGGCTCATATTCCGCTTGATACCTATTCCTTGTTCGAGAGTGCCATTGTAGTAGGAGCCATTCCAATCACTCCATTTGGTGTGCCATCTACCATGGAAGTGCCAGATGCCATCACCCCATACTTGCCAGAACATGATGTCATGTTACTTGAAAATCATGGCGCCTTGACTGTGGGAAGCGATGTAATCACAGCTTACTATCGGATGGAAACCTTGGAGCTGGTTGCTAAGACCACCTTCCACGGACGCATGTTGCTTTCCACTAAGGGAGTTGAGGAGGAAGAAATTTCTCGTCCAACCTTGGAACGCTTGTTTGCCATGCGGGCCAATTATAAAGTCACAGGCCGTCACCCTGGTTATCGTAAATATAATGGTGACGGAAGCATCAAAGAATAAGAAACATCGGAGGAAATGATTATGACTCAACATCCACGTATTGGGATTCGTCCAACCATTGACGGACGTCGCCAAGGTGTTCGGGAATCACTAGAAGTACAAACCATGAATATGGCTAAAAGTGTGGCTGACTTGATTAGCTCAACCTTGAAATATCCTGACGGTCAGCCTGTTGAATGTGTTATTTCGCCATCTACCATCGGTCGTGTACCTGAGGCAGCCGCGTCACATGAATTATTCAAAAAATCAAATGTTTGCGCGACTATCACAGTGACACCCTGCTGGTGCTATGGTAGTGAAACCATGGATATGTCGCCAGATATTCCGCATGCTATCTGGGGCTTCAATGGCACTGAACGGCCAGGAGCTGTTTATCTCGCTGCAGTACTGGCTTCACATGCGCAAAAAGGAATTCCGGCTTTTGGTATTTATGGCAGGGATGTCCAGGAAGCCAGCGACACTGAAATTCCAGAAGATGTAAAAGAGAAAATTTTGCGTTATAGCCGGGCTGCTTTGGCAACAGGATTGATGCGGGACACAGCTTACTTGTCCATGGGCAGCGTCTCTATGGGAATCGGTGGCTCCATTGTCAATCCAGACTTTTTCCAAGAATACTTGGGTATGCGCAATGAATCAGTTGATATGACGGAGTTTACTCGTCGGATTGACCGAGGCATTTATGACCACGAAGAGTTTGAACGGGCCATGGTTTGGGTCAAAGAGCACATCAAAGAGGGTGTGGATCGCAACCGTGAGGACTTGGTTCTTTCTCCAGAAGAAAAAGCAAAACAATGGGAATTTGTGGTCAAGATGTTCATGATTGGCCGGGACCTCATGCAAGGCAATCCTCGCTTGGCTGAGCTTGGCTTTGAGGAAGAAGCTATTGGGCATCATGCCTTGGTTGCTGGCTTCCAAGGTCAGCGTCAATGGACTGACCACTTCCCGAACGGGGACTTCATGGAAACCTTCCTCAATACTCAGTTTGATTGGAATGGTATCCGTAAACCTTATGTTTTTGCGACAGAAAATGACTCGCTCAACGGTGTGTCTATGCTCTTTAACTATCTCTTGACAAATACACCGCAAATCTTCGCAGATGTCCGGACTTATTGGAGTCCAGAAGCGGTAGAACGTGTGACAGGACACAAGTTAGAAGGCCAGGCAGCTGATGGCTTCTTGCACTTGATTAACTCTGGTTCTTGTACCCTGGATGGAACGGGGCAAGCCAGTCGAGATGGCAAGCCAGTCATCAAGCCATTCTGGGAATTGGAACAGAGTGAAGTGGATGCCATGCTTGAAAACACAGACTTCCCACCAGCCAATCGCGAATACTTCCGTGGTGGTGGCTTCTCTACTCGATTCTTGACCAAGGGTCATATGCCTGTGACCATGGTGCGCTTGAATATCCTGAAAGGCGTAGGTCCAGTCTTACAAATCGCTGAAGGTTATACTTTGGAATTGCCAGAGGAAGTGCATCATACCTTGGATAATCGGACAGATCCAGGCTGGCCAACTACTTGGTTTGCACCGCGTTTGACAGGAAAAGGTGCCTTCAAGTCTGTCTATGATGTTATGAACAACTGGGGAGCAAACCACGGTGCCATTACCTATGGCCATATCGGAGCGGATTTGATTACGCTGGCTTCTATGCTGCGTATCCCAGTCAATATGCACAATGTACCGGAGGAAGACATCTTCCGTCCCAAGAACTGGTCACTGTTTGGCACAGAAGATTTGGAATCAGCCGACTACCGTGCTTGCCAATTATTAGGGCCAATTCATAAATAAAGATTTTGGGTGGGCGTGCCTCTTTCTAGGCACGCAGCCTACCCAATAGAAAGAGAGTAGCTTAGATGACCAAGACAATTATTCTAGCCTGCGTAGGTGGCTTAACAACCAGCATGTTGGTAGAGCGAATCAATGAAGTTATTCATCGTGACCAATTGGATTATTCCTTTTATTCCATTGGGATTACGGGTATGAATAACTTGAAGAATATCGATGTCTTATTGCTCAGTCCGCAATTAGCCTATTTAGAAGAAAAGGCTAAAGCAAGCCTACAGGTGCCGGTCGCAGTCATTAGTGATGAAGATTTCGAGTTGATGAGAGGCGAAGAAGTGCTTCGTCAGGCTGAAGTATTGATGGACTAGGCCTATGGCAGGACAAGACAAAGGCTCAAGCCAAGAGCTGATGCGACTGATTATCAAGAGTAGTAAAGTGACTGCGCAAGTCATGCAGAGTTTGGAGTTGGCTCAGTCAGGTCAGAAGGAAGAAGCAAATACTGAGTTGGAACAAGCGAGAAAACTCAGCGTGGAGGCTCACAACTTACAGACCAGCCTTATCCAGTCTGAACTGAGTGGCAAAGCCAATCCTCCAAGTCTGCTGGCGGTCCATGCTCAGGACCATTTTATGAATAGCCATTTATTACTCGAATTAGCCGCCGTATTTCTCAATCAAATAGAAGAAATCGAAGATTTAAAAGCAAGAATTGCAAAACTGGAACAGGTAGGTGAGTAGCATGGATCATCCTGTCATATTAGAAATGAAGGGCATTGTTAAAAGCTTCGGTCCAGTCCGAGCCTTAAAGGGAGTCAATTTTGACTTGCGGGCTGGTGAAGTGCATGCTCTAATGGGTGAAAATGGGGCTGGTAAATCCACTTTGATGAAGGTCTTGACTGGTATCTACGGAGCAAATGAGGGTACTATTCATTACAATCAAGAAGAGGTGGTCTATTCCAAGCCCAAGGAAGCAATGGATGCAGGAATCGTTATCGTTCACCAAGAATTGAATATGATGAACCATCTAACAGTGGCTCAAAATATCTTTATTGGACGGGAAGAAGTCCAAGGCAGCTTCTTCATTAACGATGCATCCAGTATTAAAAAAGCAAAAGAACTCTTTAGTCTCTTAAAACTAGACATCAACCCAACTGAAAAAGTAGGAAATCTGACAGTTGGGAAACAACAAATGGTCGAAATTGCCAAGGCCCTCTCAATGGATGCCAAGGTGATTGTCTTTGACGAACCGACAGCAGCTCTGACTGAATCGGAAATCAATGAGCTCTTTGTCATCATTGACGACCTGCGTGCAAAAGGTGTCGGTATTATCTACATCTCCCACCGGATGGATGAGATTGCCCGAATCACAGACCGCGTGACTGTTATGCGGGACGGTGAGTATGTAGGCACGGTCAATACCAAAGACACCACCAAGGATGAAATCATCTCCATGATGGTTGGACGGACGATTTATGAAGATCCTAAGGCTGCGTCAACAGTAGCAGAAGATGCTCCTGTAGTGCTGGAGGTGAAAAACCTCTGTGCAGGAACAGCCGTTAAAGATGTGAGTTTCAAACTTCATAAGGGTGAAATTCTAGGTTTCTCAGGATTGATGGGAGCCGGTCGGACAGAAGTTGCCCGTTTGCTGTTTGGTGCAGACAAAAAAGAAAGCGGTTCCATTTTCATAAATGGGAAAGAAGTAAGCATCAATTCTCCCCAAGATGCCATCCGGGAAGGGATTGGTTACTTATCTGAAGACCGCAAGCGCTTTGGCTGTATCGTGGACATGACTATTGCCAACAATACGGTCATAACCAATCTTGATAAGTATATCAAGGCTGGCTTGATTGATGATGGTGCTATTGTCAAGGCAAGTGATCAGTTTGTTCAATCTTTACATACCAAGACACCGTCATCCAAACAGCTAGTTCGCAATCTTTCAGGAGGAAACCAGCAGAAAGTGGTCATTGCCAAATGGCTGGAACAAAATAGTGATATTTTAATCTTTGATGAGCCGACACGAGGGATTGATGTCGGAGCAAAAAGTGAAATATACACACTGATGAATGATCTGGTTGCTCAAGGCAAATCCATTATCATGATTTCGTCAGAACTGACAGAAATCTTACGGATGAGCGATCGAATCGTAGTCATGTGTGAAGGTAGAAAAACGGGTGAGCTGGATATTAGCCAAGCAACACAAGAGAGAATCTTGGCGCTAGCGACTGACCGTTAAAAGTGAAAACAGAGGTGTTTACGTATGGAAGAGAAACAATCCTTATGGATGAAATTAGAAAAAACAGTTGGTTTACAAAAGCTGATTGCCTTGATTGCCTTGGTGGTAATCTTTGCCTTCTTTGCCATCTCCAGCGAATCATTTCGTTCGTTTGATACGGTAGTCAGTATCTTAGATGCGTCATATTATATTGGTTTCCTTGCCATTGGGGTCACATTTGTCATCATTACAGGTGGTATTGACCTCTCTATTGGTACGGTGATGATGTGCTCGGCTATTATCGGGGGTGTCCTTCACACCAAGATGGGCTGGCCGCTCTGGCTGTCTTTGCTGGCCATTCTAGTCATTGGAGGATTATTCGGCCTGCTCAATGGAATCATGGTCGCAAAATTCGGTTTGCCGCCTTTTATCGCGACGCTGGGTACGATGATGATTTCCCGCGGTCTGAGCTCCATTGTCTCAAACGTCCAAAGTGTAACCTTCCCTCTTCGTGGAACAGGTGAAGGTTGGTACAAAGATTTATTCCGAACCCAGGATAATTTCCCGACAGGCTTGATTGTGCTGGTGCTTGTGGCTGTCCTTGCTGCGGTAGTATTGAACAAGACAAAAATTGGCCGCTATATCTTCGCGATTGGCTCCAATAAAGAAGCTACTCGTCTGTCTGGGGTCAATGTTGTCAAATGGGAAGGCATGGCCTATGTCATAGGCGGTCTGTCAGCAGGGCTTGCTGCCGTTGCTTATGCGGCCACCTACTCTACGATTCTGCCAGGTACTGGTAACGGTATGGAGCTGGATGCGATTGCCGGTGTCGTAGTAGGGGGAACTTCTCTAGCTGGTGGTGTCGGATCTGTTATTGGTACCATTATCGGGGTCTTCATCATGTCAGTCCTGAAAATTGGTTTGCCTTATATCGACCTACAGCCCCACTATCAACTCTTTATTACTGGTTTCGTTGTTATCGTCGCTGTTTACTTTGATATTTTTATTCGCAAGAATAAGAAAAAATAAGTACAGCCCTCGCTATCATATATATGAGTGTATAAAACATAATAGGAGCTTTTATCATGAGAAAATCATTTAAATTTGCTACTGCGGCACTTCTTGCTGCTGCTGCGATTGGACTAGTTGCTTGTTCTTCTTCTAAAAAAGACAATAAAACTGCGGATAGCAAGGGTGGAGACTACCGGGTAGAAGTAATTGCCAAAGGATTCCAACACGATTTCTGGAAAGCCGTTAATAAGGGTGCTGAACAAGCTGCAGATGAATTTGGCGCTAAGATTACTTTTGTCGGCCCTCAAAATGAAACCGCTATCGCAGAACAATTGGAACAGTTAAATAATGCCATTAACAAAAATCCAGATGCGATTGCCCTAGCAGCACTTGATACCGAATCAGAGCTAGATGCTATTAAACAAGCCCAAGCCAAGAATATCCCGCTGATTGGTTTTGACTCAGGGGTTCCAGGTGCCCCAGACGGAGCAATCAAAGCAACAGCCTCTACAGACAACCATGCTGCTGGTGCCAATGCAGCAGAACACTTGTTCCCATTGTTAGAAAAGAAATTGGGCGACAAGCCGGTTCGTATCGGGGTGGTTTCCCAAGAAGCAAACTCACTTTCTATCACACAACGGACTTCCGGTTTCATTGATAAGATGGTTGAGTTGCTAGAAAAGAAAGGCATCAAAACGGCTGTTGTTGGTCATGATAAATTCAAAAACAATGTCTCTGAATCAGATGCCAAAGCGATCATTGAAGTTCGTGTACCAGCACAAGTAGACGATGCAGCAGGTAAGACAGAAGCATCCACTGTGCTTGAAAAATCAGATACAGTCGCTATTTACGGTTCAAATGAATTTGCAGCTAAAGCTATTATCAACGCAAATGGCAGTTTCAAGGAATCTAAGCTCGGTGCAGATAAGATTTTGGCTGTCGGTTTTGACTCAGGTGCCTTGCAGCAAGATGCGATTCGCAATGGTCTCTTTGTAGGATCTGTTACGCAAGACCCGATTCAAATCGGCTATCAATCTGTAAAATTAGCTATTGAAGCGGCCCAAGGGAAAGAAGTCAAAGATGTAGACACAGGATCAAAATGGTATGATGCCAAGAACATCGACTCTGATGAAATCAAACCATTGCTTTACCAATAATCAAAATTGTTTGTAAAGATTGGTGTATTGGAGGAGATGAGAATGACATTGATGAAATTACTGGCCATTGACCTAGGTGCTAGTTCAGGTCGTGTCATGCAAGCAATTTACAATGGCCATAGTATCCAGCTATCAGAAGTTCATCGCTTCAAAAACGAGCCGATGAACGTGAATGACGGTCTTTATTGGAATATTTTGCATTTATTTGGAGAAATCAAGATTGGGATTAAGAAAGCTTCAGCAGATGGGATTCCTATTCAATCCATATCCGTTGATACATGGGGAGTGGATTATGCCTATCTAGACCAAAACGGAGATCTGCTCTACCAGCCGCATTGTTATCGTGACAATCGTATGGGCCAATACGAAGAAACTTTTTATAAGAAAATCAGCAAAGAGGCGCTTTTTGAGGAGACAGGTGTACAGCCTGCCTGCATTAACACTGTCCTGCAACTATTCGCTGATTTGCAGGAAAAGCCCCATTTGGCAAGAGTTGCAGAGCGCGTGCTCTTCATGCCAGATTTGATTAACTATCTTTTGTCAGGTGTTTTATCCAGCGAGTATACCATTGCCAGCAGCAGTGGTTTGCTCAATATCAATTCTCAGACATGGTCTGACAGCGTTTTTGAGACGCTAGGGATTCCTAAAAAGTGGTTTGGTGAGGTGACACAGGGAGGAAAAGTCCTGAGAAGCCTGTCGCCACGGATCACACAAGAGCTGAAAATTGAGCCTTTTGATGTCATTGCTGGGGCTGGTCATGATACAGCGGCAGCTGTTCTGGCTATTCCTTATGCGAGTGAGCAGCCAACAGCCTTTATCTCTTGCGGTACTTGGTCTCTAGTCGGTCTAGAATCTCAGAATCCTGTAACCAGCCAGGAAGGTTTAGCGGCCAATCTGACCAATGAAGGCTGCTTTGACGGTCGCTATCGGATTTTGAAGAATACGACAGGGCTCTGGATTATCCAAGAACTGCAGCGGGACTGGCGCTTGCAAGGTCAGGACATCAGCTTTGCTGAAATGGTGAATCTGGCAAGAGACGTCACGAATAATCGCTCTTGGCTCAATCCCAATGACCCTATTTTTGCAGCCCCAGGAGACATGGAGGCTAAGGTCAAGGAGCGTTGTCATATGACCAACCAGCCTGTCCCTCAAAGCAAAGGAGAGGTTGTCCGAGTGGTCTTGGAAAGTCTCGCTTTTGCCTACCGTCAAACCGTGGAGCAAATTGAGAGCTTGACCGGTCAGAAAATCAAGCAGATTCACATGGTCGGCGGCGGTATCCAAAATGAACTGCTCTGCCAGCTGACAGCTGATGTAAGCCAGAAACCAGTCCTAACAGGGCCGATTGAAGCCAGTGCTTTGGGAAATATCTTGGCACAGCTTTTGACCTTAGGTGAGATTCAAGATCGGCAGACTGCCCAAAAGCTCATCAAGGATTCAGAAAAGACCAAGCAATACCAGCCTCAAGAAGGCTCAGACTTGGCTCAATCCTATCAAGAATTTCAAGCAAGTATGAAAGTAGGAAGCTAGATGTTAAAGCATATTCCAACTATTTTAAGTCCAGAATTGGTCAAGTATCTGATGGAGATGGGGCATGGAGACGAAGTGGTCATTGCCGATGCAAACTTCCCTGCCCATCGGATTGGTCAGCGGGTTGTTCGCTGTGACGGGCACGGAGTTCCAGCGCTGCTGGATGCTATCTTGACTGTGCTGCCCTTGGATACTTATAGCGACTACCAAGCAGGTCTTATGCAGGTAGTGCCGGGAGATCCAACCGTACCAGTCATCTGGGATGACTACAAGGCTTTGTTAGAAGAGCACTATCCAGGTACAGCCATCAAAGAATTTGAACGCTTTGCTTTCTATGAACAGGCGGAAAAAGCTTATTTGATCATCCAAACGGGCGAAGGAGCTCTATACGGCAATATCATTTTGAAAAAAGGTGTCATTGCCAGCTAATGAAAAAACAGGTAAGAGGTGGACAAGGTTGCTTCTGGAAAGGAATGCCCTTGTTCCTCATCCTTATCTGGGACTTTCTTTGCTTTTTTTATCAATTAACTTGTTAAAAAAATCACAAAAATCTTGCAAAAAGCAAAATTTTGCAGTATCGTTATATTAACAACATAAATTAAAAGGAGAAAATATATGTCTACATTTTACGTACCCGCTGTCAATCTTATTGGCAAAGGTGTTGTCAAGGAAGTTGGGCCTTATGTTAAGGAGCTGGGTTATAGCAAGGCCTTGCTAGTGACGGATAAATTTATCAAAGGCAGTGATATCCTGCCCCAAATCCTAGCACCACTAGATGTGGAAGGCATCCAGTATGTGGTCTTCAGCGATGTTGAGCCAAACCCAACTTGTAAGAACGTCATGGATGGTGTGGGTGCTCTAAAAGAACACAACTGTGACTTCATCATCAGTGTTGGCGGAGGTTCACCGCAGGATGCGGCTAGCTGTATTTCAGTTATTGCGACAAATGGTGGCAAACCACAAGACTACGAAGGTTTGCACAAGTCTGCTAAGAAAGGTCTGCCGGTGGTGGCTATCAATACTACAGCGGGGACTTCAGCTGAAATTACCATTAACTATGTCATCACAGATGAGGAACGCAAGGTTAAGATGGTTATGGTGGACAAGAATAGCTTGGCCCTGATCTCGGTCAATGACCCTGAACTCATGGTATCCAAACCAGCTGCCCTCACAGCAGCAACAGGGATGGATGCTTTGACTCACGCGGTCGAAGCTCTCGTCACACCAGGAGCCTACGGTGTAACCAAGAAATTATCTATCGGAGCTATTGAACTTATCAAGGAATACCTTCCTCGTGCGGTTGCAAATGGCCATGATATTGAAGCGCGTGAAGGCATGGTGAATGCCATCTTCCTTGGCGGTATGTCCTTTAACAATGCTGGTCTAGGTTATGTTCACTCTATGGCTCACCAGCTTGGGGCAGTTTACAATCTGCCGCACGGTGTCTGCTGTGCCATGCTCCTGCCAGTTGTAGAGCGTGAAAATGCTAAACGGGTACCAGAAGCTTTCCGCAATGTTGCCAAAGCTCTTGGTCTGCAAATCGAAGGCAAGACTGACGAAGAATGCGCTAGTTATGCTATTTCTGAAATCGAAAAACTGTCTGAAACGGTTGGTATTCCGAAGAAACTCACTGAACTTGGTATCGAAGAAAAAGACTTTGACTTTGACTACCTATCTAGAAACGCTTTGATTGATGCTTGTGCGCCAGGCAATCCATTCATGCCAACTCTAGAAGAAACGATTGCATTTTATAAAGAACTCTTCTAAGAACGAAAAAATTCTGCTGAAACAAATAAGGCTCTGCATGACTCTAACTTGCAGGGCTTTTTTTATAGGAAAGAAAAGGACCTAAACGACAATTTCGATTACATTCGTAAATTTATTTTAAAAAATTATGTAAAATCTATTGACAAATAAATTCTGTCATGATAAAATTACAACTGTAAACAAAAAAGTTTACGTAAATTTAATCAGAAGGTATGAATACAGCCGGAAGGCAATTATTTTTGGGAGGATTATAAATTATGTAAAATTATCTTCGTCTGAAAGAGATTTGATTCACTCATAAAAGTAGAGACTGACTCAGTCTTGATTTTTGGGAATCGAATAAGTTATGTAAAATAATAGATTGGAGAAGATCTCCCAAATGAATATTTATAGTGGATAAGGAAGAGATTTCTTATCTGAAATTTTGGTAAAAATAAAAATTATGTAAAGCGAAAAATGAAGAAAAGTGAGGCAATGCTATGAACAACAACTACAACAATTTTAACAATATGGACGACCTTTTCAACCAACTCATGGGGCGCATGGGCGGCTACAACAGCGAACACCGGCGCTACTTGATTAATGGTAGAGAGGTCACACCGGAAGAGTTTGCTCAGTACCGGGCTACTGGCAAGCTCCCTGGTCAAGGAGCGGGTGAGCAGACTAGCCAAACTGCTGGTCATGGACCTAAGCAGGATGGCATCTTGGCCAAGCTGGGTCGTAATCTGACTCAGGAAGCGCGTGATGGTAAGTTAGATCCAGTCATTGGGCGCAATAAGGAAATCCAAGAAACTGCCGAAATCCTTTCCCGCCGGACTAAGAATAATCCTGTATTGGTTGGAGATGCCGGAGTTGGTAAGACAGCTGTCGTAGAAGGATTGGCTCAGGCTATCGTCAATGGTGACGTGCCAGCGGCCATCAAGAACAAGGAAATTATCTCTGTTGATATTTCTGGTCTGGAAGCTGGTACTCAATATCGCGGTAGCTTTGAAGAAAATATTCAAAACTTAGTCAATGAAGTTAAGGAAGCCGGCAACATTATCCTCTTCTTTGATGAAATCCATCAAATCCTAGGAGCAGGATCTATCGGTGGAGACAGCGGTTCTAAGGGACTAGCGGATATTCTCAAACCAGCACTTTCTCGTGGAGAGTTGACCGTTATCGGGGCAACTACTCAGGACGAGTACCGTAACACCATTCTCAAAAATGCAGCTCTGGCTCGCCGGTTCAATGAAGTCAAGGTCAATGCACCGTCTGCTGAGGATACTTATCAGATTCTTCGAGGCATTCGGGACCTGTATGAAAAGCACCACAATGTCATCCTGCCGGATGAAGTGCTGAAAGCGGCTGTGGACTACTCTGTTCAGTATATTCCACAGCGGAGCTTGCCAGACAAGGCCATTGACCTAGTCGATGTGACTGCTGCTCATTTGGCAGCCCAACATCCAGTAACCGATGTTCATGCGGTTGAACATGAGATTGCTGAGCAAAAAGACAAGCAGGAAGCAGCTGTTGAAAAAGAAGATTATGAAGCAGCTCTGAATGCCAAGACCCGCATTGAAGAGCTGGAAAAGAAAATTCAAAACCACACCGAGGATATGAAGGTGACTGCTACGGTCAACGATGTAGCAGAGTCTGTTGAGCGGATGACAGGAGTGCCTGTCTCACAGATGGGTGCCAGCGACATTGAGCGCCTCAAGGGCATGAATGACCGTCTCAAAGCCAAGGTTATTGGTCAAGACAAGGCTGTAGAAGCTGTGGCTAGGGCTATCCGCCGTAACCGTGCAGGCTTTGATGAAGGCAACCGTCCAATCGGAAGCTTCCTCTTTGTTGGTCCGACAGGTGTCGGCAAGACTGAGCTGGCTAAGCAATTAGCTTTGGATATGTTCGGTACCAAGGAAGCCATCATCCGTCTGGATATGTCAGAATACTCCGACCGGACTGCCGTTTCCAAGTTGATTGGTACCACTGCGGGCTATGTCGGCTATGATGATAACAGCAATACCTTGACCGAGCGTGTGCGCCGCAATCCTTACTCTATCATCCTCTTGGATGAGATTGAAAAGGCGGATCCACAGGTGATTACCCTTCTCCTTCAAGTTCTGGATGACGGTCGTTTGACGGACGGTCAAGGGAATACAGTCAACTTCAAGAACACGGTTATCATTGCGACTTCCAATGCTGGCTTTGGCTATGAAGCAGGCTTGGAAGAGGATGCAGAAAAGCCTGATCTGATGGATCGACTCAAAGCTTATTTCCGTCCAGAGTTTCTCAATCGTTTTAACGCGGTTATTGAGTTCTCTCATCTCAAGAAAGAAGATTTGATGGAGATTGTGAATCTCATGCTGATCGAAGTAAATCAAACCTTGAGCAAGAAAGAAATTGATCTGGCTGTATCTGATGCAGCTAAGGAATTCCTGCGCGATGCTGGTTATGACCAAGTCATGGGTGTTCGTCCGCTCCGTCGTGTCATCGAGCAGCAAATTCGTGACAAGGTGACTGACTTCCACTTGGATAATCTAGATGCTAAGCACTTGACGGCCGATTTGGAAGATGGTGTCTTGGTTATCCGGGAAAAAGGCGCTGCCGCATCTGAAGAAGACAAGCAGGCAGAATAAATCTTACTAAGTTAATTAAGTTTTTAAAGACCTCCTTCTTAGATGAAGGTAGGTCTTTTTTTGTTGAGTAGGAATTCCAAATAAATCCCCTTTCTGGAAATTAATTAGCATTTATCCCAAAATCTCAACTTAATCCTTCTTGACAACACCTAAAAGAAATGTTGCTATTAGGTATATAAAAATTGGAATCTGATGCTGATGAAAAGCCAGAATTGATTAAGAAGTATCGGTAAAATGAAACAAAGTTTTGATATTGCCGAAGCAGTCAATGACTCGAATCAACCTAGCTTTTCTTAAATAAGAGATTAGGCTCGCATGCTGTAGGATTTTCAAGGAAAAATTTAGACAATTTGGAGGAAGGCAGCAATGACAACTTTTCTAAAAAGCAGGCAACTTTATGAAGCCAGTATATTAGCCTATCAGGGGGAACAACTCTATTTGGAAGAAAACAAGGGACAGATGACGAGTGACACGCCTTTTGCCATTGCCAGTATTTCCAAGTTATATACTGATGCGATTGTTTTTCAGCTGATTGACCAAGGAAAGCTGACCTATGATACAAGCTTGACGGATATTTTACCGCCAGAAGTGACCAAGCATTTGCCTCAAGCTGAGCAGGTCACTGTACGGCATCTGCTGGATCAAATATCTGGCTTTCCGAATTATGAAATGGACCGTCAAACTAGTGGAAAGATTTTGATAGAAGACTTGTACAAAGCCGATCGGCGGGTAGCTTTTGAGGAAGCGCTGGGAATCTTGGCAGAATTGCCAGCTAGATCATGTCTGGATGGAGATAAAGCCTACTACGCTGATATCAATGCTATGCTCTTAGGAAAAATGGCTGAAACAGTGACCGGGCAGACTGCTGAGCAACTCTTAGAACACATCATTTGCCAGCCGCTTCAGCTTAGTCAGACCCATTGGGCGACAGGCCATGAGAAACTTGCTCCCCTATACAATGGCCAGCAGTCTATAGCTTTTCAAGCCTATCTTTCCAGTCAAGTCTACCAAGGCGGTATTGTGGCGACTAACAGGGAGTTAATGACCTTTATCCGTGCTTTCTTTACTGGCAGATTGTTTGCAAAGTCCCATATTCAGCAGCCGGCTTTTCGCCCTATTCAATTCCGCCCTCTCAAGTATGGCAGCGGTATGATGCAGCTGACAATCAGCTCCTTCATGTCTCTTTTTTTCGGTGGCGCGCATGAAATTCGCGGCCATAGTGGGATAACAGGAAGTTTCGCCTTTTATTGTCCAGAAAAGGATGTCTTTGTCACAGGTACCTTCAACCAGACAAAAAAACGTCCCTACCCTACCATTTTTCGGGCTATTGAGGCCGGTGTCAAGAGACAGAAGGATTTAAAACAAGAGTGATGAATAATTTTTTGACAAAAGGAGACTGCTATGAAACAGTCCATAACTACAATTAAGCGCAATATCATTATCTTTGCATTCTTCAGCACCCTATGTGGTTGGATTGGTTATGTTGTTGATAAAGTAACCGGCCAAGCTCATTACGAAAATATCGGAACAGAGATAGGAAGCGGCTCTTTAGGGATGCTGATTTGGCTGGTAACTCCCTTAATCTGTACCATCTTTCTTCGAAGCTTTGGCGGAGACGGCTGGAAAGAGGCAGGTTTTTCCATTAATTTTAATAATAACAAAAAATTATACCTTGTTAGTTTTTTAGTCTACCCTCTTGTTACGATGATAGTGATATTCTTGGGATTGATGACACAAGGCATCAGAGTGACAGATGTGAAGGTTGAGTTCACGGCCTATCTTGGAATCTTGTTAACACAGATAGGAACTCAATTCATAAAAAATATTTTTGAAGAATCTGTTTGGAGGGCATATCTTACCAATCAATTAATCAAATTAAAATTATCCGACTTAAAACTATATCTACTTGTTGGCTTTATCTGGTGGATTTGGCATCTGCCTTACATTATGAAGTTTCTATCTGAGAGAGAAATCCAAAATACCTTGCCGGTTGGAAGGTTTACATTCTTCCTTATCGGGATGATAACTGTTGCATGTTGGACGGTCATGTATACAGAGATTTTTAGAATTACCAAGTCTGTTTGGCCTCTAGTTATTATGCACACTATGGAGGATGCGGTTATAAATCCTTTACTATTACTAGGATTTGTCTCAGTAGAAAAAAATCAGGCTTTCATCTTCTCGCTTTCAGTGGGGATGATTCCGACTATTCTTTATTTAACAGTTGGTCTAGCTATACGAAAATGGAGGAAAAAACAGGAGTATGGAAAGGCGAGCTAACAAAGTAAGAAAAGAAGATAATATTAATTCTTTTTTTCTATCTTAATAGAGGCAAAAGGCTCTCATAAGTCTATAAAAGTGGGAAAAGTTGACATTTTAATGAGTTATGTTCTAATTTTTTTGTACATTTTCAAGTTTTTATATATGTAAATGTCAGAAAAAAGTGTATAATGGATTAGTAAATTAAATTTTAGGAGAGGATTTAATTATGAAAAAGTTGGATATTACAACCATGCCTGACTATAGGAAAGTCGAGGCTGTTGTTCAGTTGTTAGTTAATGGAACCTTAACTAGTTATCGAATTGCGACGGATGCAAACATCAGCAAGATGAGTATCCTGACCTTAACTAAAGGGACCAGTAAGATTAAGAACATTACTTATCAAACTGCGATGGCCTTAATTAATTGGTATGAAGAAAACCATGAAAAATACGGCATCACCATTCATCAAAAGGCCGCAGGATAGTCTAAAACTATGATGTAGCTCAACCCTAACCCAGCTAACCATTTGGATAGATGGGTTTTTCTATGCCTCTTAATGAGACAAGCCGTGGGCGCAGTCGAATTTAGAGGCATTGATGCAGACTGAGCGTAAGCGAAGTCTACGTTCCGCTAATTTTTTAGCGATTGCTGGCTCATAGAGTCAATAAGAGCTTAGAGGCATAGATGCAGTTTGAGCGTTAGCGAAAACTAGGTTCCGCAAAAACTTCATGAGACAAGCCACATGCGCAGTCGAATTTAGGAGCAGCGATGCTCACTTTCTTACTTTTTTTCTGTCCTTATGGGCAGATTTTTTTGACAGTCCAAGAGTGAACAGTCACCTGTGTAATTCTTGGTCTTTTTGTTACCGCTTTCAAGATTTATAATAAATCTATAAAAAGATGAGATTATCCCTATCTTGCGATATAGGGATAATTTTCTTATAATAGATATGAGACAATTTTTATCGTTTCTACGACCATTGTTTATCCTGTTCTGATGTCAGGACAGATTTTAGTAAAAATAAGGAGAATCCAATGTCACAATTATCAGTTAATGCCATTCGCTTTTTAGGGATTGACGCGATTGAAAAGTCTAAGTCAGGTCACCCTGGTGTAGTCATGGGCGCTGCGCCGATGGCTTACGACTTGTTTACTAAACAACTTCGTATCAATCCAGAAGAGCCAAACTGGATTAACCGCGATCGCTTCGTCCTATCTGCAGGACATGGCTCTATGCTGCTTTATGCCCTGCTTCATCTGTCTGGCTTTAAAGATGTCAGCATGGACGAAATCAAAAACTTCCGCCAATGGGGCTCTAAGACACCAGGTCACCCAGAGTTTGGGCACACAGCTGGTGTGGATGCCACTACTGGCCCACTGGGACAGGGTATTTCTACAGCTACTGGATTTGCTCAGGCAGAGCGTTTCTTGGCTGCTAAGTATAACCGTGAAGGCTACCCAATTTTCGACCATTACACTTATGTCATCTGTGGTGATGGTGATTTGATGGAGGGTGTTTCAGCTGAAGCTGCTTCTTATGCTGGCCTGCAAAAGCTGGACAAGTTGGTTGTTCTCTATGATTCAAATGATATCAACCTAGATGGAGAGACTAAGGATTCCTTTACAGAAGATGTTCGTGCCCGCTATAAAGCCTACGGTTGGCATACTGCCTTGGTGGAAGACGGAACAGACCTTGCAGCGATTGATGCAGCCATCAATGAAGCTAAGGCTTCCGGCAAACCATCTTTGATTGAAGTTAAGACCGTTATCGGTTACGGTTCTCCAAACAAGCAAGGAACTAATGCAGTTCACGGTGCGCCTCTTGGAGCAGAAGAAGCAGAAGCTACTCGTAAAGCCTTGGGCTGGGACTATGCGCCATTTGAGATTCCTGAGGAAGTCTATGCTGACTACCGTCAAAATGTGGCGGAGCGTGGTGCAGCAGCTTACGATGCTTGGAAACAGCTAGTAGAGGACTACAAGCAAGCCCATCCAGAATTGGCGGCAGAAGTAACAGCTATCATCGCTGGTCAAGATCCAGTAGAAATCAAACCAGAAGATTTCCCAGTACTTGAAAATGGCTTCTCTCAAGCGACTCGTAATTCTAGTCAGGATGCCCTCAATGCAGCAGCTAAGGTGCTTCCGACTTTCCTCGGCGGTTCTGCTGACTTGGCTCACTCCAATATGACCTACATCAAGGAAGACGGCTTGCAGGATGATGCCCACCGTCTCAACCGCAATATCCAATTTGGTGTGCGCGAGTTTGCTATGGGAACAATTCTAAACGGTATGGCACTTCATGGTGGTCTTCGCGTTTACGGTGGTACCTTCTTCGTCTTCTCAGACTATGTCAAGGCAGCTGTCCGTTTGTCTGCCCTTCAAGGTTTGCCAGTGACTTATGTCTTCACACACGATTCTATTGCAGTTGGTGAAGATGGCCCAACTCATGAGCCGATTGAGCACTTGGCTGGTCTGCGTGCCATTCCAAACCTGACTGTTTTCCGCCCAGCAGATGCGCGTGAAACTCAGGCAGCTTGGTACTTGGCCCTTAAGAGCCAATCCACTCCGACTGCTCTGGTCTTGACCCGTCAAAATCTAACAGTTGAAGAAGGAACAAACTTTGACAAGGTAGCTAAAGGTGCTTATGTGGTCTACGAAACAGGAGCAGATTTCGATACCATCTTGCTGGCTTCTGGTTCTGAGGTTAATTTGGCTGTTGCAGCTGCTAAAGCACTTGCAGCAGAAGGTGCTAAAATCCGCGTGGTTAGCGTGCCATCAACAGAGCTTTTTGATGCTCAAGATGCAGCCTACAAAGAAGAAATTCTGCCAAATGCAGTTCGTCGCCGTGTAGCGATTGAGATGGCAGCTAGCCAGCCTTGGTACAAGTATGTCGGTCTGGACGGTGCAGTTATCGGAATCGACCAGTTTGGTGCATCTGCTCCAGCAGGTAAGGTGCTGGAAGAATACGGCTTTACAGTTGAACACGTAGCAAAAGTTGTTAAAAATCTTAAATAAAAAGACATAAAATCAGGGTGCCGGTCACCCTGATTTTTGCTTTTAAAAAAATGTCGTTAGGTTAATCATGCTTCATCCGACTTGAGACGGACTTTGCTTGAAAAGTCAGAATCGTCTTGTAAAAATAAGGGAAATCTGCTATAGTAGTTCATATATGACATTCGAAGGAGAAAAGATATGAATCCAACTATGCTTATTGTATTTGCGGTTGTACTGGTAGGGATGACCTATTTCCAAATGCGTACTCAAAAGAAACAGGCTCAGCAGCGTATGGAAAGTCTTAACAAGCTGCAAAAGGGTTATGAAGTCATTACCATTGGCGGTTTATACGGAACAGTAGATGAAGTGGACACAGACAAGAAAACAGTTGTTCTGGATGTGGACGGTGTTTACCTGACCTTTGAACTGACAGCTATTAAAACTGTACTGCCATTGACTGAGGGCACTCCCGCTATTGCTGGCGGTGAAGGAAGTGTTGATGTTCCCGAGGAAGAATCAGCGATTGAAGAGTAAAGAAATAAACAGCTTGCGGGCTGTTTTTTTTGTTTTGACTCATGTGGCTAGGAGGTGTCTAGTTTCAAGCCTATTCGCCTCGCAGTTTGGACAGGCTGGGTGAGTTTGGATTCTCTGGTTGACATTCTGTCCTTATTTTATATCCTCGGGTTTGAAAAAGCGGATGAATTGCCCACATTCCAAGGATTTATGATATAATGAACTGACAAAACTTTAAATAGGATAAAAAGTATGTTTAGTTTTAAGAAAAAAGAAAAGCTGAACGCACCGCTGAATGTTCCAAAACACATTGCTGTCATTATGGACGGCAATGGCCGTTGGGCAAAAAAAAGGATGCAGCCGCGCGTGTTCGGCCATAAGGCTGGCATGGAAACCCTGCAAAAGGTGACGATTGCTGCCAAGGAAATGGGTGTTCAGGTCTTGACTGTCTATGCCTTTTCAACGGAAAATTGGTCTCGGCCGGAAAAGGAAGTTTCCTTTATCATGAATCTGCCGGTTGAATTTTACGACCGCTATGTGCCGGAGCTGCACAAGAACAATGTAAAAATCCAGATGATTGGTGATACGGCTAAGCTTCCTAAGCCGACATTTGAAGCTATGGAAAAGGCTGAAAGTCTGACCAAGCTCAATACAGGTTTGATTCTCAACTTTGCCCTAAACTACGGTGGTCGATATGAGATCAATCAGGCTGTTAAAGAGATTGCTCAGGATGTTCTGGATGCCAAACTCAGTCCTGGCGACATTACTGAGGAAGTCATTGGCAACTACCTCTATACCAGCAATTTGCCTAAGATGCTGCGCGATCCGGATCTGGTGATTCGGACCAGTGGAGAGCTGCGTCTCAGCAATTTTCTGCCTTGGCAGTCAGCCTACAGTGAGCTGTATTTTACGGATGTTCTCTGGCCTGACTTTGATGAGAAGGCTTTGAAGGCTGCAATTGCAGAATACAGCCGTCGGAATCGACGTTTTGGCGGTGTTTAAGGGAGAAAGTAAAAAAGTATGAGTAAAAATTTACAAAAACGTCTAATCTTTGGAGGAATCGCTCTTGCTATTTTTATTCCTCTGGTATTGACTGGAGGAGTTATCTTTCAGATTTTTGTAGGGCTGTTGGCTATGCTGGCGGTGCATGAATTTCTCCAAATGAAAGGCCTGCCAACAGCGACCATCGAAGGTGTCTTGGCCATGCTGGCAGCCTTTGTCCTGACCCTGCCCTTGGAGAACTATCTGAAGTTTCTGCCAGTGGATGGCAATGTCGTGGCCTATGGCTTGGTCGTCTTCCTTCTGCTGATCTCGACTGTCCTAGGTTCCAACTACACTTTTGAAGATGCGGCTTATCCGATTACAGCGAGTTTTTATGTCGGTCTTGGCTTTAATGCCTTGATTGATGCCCGCTTGATGAATATTGACAAGGTCCTGCTAGCTCTCTTTATCGTCTGGGCCACTGACAGTGGAGCTTATCTGGCCGGAGTGCGTTTTGGTAAAAGAAAGCTGGCGCCGAGAGTTTCTCCTAATAAGACTATTGAAGGAAGCCTAGGCGGCATTCTATCAGCTGTTCTAGTGACTGGAATCTTTATGTTGGTTCGACCGCAAGTGTACGCTACTTATAATGCCCTCGTCTTTTTGATTCTGGCAGTGCTCTTTAGTATTGCAGGCCAGCTGGGTGATTTGGTCGAAAGCTCAATCAAGCGCCATTTCGGGGTCAAGGATTCTGGTAAATTCATTCCTGGTCACGGCGGTGTCTTGGATCGCTTTGACAGCCTTCTCTTCGTCTTTCCGCTGATGCATTTTTTCGGCTTGTTCTAAGACAGTCGAGCATAGCTGAAAGTAAGGGACGGTAGGTTTGTCCAAAGACCGCACAATCTGAGAAGGAACTAGGATTTAGAGCTCAAAATTTTGAGTTGAGCTTGTAACCTATTTTCAAAAGTGTCAGCTATGCAGGGGCGGAAAGCTCGGTATTTGGCCGTTTTCTGCTCCTTCTTTGATTTAAAGAAAAAATATGATTTCTAGGAAAGGTAAAATATAGAAGTCCATGCAGTTTATAACCTTTATTATTATTTTTGGGATCATTGTGGTGGTCCATGAGTTCGGACACTTCTACTTTGCGAAGAAGTCCGGCATTTTGGTCAGAGAGTTCGCTATCGGTATGGGACCCAAGATTTTCTCCCATATTGGCAAGGATGGGACGGCCTATACGATTCGGATTTTACCCTTGGGGGGCTATGTGCGCATGGCCGGCTGGGGGGAAGATTCCACTGACATTAAGGTGGGGACACCGGCTAGTCTGACCTTGGATGCAGAGGGCAAGGTGGTTCGCATCAATCTCTCTGGCAAAAAGGTTGACCAGACAGCTCTGCCCATGAATGTGACTGGCTTTGACTTTGAGGAAAAGCTGGAAATCACAGGTCTAGTCCTTGACGAGCTCAAGACTTATGCAGTAGATCATGATGCAACGATTGTTGAAGAAGACGGCACTGAGGTGCGGATTGCACCGCTGGATGTTCAGTATCAGAATGCTAGTATCTGGGGTCGTCTCATTACCAACTTTGCTGGGCCTATGAATAACTTCATCCTGAGCGTGCTGGTATTTATGCTACTAGCCTTTGTTCAGGGCGGCGTTCGTGATGAGAACAGCAATCATTTTCAAGTCATGGATGGTAGTGCTATAGCAGCTGCTGGGGTTCAAAATAAGGACCAAATCCTTAAAATTAATGACTATAAGATTAGCAACTGGGCGGATCTAACCAGCGCTCTGGCGAAAATCACAGCCAAGAGCAAGGAAGCGCCGACCTTGTCTGTTACCTACAAACACGGCAGCGAAACGAAAGAGATTACCGTACAGCCTAAAAAAGACGGCAATCGCTATCTTCTGGGTGTATCCCCAACAGTCAAGACAGGCTTTTGGGACAAGGTCATTGGCGGCTTTACTGCAGCTTGGTCTACCACGGTTCGCATTTTGTCAGCTCTGAAAGATATCATCTTCAACTTCAATATCAATAAGCTGGGCGGTCCGGTCGCTATTTACAATTTCAGTAGCCAGGCAGCCGAGCAAGGTTTGCCAGCAGTCCTTAGTCTTTTGGCCATGCTGTCGCTCAATATCGGTATTTTCAACCTGATTCCCATTCCAGCCTTGGACGGCGGAAAAATCGTCCTCAATATTCTGGAGGCTATCCGCAGAAAACCTCTGAAAAGAGAAACTGAGACCTATATCACTCTGTCTGGAGTGGCTATTATGGTCATCCTAATGATTGCCGTTACCTGGAACGATATTATGAAATTATTCTTCTAAGAGCCCGAAGCTCATAGAGCTATGAAAAAGAAATTATTCAATGAAAGTCAAGGAGTTTTGTTTTTATGAAACAAAGTAAAATGTTAATTCCAACTCTGCGTGAGATGCCTAGCGATGCTCAAGTTATCAGCCACGCTCTCATGCTACGGGCTGGCTATGTCCGTCAGGTTTCAGCCGGAGTTTATTCTTATCTGCCGCTGGCTAATCGTGTGATTGAAAAAGCAAAAAAAATCATGCGAGAAGAGTTTGACAAGATTGGTGCAGTAGAGATGCTGGCGCCAGCCCTGCTCAGTGCAGACCTCTGGCGCGAGTCTGGCCGTTATGAGACCTACGGTGAAGACCTCTACAAACTGAAAAATCGTGAGAAATCAGACTTTATCCTAGGGCCAACCCACGAGGAAACCTTTACAGCTATCGTCCGTGATTCGGTTAAATCCTATAAACAGCTGCCGCTCAATCTCTATCAGATTCAGCCTAAATACCGCGATGAAAAGCGTCCTCGTAACGGACTCTTGCGGACGCGTGAGTTTATCATGAAAGATGCCTACAGTTTCCACGCTAACTATGACAGCTTGGATGCGGCTTATGATGAATACAAGTCTGCCTATGAAAAAATCTTTACCCGCAGCGAGCTAGATTTCAAAGCCATTATCGGTGATGGCGGTGCTATGGGGGGCAAGGACAGTCAGGAATTCATGGCCATTACGCCAGACCGGACGGATTTGAACCGCTGGGTTGTCTTGGACAAGTCTGTAGCCAGCTTTGATGAAATTCCTGAGGATGTTCAGGAAGCTATTCGGACAGAATTGACCAGCTGGATGGTATCTGGTGAGGATACCATTGCCTACTCCAGTGAGTCCAGCTATGCTGCCAACCTTGAAATGGCGACGGATGAATACAAGCCTGCAGGACGTGTCGTGACTGAGGAAGAAGTTGCCCGCGTTTCAACGCCTGACTGCAAGACAATTGACGAAGTTGCTGCCTTCCTTGGACTGGATGAAAGCCAGACAATTAAGACCTTGGTTTACATGGCTGACGAGTCTCCTGTCGTAGCACTTCTGGTCGGCAATGACCAGCTTAATGAAGTCAAGCTGAAAAATCATTTGGCAGCGGATTTCTTTGACGTAGCTAGTGAAGATGAAGTCCGTCAGCTCCTAGGAGCAGGATTTGGCTCACTAGGGCCAGTCAATCTGCCAGAAGGCGTGAGAATCATCGCTGACCGCAAGGTGCAAGACCTGGCTAACGCTGTAGTGGGTGCTAACGAAGATGGTTATCACTTGACTGGTGTCAATCCAGGCCGTGATTTTACCGCTGAATATGTAGATATCCGTGAGGTTCGTGAAGGTGAAATTTCACCGGACGGCCAAGGTGTCCTCAAGTTTGCTCGTGGGATTGAGATTGGACACATCTTCAAGTTGGGAACTCGTTACTCTGACAGCATGAACGCCAATGTCTTGGACGAAAATGGCCGAGCAGTACCGATGATTATGGGTTGTTACGGTATAGGCGTCAGCCGTCTCCTGTCTGCTGTTATGGAGCAGCATGCCCGTCTCTTTGTCAATAAAACTCCTAAGGGTGAATTCCGCTATGCTTGGGGCATCAACTTCCCTAAAGAGCTAGCACCATTTGATGTGCACTTGATTCCGGTCAATGTCAAGGATGAGGAAGCCTTGGCGCTAACTGACCAAATCGAGGCTAATTTGCTAAGTGCTGGTTATGAGGTCTTGGTGGATGATCGCAATGAGCGCGCTGGTGTCAAGTTCAGTGACAGCGATTTGATTGGTCTCCCAATCCGTGTGACAGTTGGTAAGAAAGCTGCAGAAGGCATTGTCGAAGTCAAGATTAAGGCTACTGGCGATACCATTGAAGTCCACGCCGATAATCTGCTAGAAACCTTGTCAATTTTGACAAAATAAAACAAACTGCCAGTTTTGTCTGGCAGTTTTCTTTTGCTTATTGGTCTTGAAAATGCTATAGTAGGAAAAAATAGATTGGAGGACCGAATGATGGGATTATTCAGCGGTTTATTAGGCAATGCCTCTCAGAAAGATATTGAAAAAACGGAAAGACAATTGGAGGATATTCTGACATCAACAGAGAATGTGGAACTAGCTTTTAGCCTCATTCGTGACTTGATTGTCTTCACAGATAAGCGCTTAATCTTGGTCGACAAGCAGGGAATGACTGGCAAAAAGACTTCTTATAAGTCTTTTCCTTATCGCTCGATCAGTCGCTTCTCAGTAGAAACAGCCGGGCATTTCGACTTAGATGCCGAGCTGAAAATCTGGGTTTCCAGCGCTCAAGAGCCGGCAGAAGTCCTGCAATTTACCAGCGATCGCAGCGTCATCGCCATTCAAAAAGCCTTAGCGGAAGCAGTGTTAAGATAGACAGAAAAAGCCTTCTGAGTATTAACTGGAAAGTTAAATCACTCAGAAAGCTTTTTTATTCTTCTGTGAATCCTTGAGATAGCAGATAAGAGAAGAAATCTTCGGGCTTTTCCTTAAGCTTTTTGAACAGATTGTCTTCAGATGTTTCTCCTAAAGCAGCCATCACTTGTTTTTCATTTGCTTTGCTGAGGTCAAAGTGGGCAATTTGTTCAACAGTTTTCCTGTCTGCTGAAACTTTGACTTCAACTGTGACTCCGTCTAACTTGCTAAATTTATCATAAAAATCACCAGTTTTCAATTCTTCTTGATAAATGTTGTTGATTTCTTCAGTACTCTTGTTTTGCTCGTCCTCTTGTGTTGGTTTACCAGCCATAAAATCGAAGGCTAGAATCTTATTTTTCTGATAATAAACAACAATTTTATTACTGTAACCGTTAGGAATATTGTAAGAAAAAGTCTTTCTTTCAGTCTTTTCTTCTTTAGCTTTGTTTTGACTCTGATTTTGTTTGGGTTTGTTTTCTTGCTTATTCTGATTAGGCATACTGCAGGCAGTCAGGGTCAGCAGACAAGCACAGGCTAAGAGAATTTTCTTCACAATTAAGACTCCTTTTGATAAATGTTTTTTCTATTATATCATAACTTAGCACCATGAAAAACGATTTGATAATCGTGTTGAGACTCGCGTTTTGTCCTATTCTTTTTCTGTCGAAAAAAGTGCTGATTTATGGTAAAATAGGGTCACTACTGTACGAGGAAATATCATGTCAAACAAGTTTGAAATTTTAATGCATCAGCTGGATATGCCACTGGAAATGAGAAATTCAGAGGCCTTTTTGAATGCAGAAATTGAGAAGGTTCTGGTCCACAAGGTCAGTCGGGTCTGGGAGTTTCATTTTTCTTTTAAGAATATTCTGCCCATTGAGATTTTTCGGGAATTGCAGAAGCGCCTAGCTCAAGAGTTTTCTAAGACGGGCAATCAAGCTGTTTTTGAAATTCACTGTGAGGCCCCTCAGGTATCGGATGAACTCTTGCAGGCTTATTACCAGCTGGCCTTTGAGGAGGGGCCTTGTGCCAGTCATGGCTTCAAGAGCCTGTATCAGGATTTGCGGGTTCATTTGGATGGAGACAAGCTGCTGATTGAGGGGGCTTCGACCATTGATACGGAGCATTTTCGCAAGAATCACCTGCCCAATCTCAGCCAGCAGCTGGTCAAGTACGGTTTTCCTCAACTGACCTGTCTGGTTCAGCACAGCGATGAGCTGACCCAGCAGCAAGCAGAGAATTTCCAGGCGGAGAATGACAAGATTGTTCAGGCGGCTAATGAAGAAGCGCTCAAAGCCATGGAATCCCTGCAGCAGATGGCACCGCCGCCAGAGGAAAAGCCAGCCTATGACTTCCAAGCTCGCAAGGCTGCGGCTAAACCAAAGCTGGACAAGGCAGAGATTACCCCGATGATTGAAGTTCAGACTGAGGAAAACCGTCTGGTCTTTGAGGGAATGGTCTTTGATCTGGAACAGAAAGTTACTCGGACTGGCCGGGTCTTGCTCAATTTCAAAATGACAGACTACACTTCCAGCTTCTCCTTGCAGAAATGGATGAAAAACGAAGAAGAAGCCAAGAAGTTTGACATGATTAAGAAAGGCGCCTGGCTGCGCGTGCGGGGAAATGTGGAGATGAACAATTTCACCCGCGACCTGACCATGAATGTGCAGGATGTGCAGGCCGTCACCCACTATGAGCGCAAGGACTTGATGCCTGAGGGCCAGAAGCGGGTTGAATTTCATGCCCATACCAATATGTCTACGATGGACGCCCTGCCTGAGGTAGAGGAAATCGTTGCAACGGCAGCCAAGTGGGGCCACAAGGCTGTCGCCATTACTGACCATGGCAATGTGCAGAGCTTTCCCCATGGCTACAAGGCTGCCAAGAAAGCTGGTATCCAGCTGATTTACGGTATGGAGGCCAATATTGTAGAAGATCGAGTGCCTATTGTTTATAATGAAGTGGACATGGCGCTGGGCGATGCGACCTATGTAGTCTTTGACGTGGAGACGACGGGACTTTCAGCTGTTTACAATGACTTGATTCAGGTCGCAGCCAGTAAGATGCACAAGGGCAATATCATCGCTGAGTTTGATGAGTTTATCAATCCGGGTCATCCTCTGTCGGCCTTTACGACGGATCTGACCGGGATTACAGATGAGCATGTCCGCAATGCCAAACCGCTAGAGCAGGTGCTGAAAGAATTTCAGGAATTTTGCCAGGACAGTGTCCTCGTTGCCCATAATGCCACCTTTGACGTGGGTTTTATGAATGTCAACTATGAGCGTCATAATTTGCCGAAAATTACTCAGCCGGTCATTGACACATTAGAATTTGCCCGCAACCTCTATCCAGAGTACAAGCGCCATGGTCTGGGGCCTTTGACCAAGCGTTTCCAGATTGCTCTGGAGCACCACCACATGGCCAACTATGACGCGGAAGCGACGGGCCGTCTCCTCTTTATCTTTATCAAGGATGTGGCTGAAAAGCATGGTGTGACCAATCTCAAGGATCTCAATACGGATCTGGTCGATGAGAATTCCTATAAGAAAGCTCGGGTCAAGCATGCGACTATTTATGTGAAAAATCAGACGGGACTAAAAAATATTTTCAAGTTAGTCAGTCTGTCTAATACCAAATATTTTGAAGGCGTACCGCGGATTCCACGGACCGTGCTGGATACCCATCGTGAAGGCTTGATTCTAGGTTCAGCATGTTCAGAAGGCGAAGTCTATGATGCTGTTGTCTCTCAGGGAGTGGATGCGGCTGTCGAAGTAGCCAAGTATTATGACTTTATCGAGGTCATGCCGCCGGCTATCTATGAGCCACTGATTGCCAAGGAGCAAATCAAAGACCAGGAAGAACTGCAGACTATTATTCGCAATCTGATTGAGGTCGGAGACCGCTTGGGCAAGCCTGTCCTTGCGACGGGGAACGTCCACTATATCGAGCCGGAAGAAGAGATCTACCGTGAGATTATCGTCCGGAGTCTCGGTCAGGGAGCCATGATTAACCGGACTATTGGTCACGGTGAAAATGCCCAGCCGGCTCCTCTTCCTAAGGCTCACTTCCGGACCACCAATGAGATGCTGGACGAGTTTGCCTTTTTGGGTGAGGACTTGGCTAAGAAACTGGTCATTACCAATCCGAATCAGCTGGCGGAAACCTTTGAGCCGGTAGAAGTGGTCAAGGGCGACCTCTATACACCTTTCATTGACAAGGCTGAGGAGACGGTTGCCGAGTTGACCTATCAAAAGGCCTTTGAGATTTATGGCAATCCGCTGCCTGATATCGTGGACTTGCGGATTGAAAAAGAGTTGACCTCCATCTTGGGGAATGGCTTTGCCGTGATTTATCTGGCTTCGCAGATGCTAGTGCAACGATCCAATGAGCGGGGCTATCTGGTAGGTTCACGGGGGTCAGTTGGATCCAGCTTTGTCGCGACCATGATTGGGATTACCGAGGTTAATCCTCTGTCGCCTCACTATGTCTGTGGCAAATGCCAATACAGCGAGTTCATCACAGACGGCTCCTATGGTTCTGGCTTTGATATGCCTGATAAGGACTGTCCAGAGTGCGGCCACAAGCTGAGCAAGAACGGTCAGGATATTCCATTTGAGACCTTCCTTGGATTTGACGGGGACAAGGTACCCGATATTGACTTGAACTTCTCCGGAGAGGATCAGCCGAGCGCCCATTTGGACGTGCGGGATATCTTTGGTGCGGAGTATGCCTTTCGGGCTGGAACCGTTGGTACCGTTGCGGCTAAGACGGCCTATGGATTTGTCAAGGGCTATGAGCGCGACTACGGGAAGTTCTATCGGGACGCCGAAGTTGAGCGTCTGGCGCAGGGAGCTGCCGGAGTCAAGCGGACGACTGGACAACACCCGGGCGGAATCGTTGTTATCCCTAACTACATGGATGTTTATGACTTTACACCGGTCCAATATCCAGCTGATGATGTGACGGCTGAGTGGCAGACCACCCACTTCAACTTCCACGATATCGATGAAAATGTCCTCAAGCTAGACGTTCTGGGACACGATGATCCGACCATGATTCGGAAGCTTCAAGACTTGTCTGGCATTGATCCAAATGATATTCCTATGGATGATGCTGGCGTCATGGCCCTCTTTTCTGGGACAGACATTCTGGGTGTGACTCAGGAGCAAATCGGCACGCCGACTGGTATGCTGGGGATTCCGGAGTTTGGGACCAATTTTGTACGAGGTATGGTTGATGAGACCCATCCGACGACATTTGCCGAGCTCTTACAGCTATCTGGTCTCTCTCATGGTACGGACGTTTGGCTAGGCAATGCTCAGGACTTGATCAAGCAAGGGATTGCCGACCTGTCCACCGTTATCGGTTGTCGGGACGACATCATGGTTTACCTCATGCACAAGGGCTTGGATCCTAAGATGGCCTTTACGATTATGGAGCGCGTGCGGAAGGGCCTTTGGCTGAAAATTTCTGAAGAAGAGCGCAATGGCTACATCGCAGCCATGAAGGAAAACAATGTGCCAGAATGGTACATCGAGTCCTGTGGAAAAATCAAGTACATGTTCCCCAAGGCCCATGCGGCAGCCTATGTTATGATGGCCCTGCGAGTGGCCTACTTCAAGGTGCATCATCCGATATATTACTACTGTGCTTATTTCTCCATCCGGGCTAAGGCCTTTGATATCAAGACCATGAGTGGCGGACTTGATGTCGTCAAACGCCGGATGAACGAAATCGCTGAGAAGCGTAAGAACAACGAAGCCTCCAATGTAGAAATTGACCTTTATACGACTCTGGAAATCGTCAATGAAATGCTGGAGCGGGGCTTCAAGTTCGGGAAGCTAGATCTCTACAAGAGCCACGCGACTGAGTTTCTCATCGAAGGGGACACCCTTATCCCACCATTCTCTGCTATGGACGGTCTGGGTGACAACGTTGCCCGCCAAGTGGTCAGAGCGCGGGAAGAAGGCGAATTCCTCTCTAAGACAGAGCTCCGCAAACGTGGCGGCCTATCTAGCACCCTAGTCGAAAAAATGGACGACATGGGTATTCTAGGAAATATGCCCGAGGATAACCAGTTGAGTCTGTTTGATGAGTTTTTTTAAAATAATTCAAAAAAGTTAAAAGATGGACGAATTTTGTCCATCTTTTTTGCTATCTTTATTTTAGTAAATAGTGGATGGGGGAAAAGATGTTTTTTTATCAAATAGAATTTAGAAAAATGAATAAAAATATTAAAGAAGCAGATGAGAATTTTATCCAAGATAATCAATGGTTTTATTGTTTTAAAAGCAAGACATGTCTTTACGTTGTTGGAGTAACAGAACCTACTAAAGAGGATTTGTTTGATAAGCTAAAAACTTTGGGGATTAATGATGAAGAACGCACTGATTTTAAAGTTAAATCTATCAGTAAAATAGAATATTTAAAGGAGGTGGGGAACAAGTATTCAGCTCAAATAGGTCAGCTTTTTCTTTATTCAGATGAAAAAGAGTTTTCAAATTCTGATGGCTTTGCTTTTACTGATTTAGAATGCGAAGACTTAAATATTATAGGTTTAAATGAATTTCAAGAGTATGTTTTAAAACTAAAAATGTTTTTAAATAATCAAAAGGAAAGAAGGCGAAAAAATGAAAAGGTGCTTGTTGAAAATCAGTTTTTAATTTTCAAAGGTTCTTTAGGAACTGGTAAAAAATTTGCTATAAAATATTTGATGAGGTTGTTAAATGTCAAGTGTAAGACTATTTTGAAAGATGGATTTTCAGCTAATTTTGAGTCAGAACAGCGTTTAGTGATAATAAAGGACTATTCAACTATGCATCCTAGAAGAAAAGAGGAATTAAAAAATAATATTTTAGAAACAAGGGGAGGAAGAATATATATTTTTTTGGCAGAATCAGATAGCATAGCTTATGAAATATCTAGAGAATTTCTTCCTCTATTTTATGTCGTTTATGAATTGAATTTTCCTCCCTACTCATATAACGAACTTGTTAATATTATAAAGTTTCGCTTAGGGGATTATGGTTATCATTTAAAAGAAGATCAAATAAAATTACTTTCAAATCACAATTGTCTTACAAATAGTTACGATAGTTGTTATTTTGCTCAAAAGATTATTGAATATAATGTAATAGAAAGTAATTTGAGTATTGGGAAACAAAGTTTTTCTTTGCCGTTGGATCTGTTTTGTATGAAAGGTTGCAACAATCAATTAGCCACAAATTCAGATACTTTGAAGGAGCTAGACCGTTTGGTAGGCTTATCTACTGTTAAAAATCTGATTCATAGAATTTTAGCTTATTTTTCTATATCGCAAAGAAGACTTAAAATAAATTCTTCACTCGTTCGACCTTCTATGCACTTTATGTTTTCTGGAGCATCTGGAACTGGAAAAACAATCGTTGCTAGATTGTTGGCAAAAATTTTTTATGAACATGGTATTATTCAATCAAACGTTTTGATTGAAGTAGGTCGCTCAGATCTAATAGGTGAATATGTTGGCCAAACAGCTCCAAAGGTTAAAAGATTATTTGATAATGCAAAAGGAGGCATTTTGTTTATTGATGAGGCCTATAGTCTAATTCCACAAGGAGAGCGTGATTTTGCTAATGAAGCTATTCCTACAATTATCCAGGAGATGGAAAATAATAGAAATGATGTCATTGTGATTTTCGCTGGTTATACAGAAATGATGGAGGAGTTTTTAAACACCAATCCAGGTTTAGCTTCTAGAATTAGTAGAAAAATTCATTTTGAGAATTATAACAAGTATGAACTGTATGACATATTGACTCTAATGGCTGATCAACAAGGTTATATAATAGATAAGAAATGCAAAACTATCCTCCTGACTCATTTTGAAAAATGTCTTTGCTCAGAAAGTTTTGGTAATGCTCGCTATGTCAGAAAACTATTTGAGTTAGTTTTATATATTCAGGCGGAGCGACTGATGAAAAAAGAGAGAGTATCAGCCCTAACTGATGCAGAATTGAGCTATTTGTCTTACAGAGATTTTGAAAAAGCAATACACAATTTAGATAAAAAAGAAAATAACTCAAAAATAATAGGATTCGGAGCAGATGTATAGGATATTCATGTTATAATATAGGGAAAGAGGAAGTTTTATGAACGATCAAGAACGTATTTTATCCATTTTGTTACGTTTGCAATCAGGAGCTCATCTATCAAAAAATCAATTAAGTGATGAGTTTGAGGTTAGTGCAAAAACGATTCAGAGAGATTTCTCTTTATTAGGTGATTTTTTAATGACTCAGCCCATGATTGCAGCTGAATTGGCTTACGATTCAAAACATCATACAAGATATTTAAAAGGAAAATCACTCTTTAATAAAAAAGATATTTTAATTATTTCTAAAATTTTACTGGAAAATAGAGCTTTAAACAAATTAGAGAATGAGGATTTGTTAAAAAGTTTGTTGAGGCTTGTTTCAAAAGAGGAACAAAAAGAAATAGAAATGATTATCAACAGCGAAAGACTGAACTACGCCCCAATTACAGACGAGCAAAGTCGTATTCAAAAGATTTGGGAATGGTCAGAAATGATTCGCAAGGAGAAGGTGCTAGAAATTGTCTACAAGAGTCCATATCAAGATAAAAAAGAACATTTAATTTTTCCAGTTTCTCTGTATTATGACATTCATTATTTCTATATTGTAGCTTACAATCTTAAGAATGAGCATTACATGACCTTGCGTTTGGACAGAATACACACTTGGAAGGCCACAAAGGAATCTAAACCCAACATCTCTTATGGCAGAAAATTCAGAGATGGAGATATTCGTAATCAGCGAGTAGACGCTTTTCTAGGAAGAAAAATCACAGTTGAATTGGAATTCCGTTATGATCCAACTATTATTTTAGACCAATTTCCTAATGCACAGCGCTTATCAGCTGACGAAGGATGGACACGATTTAAATTTGAGAGTCAATATACACCGGGTCTTAAACGTTGGCTGCTCGGTCAAGGAGAAGCAGTTAGAATTTTGTCGCCACAGTCTTTGGTTGATGATATTCAGAAGACGATGAAAGAAATTTTAGGTTACTATCAATAAATATTTTCGATAATTGAACCCGGGTGGACAAAAAATATCCACTGAAAGGTGTAGAATTTTTATATTGAGAAATAAAGGATGGAAAAATGATTGAATGGATTGTTGTAGATTGGTTTGGTAATCAAATTGCAGGACCATATTTTGATAAAATAGTAGCAGAAAACGTTGCAAAAGCAATTCCTAATGCTACTATTATTCCAAAGCATTAATCGACCAAAGATTCTATGCTGATAAGATTTTTAGGAGATAATGATGAATGTCAATGAAAAAGAAATAGGGTTTGAAAGTAAAAAAGTATCAGAAATATTGAAATGGGATAGGCTAAGAATACCAAATTATCAAAGACCTTATAAATGGAACAGAAAGCATATTCGTAATCTTTTTTATGATTTACGAGATACTATTTTAAAAAAGGAATATCAAATTGGCTCTGTTATCTTGCATGAGAATGATGGATGCCTAGATATTGTAGATGGCCAGCAACGATTGGTTTCTATTTCGCTATTTCTTTGTGCTTTGGAAAGATATGATGAATTTAAAGGAGCAAAATATTTACTTGAAGCTGACTTTGGAGAACTGTCTTGCTATAATGCTTACGAAAATTTTAATGAATGGAAGAATTTAATCCAACTCGTAGGCGAAAAAGAAGCTGAACAGGTGTGTAGTTTTCTACTTGAAAATTGTTCTATCTCGGTGATTACTATGCCACAGGAACGATTATCAGAGGCCTTTCAGCTGTTTGATTCTCAAAATAATCGTGGAAAATCTTTAGAGCCTCATGATTTGCTCAAAGCTTATCATCTTCGTAAGCAAGATTCAGAAGATGAAAAGATTGTTGAAAAATGGGAGCAGTTTGTGGAAGACAAAGATTTAAGTCTCAAAGAGCTATTTGATAGGCATCTTTTTCGTATGAGACGTTGGTCTCGAGGAGAAACTGGATTAACAAATAAGCGTTATGGCTCTTATCTACGTTTTACAGAGGATTTCATTGATGATTTTAAAGGTGTTGATTTAAATCAGAACTTTCCATACCTAGAATTATATCGTCATATTGAAGAGTTCCCTATGTCAATTACCGTGCCTATTATTGATGGAAAAAAATTTTTTGAGTATATTGAATCGGCCCATGAAACTATTAAAGATCATAAAGATTTTTTAAATGAAAAGTTAGGATTTTCTGATGAGCCTGAGGGGGAAGAAAAAAACTTAACTTACCCAGAAGGTATGGTTAAAATATATAATAGTTCAAAGGGACGTTATCTCAAGTGCCAAAATATGTTTCTGAATATTTGCTCGCTTTTTGCAGAGAGATTTGGAAAAGAAAAGCTATCAAAGGAAATAGTAGAGACCTTATTTATTTGGTCTTACTACCCCCGTGTTAAATCTCGAGCGATATATGATGCAACTGTTGGAAACTATGCTGGTGGTGGAAGGTTCAGACAAAAAGATGTTCAAAAACTATTCCAACTTTTAGCCCATGCTGTAACTCCAAATGATTTCATGGTCAAGATAGATCGAGAATTATTTGAAAATTATACTGTGGAGCAAATTATAGAGGAGGAAAAAGGGAAATGGTAGAAACACATATAAGCTTATCAGTTAATCGTTTGTTAAATGAAGATAGCTATGCTATTCCTCTTTACCAGAGAAATTTTGCCTGGACTTATGATGAAATTGAGCAATTATTGAACGATGTAGCAGATGCTTGTCAAGAACAAAGAGAAAATTACTATATTGGAACATTAGTCGTTAATGAAGAGAATGGTCTTTTCAAAATCATAGATGGGCAACAGCGGACAACTGCCTTTAATTTGATTGCCTTAGCTTTGAAAAATGAGATTGGTTTTGATAGATTGAAAGCTATCAATCTTACTTTCCCAGCTAGGAAGAAGTCAAATGAGAACATTCAAAAGCTATTTACCAAGCAAAAAATTTCTGAGGACGATGAAAATGAGCTGACTAGAGGTTACGGACATGCTAAAGACGCCTTGAAAAAAGTGCTAGAGGAGCGACAATTTGACTCTCAATCTTTCTTTGAATATCTATTTGATAATGTCATTATTTTTCGTAGTATTTTGCCTAATGATTTAGATTTGAATCTCTATTTCGAACGTTTCAACTCTCGAGGAGAGCAACTAGAGGCCCATGAAATTCTTAAAGCACAAATGATGGCTAAGTTTGGTGAAGATCAAGAAATGGCACATAAATTTGCGAGAATCTGGGATGCCTGCGCAGAGTTTGATAAGCCGGTGTTAAAAGCTTTTCAAATCCGAAGTAGACCAAACAATCCTGATGAAGAGGGGGAGAAAATTTTTGGAAAAGAATATGCTGATTTCAAATTGCTAGATGTATTTGATAAGATAGAAGTTGAAAAGTTAGAGAAAAAAAGTTTACTAGAGGTTATTTCTGGGAACAAATCTGAGAGGGGAATAGCAGTAAGTAAAGAGTCAGATATTTCAAACTATACAACTGTAATTGATTTTCCAACGTTTTTGCTTCAAGTGTTTTTCATCATGGAAGGAAGTAATGAAACTACATTTGATGATAAAAAATTATTGAAAATTTTTGAAATTGAACGACGAGATAGAGAATGGGTCCAACAATTTGGGCAACTACTTCTGACTATGAAGCATATATTTGATACGCTTATTGTAAAAAATGTCCAATTAGAAAATGAAACAGAATGGCAAATCAAACGAGGTAAGTACGAAACATACCAGCAAAATCAAAACGGTGGATGGAGATATGTTCGAATTAATTTTCAAAAAAACACTTTTTACAATTTAAACAAAAACATTATCCTCCTCCAATCCATGTTTGCTGTAACCTTTACTGCCAATCGAGATAGTCGTTGGTTATATGAAATCTTGCAATTTCTCTTTAACCATATTGAAGAGTTAAATCAAGCAGAATTTGCTAGTCAGTTTAAGGATTTTCTTGAAAAAATGGCAGTGAGATATGCAGAAGAAAGATTGTTTACCGAGGATGGAAGTATAAAGAAATACGGGGATATTCCTGTTTATGCATTTAACTTTGTGGATTATGTTTTATGGGAAAATCGTGCCGAATTAGAGAAAGAGTACGAGAATATTAAATTTGATAATTTCAAATTTGCATATCGCCGTTCCATAGAGCATTGGCATCCTCAGAATCCCAATAGTGATGAAAGAATTGAGAAAATGGATGATGAATTTTTGCACTCCTTTGGGAACCTTTGTATCATTACAGATAGCCAGAATTCCAAGTTTGGAAATTTGGATCCGAGTGCAAAATATAAACAGTGGGAAGGAATTTTTAGTCGTCAGAGTCTAAAATTGCAAATAATGGCTGCCATAACGGAAAAGACTAAATGGAAATCAGATCAGATTGTAGGACTGGAAAACGAGATTTTACCTATGGTTAACGAATTTATAGGAAGTAAAAAGTAAGTTATAAGATTTATCATATATAGGAAATTTGAGAAGCCGATGTATATCTAATAGATTTACATCGGCTTTCTTTTTTGTTAAAATAGTCTATAGAAAGAAGGTGAGAGTATGTCAAAGACTAGTATGAGCATCCGCTTGGACAGTGAGATCAAGGAGCAGGCTCAGCAGGTTTTCAACAGCTTGGGAATGGATATGACAACGGCTATCAATATTTTTCTTCGTCAGGCTATTCAATACCAAGGGCTACCCTTTGATGTCAGACTGGATGAAAGTCGGAAGCTAGTGGAAGTATTGGCAGATTTAGATCAAAATCGGAATATGAGTCAGTCTTTTGTAAGTGTCTCAGACTTGATGGAGGATTTGCGTGCTTAAGATTCGTTATCATAAACAGTTTAAAAAAGATTTTAAGTTGGCTATGAAGCGTGGACTTAAGGCAAACTTGTTAGAAGAAGTATTGGAGTTTTTGATTCAGGAAAAGGAACTTCCTGCCAAATATCGAGATCATCAACTGACAGCATCCAAGCACTTTAAAGGAGTGCGTGAATGCCATATCCAGCCGGATTGGCTCCTGGTCTATAAAGTAGACAAGGAAGAATTGATTTTAAACTTGCTTAGGACAGGCAGTCATAGTGATTTGTTTTAATCTATTAATTGAGGATTCTGAAGACTCCAGCACGATTAGAAATTTATACCTTAGAATTATGTTTTAGAAAGGACTTGCTCATGAAGCTTACCATTTCCGCTCAGGATAAGCCAGCGCAAAAAGTGTTGGATTACCAGCTGGATCTTGATCCAGATACGATTTTGAAAATGACCGCTTTGATTTGCGGCACTGTGGCAGCGGTTAGCCTACTGTCCCTGTTTAAAGAGAAATAACAAAAGAAAAGGAGAAGCAGAATGGTTCTGCCAAATTTTAAAGAAAACTTAGAAAAATACGCTAAACTATTGGTTGCCATTGGTATTAATGTGCAGCCGGGTCACACGGTAGCGCTCAATATTGATGTGGAGCAGCGTGAGCTGGCTCACTTGATTGTCAAGGAGGCCTATGCTCTGGGAGCTCACGAGGTCATCGTCCAGTGGGTGGATGATTTGAGTACGCGGGAAAAATTCCTCCATGCACCGATGGGGCGCTTGGACAATGTCCCAGACTATAAGGTGGCTGAGATGAACTATCTCCTCGAAAAGAAAGCCAGTCGCTTGGGTGTTCGTTCATCTGACCCAGGAGCTTTAAATGGCGTGGATGCTGAGAAATTATCGGCTTCTGCTAAGGCTATGGGGATAGCCATGAAGCCGATGCGAATCGCAACCCAATCCAATAAAGTCAGCTGGACAGTCGCTGCAGCAGCGGGTACAGAGTGGGCTAAGAAGGTCTTTCCAAATGCAGCCAGCGATGAGGAAGCAGTAGATCTTCTATGGGATCAGATTTTCAAAACCTGTCGTGTCTATGAGGATGACCCAGTAGCCGCTTGGAAAGCTCATGAAGAAAAACTTAGCTCAAAAGCGAAGGTTTTAAATGAAGAGCAATTCACTGCTCTCCACTACACAGCTCCTGGAACAGACTTGACACTGGGCTTGCCCAAGAACCACCACTGGGAATCAGCTGGTAGTCTAAATGCTCAGGGCGAGTATTTCATTGCCAACATGCCGACAGAAGAGGTCTTTACAGCACCGGACTTCCGCCGAGCAGATGGTTATGTAACCAGTACCAAGCCTCTTAGCTATAATGGCAACATCATTGAGGGCATCAAGGTGACCTTCAAGGATGGCCAGATTGTGGATGTTACCGCTGAAAAGGGCGATCAGGTTATGAAGGATCTTGTCTTTGAAAATGCTGGCGCGCGTGCTTTAGGTGAGTGTGCCTTGGTTCCAGATCCGAGTCCGATTTCTCAGTCAGGTATTACTTTCTTCAATACCCTCTTTGATGAAAATGCCTCTAACCACTTGGCTATCGGTGCAGCTTATGCGACTAGTGTGGTCGGTGGAGAGAATTTCTCCGAAGAAGAGCTAGAAGCAGCGGGTCTCAACCGCTCGGATGTCCATGTGGACTTTATGATTGGTTCTAACCAGATGGATATTGACGGTATCCGCGAAGACGGCAGCCGTGTGCCAATCTTCCGCAATGGAGACTGGGTGATTTAAGATTTTGAGCTGCCTTGAATGGCGCATTCCATAATGACGGCTTCCACTTGCTTCTTGAGAAGCCTTGCTAGAAATATAGAAAGAAGGGGAATATATGATTGGTAGTATGTTTGTCGGTTTTATCATCGGTCTTATCGCCGGGGCTATTACTAGCCGTGGGGAGCGCATGGGCTGTATCGGAAAGATCCTCTTGGGTTGGTTTGGTTCCTTGATTGGTCAATTTCTCTTTGGCCATTGGGGACCAATGCTTGCTGATACAGCTATTGTTCCATCAGTGCTAGGAGCAGTTATCCTCTTGGCTATTTTCTGGAGACGGGATAGTTAGAATAGAAAAATACCTAGATAGTTTCTATCTAGGTATTTTTGATAATGATATGCAAGTTGTTTACTCAATCACCAACATGCCGTCTTTGACTGCAAATGGGTCTTTTTCATTGATGCGGTCGTAAAACATGATGCCGTTAATATGGTCGATTTCATGTTGAACAACAATTGCGTTATAGCCCTTGAGCTTGATACGATGCTTTTGACCGTCTTTGTCAAAGTAATCCACGGTCACTCGCGCATGCCGAACCACGTAGCCCGGTACTTCTCGATCGACTGACAGACAGCCTTCACCATCAGCTAAAGCTGCATCCTGAACGGAGTGAGCTACAATCTTAGGATTGTACATCAGCGTTTGCAGACTATAAGCTTCCTTAGGCGGATTGCCCTCTTCGTCCTCAGGATTTGGGACCAAAACAGCAATTAAGCGTTTGGAAATGTCCAGCTGGGGAGCAGCTAGACCAACACCGCCGCGAAGCCCCATTTTTTCTGCCATGACTGGATCCTGGGAATGCTTGAGAAATTGCATCATCTTCTCGCCCAGAATGATGTCCTGATCAGACAGAGGGAAGCTGACTTCCTCAGCGACAGCGCGCAGGGTCGGATTGCCCTCGCGGATAATGTCCTTCATATCAATTAAATGGGCTGGTTTGGTTAATCTTTCAATAACAGATGTTTTTTCACTCACAGACATGATTCTCTCCTTTTTCTATCCTTCATCATAACATAAAACCTGCAAGAAATAAAGGCGGGAGCGGTTTTGACTGGCTGGCGGTGCCTGATTTTGAATGGAGCGACAGCGACCCATAATATTCCTGACAAAGAAATTGCGTCTTGACCCAAAAAACTGTATGATAGAGGTAGTGTGAATTTTAAAGGAAAATAGAATGAAAAAATTGATGGAAAAGGTGAGTATCCTCTCGCTTTCTTTGATTCTGACGACGGCTTTTTCGATTTCCAGTGCCCAGTCGGCCATGTTTGCTTTTTATAAGGGGATTCCAGAAAGTTGGGTAGAACTTCTAGTTTCTTTGCCTTCGGCTGGGATTATGCTGATGTTGCTGTTTAATAGGGTCATTGAAAAATACCTGACAGAGCGTCAGATGATTGTGAGCGGGCTTCTGATCTTTTCACTTTGCGGACTTCTTCCTCTTCTTAATCAGTCTTACTGGCTTATGTTTGTATCTCGGCTTGTCTTTGGGATGGGAATTGGTCTGCTCAATGCCAAGGCGATTTCGATTGTGAGCGAGCGCTACAAGGGGCAGGAACGCGTTCGGCTTTTAGGACTGAGGGGATCAGCAGAAGTAGTCGGGACAGCCCTCTTGACTTTTGGCGTCAGTCGGCTTCTTCCTCTCGGTTGGCAGGCTGCCTTTCTCGTCTATAGCTTCGGACTGGTGGTCTTGGTGCTATATCTGCTTTTTGTCCCTTATAACAAGGTCTCTGAAAAGCAGCAAGAACAGTTTGAATCGACTCCCAAGCTAAGCAGTCAGAATTGGCAGCTGAGTCTAGCTTTTGCCTTTGTGGCGGGGGTTATTGTGCTGACCTATATTGCCATCAATGTGCGGGTGCCGGGGATTGTAGAGAAGTCTGGCATGGGGACAGCCCAAACTGCAGGCGTGATTCTTTCCTTAATGCAGTTGATTGGGATTGCAGCGGGCATCAGCTTTGCTAGTTTGACCCGTCTTTTTAGAGATAAACTGCTGATGCTTTCTGGTCTGGTTTTTGGACTGAGTCAGATTATCATTGGCTTCTCACCTAATCTCTTGTCACTCAGCATGGCTACTATTAGCGCCGGCTTTGTCTATAGTGTCGGTCTGACGACCATTTTTTACACCCTGTCCGAGCGCATTTCCGCCCACCTCCTCAATCAAGCCACTTCTATCGTGATTTTAGGTTGCAGTATTGGAGCAACGGCCACTACATTTGTCCTCAGTTTCATTGGGAGATTCTCTAACGCCCCAGCCTTTATCTTCAGCGTTTTGGGGCTGGCTATGATTTTGACCTCGCTCTTTGTGCTAAGATTTAGCAAAGAAAAGAGCGGAATGGCTTCAGAAAGTTAGGAGGTTATACGATGCGTCTGGATAAATTTTTAGCAGAAAATGGTCTGGGCTCACGCGCTCAGGTCAAGCAGCTTCTAAAGAAAGGGCTGGTTTTGGTCAATGGCAGAGTAGAGAAATCACCTAAGACCCAGATTGATGAGACAGCAGATGAGATTGTCGTTTCTGGCCAAAGGTTGACCTATGAAAAATTCGTTTACTACCTTCTCAACAAGCCGCAGGGAGTCATTTCGGCGACAGAGGATGACCGTCATAAGACAGTTCTGGACTTGCTAGACGAGACTGCCCGTCAGAAAGAAGTTTTTCCTGTCGGCCGTTTGGATATTGATACCCACGGCCTTCTCCTTCTGACCAATAATGGCAAGCTAGCCCATGCCATGCTGTCACCCAAAAAGCACGTCGAAAAAATCTACCGAGCTCAAGTGGCAGGCCTGATGAACCAAGCAGATGTAGAGCGCTTTGCTGCAGGAATAGAACTGAAAGACTTCACCTGTCAGCCAGCTCAGCTCAAGATTTTAGAGCTGGACGAGGCAAAAGAGACTTCTCTCGTAGAAATTACTCTAGCTGAAGGAAAATTTCACCAGGTCAAGCGCATGGTGGCTGCCTGCGGAAAAGAAGTTACGGATCTTCAGCGTCTCACGATGGGGCCCCTACAGTTGGATCCCGCACTAGCTCTTGGAGAATGGCGGAGGCTGACCGAGATAGAAATGCTTTCTTTAGAAATCTTTGGGGTTGAATTGTAAATGAAAGAGCCTGAATTCCTCATACAAAAGATTTGAAACAGAATCATTTGACAAAGGTAGCCCTTCTTGGTAGAATAAGTATGTCGTAAAGACAAATAACTTCTTCTTGGTTGCAGGACATGCCAAACCTGCCACTCGGATGAAGCGTAAAGAAAAGGAGTATATCATGGCAATCTCAAAAGAGAAAAAAAATGAAATCATTGCACAATACGCACGTCACGAAGGTGACACTGGTTCAGTAGAGGTACAAGTTGCTGTCCTTACTTGGGAAATCAACCACCTCAACGACCACATCAAACAACACAAAAAAGACCACGCTACTTACCGTGGCTTGATGAAGAAAATCGGTCGCCGTCGTAACCTCTTGGCTTACCTTCGTAAGAACGACGTTAACCGTTACCGTGAGTTGATCAACTCTCTTGGACTTCGTCGCTAATCTGCTTTATTTTCCACTTACATTGCCTTGTCACCTTACCTCGATATACTCAAGTATTATCTTCATACTCAAGTATTATCTTCGGGTACGGTTCCTAGCACTGTAAGGTAAAATAAACCAGAATGATCTCCCTTCGGGGAGATTTTTTTGTTTTCACTAGGATCTTAGTCCGATCTCAAATCAGCTCTCTGGATTCAGAGGGCTTTTCCTTAGTCTTGATTCTAACTCAGTCAGACTCTTTTTGTGGTCCAAAAAAGCCCTTCTATTATTTTAGAAGAACTTTTTATATCAGAAATTTTACTCTTTCAAGAATTTTTGGATGGCAGGAGCGGCAGTGATAGCAAATCTTTCGTCGATACGGTGCTCTCCACCTTCTACTGTGACCAGCTCTGCATTTGGAATAGTCTGACTCGCTTGAACAGCATACTGGTAGGGCACGACTGCATCATCAGTTCCGTGGATAATGAGGGTTGGAGCTGTGATGTTGGCCTGCTCTGCTTGGATGTCAATGTCTAAGGCATCGATTAGGTAAATCTTGCCCAGAGTGGTATTGTGGTGTGTCAGGCTGTCTGGAAGTTGATCGAAGTCGGGACTTCCAAGCTCGCGGTAGGTTTCCTTGGCATCGTCAAAAAGAACGAAAGCTGGAAAGATGAGCAAGAGTTTGTGTACGCGGTCCGGATAAGTAGCAGCATAGAGACTGGCAACGACACCACCTTGGCTAGCACCGAATAAGCTCATTTTGCTCTTATCTACAAAGGTCTCAGAACTCAGCTTTTCCATGACTTGAGTCAAGTCTGTGAGTTCGGTCTTGACCGACATATTAAGCATGTCTTGTCCACCGCTTTTCGATTGGCGACTGCCGCCGTAGAAATCAAAGCTGTAAACCAGATAACCTTGCTTTGCCAGCAGCTGGCTGTACATTTCATATTGCTCAAGGGTGTTGTTCAATCCATGCGCGATAACAATAGTCGGCAATTTTTTACTCTTGTAGTCACGAGAAGCAGTAATCTTTCCGTAGAGTTGCTTGTCATCGTATGAAATACTGTACTCTTCAGACACGATGTCTTCTGTCGGAGTTGGTTGCTTGTCGCTCTTCTCGCTAGAACTTGTCTGAGTGGTTTCTGGCGTAGAAGGGGTAGGATTTGGTTTGGTCTGGGAGTGCCAGAAGAAAAGACCTAGTCCAGCCAAGCACAAGGCTGCTAAGAAAACCCAAATATACTTCATAGTTCTCTCCTTTCAGTATTTGTAGTATTATAGCGGAAATGAAACTGTTTTACAAGGAGAGAGATTTCTTGTTTTTGATTTTTCTGGATTTCATACAAGAAAATCTAATTCAGTCATCTAAGCGAGATTCCGATAACCTTGAGTTTTTTAGAAAATCTTGCTAAACTGTAGCTACTAAGATAAAAACACAGTTCTGGTTGGTAGTCCAGACGCAAAAAATCCATTTTTTGTCAGTAACCTTCCTCCTTGGTTGTCCATTCTTAGGAATTTTTAAAGGAGGGGCTGTCATGGATAAGATTTCAATGACGCTGACAGTTTATTTTGAAGAGGGATTTTGGCACGGTCTTTTCGAGCAGGAACATGCTCAATCTTATAGAGTTTGCCGAGTCACCTTTGGTGCAGAGCCTAGTACGCAGGAATTGTTGGATTTTCTAAACCGTTATTATCATCGGTTGCAGTTTAGTCCTAGCATCAGGGTGAAGGAGAAGACGAAGTCGGTCAGTCCTAAACGCCTGCAGAGACAGGCTAAAAAGGAGCAGATGGCTTCACGTTCTTCAAAGTCTCAGGAAGCGCTGAGTCTGCAATTAGAAGAGCAAAAAAAAATCGCTCGAGTCAAGCGCAAGCAGCAGAAAGAACTGGCTAAGCAAAGGAAATTCGAACTCAAACAGCAAAAACGATTGGAAAAGCACAAGGGGCATTGAGCCTGGTTTTTCTTATTTATATGGGAAAGTCTTCCGTAGGGAGGCTTTTTCATTTGTCAGGCAATCGGTGAGTGGCTTGAAAAGTGAATTGATTTCTCCAAGTCGTTTTATTTGACAGATGTAACAAAAGTTATTACAATATAATCATAAAATAAAAATTACAAGAGTAGTTTTAAAAAGGAGAGTTTATGATTGAAATTACATATTTGGATGCTGTCAAGCAAGAGCGGAAGATGACCTTTGAGTCTTATCAGGAGTTTGAGCAGTCCCAGCAAGCCTGCTTGATTGGAGTGGCAGATTATTACCCAGTTAAAAAATTGACTTATAAAGGCCATGATTTGAACTATCAGGGTACTTACGGCGACGTCTTCTTTTTCCTGATGAAGCAGGATTTGACAAAGTTTGACTAAGAATAAAGGAGAAAAATAATGGTAAAAGCAATCACAGATGCAACATTTGAGCAAGAAACAAAAGACGGATTGGTGCTCATTGACTTTTGGGCGACTTGGTGCGGACCTTGTCGGATGCAGGGGCCAATCCTTGACAAACTCTCAGAGGAACTTTCCGAAGATGAGCTCAAGATTGTCAAGATGGATGTGGATGAAAATCCAGCTACAGCACGCGCCTTTGGTATCATGTCTATCCCAACCTTGCTCTTTAAAAAAGACGGTCAAGTCGTCAAGCAGCTAGCGGGTGTCCATACAGCCCAGCAGATTAAAGCGATTGTGGCAGACTTGGGATAAGGTGAGTGGAAGATTAAATTAGACCTATTTAAAATTGAGGCTGCTCTGGTTATAGAGTGGTCTTTTTTATTGCGATTGTAACAATAAGAAGTCAATTTAAAAAATTTGTTCGAAAATTCACATTTTAAGGTATAATAAGTAGAAGTATTTTTTCCAATGGGTCTCGTTAGGGAGTCGGGTTATTTAAAACATGATGGGAATGTGGTAATGTTAATGATTGAGTTGCTAAAACATCTTTTATTTGTTTTTATGATTTTTACACCATTTGTTGCCCCAGCTGTTTTTTGTTTCTTTGTGGGGTGGATGATTCCTAGAGAGCAGATAACGCAAAAAAGAATCATACTAGTACTAGCCTTGTTGATTCCAATTTTGCTTTTGATTTCCTATTGTGCTCCTCAGATTTTAGGACTGGTTTTTTGGAGTCTGATTTGGTTTTTCATCGGGCTGCTGCGAATGAAGAATTATACTAAGTCACAGTACTGGACAAGATGGCTTATATTTATCGCTTGTTTTAGTGCCTATATTTTACTTTATCTCCGCTTTTTTGGATCGCTTTATTTTTATTAAACTTAAAAATCAGCTTGAAGATTTGCTTCAAGCTGATTTTGTTTATTCTTTATTCCCCCAACTCCTCGCTGTATGCAATAATCTGATCAACTGTGTCAGACAAGAATTGGATGGTATCACGGAGTGGTTTGTCTGTTGAGATATCCGCTCCGATAATCATAGCTGACTCAAGCGGAGTCTTGCTGCCGCCAGATTTGAGTAGTTCCAGCCAGTCACGGGCACCATTTTCGTCATTTTTCAAATGTAGGTAGCCAGCAGTAGAGATGACTAAGCCTGCTGAGTAAGTGTAGCTGTAAAGCCCCATGTAGTAGTGGGCTTGACGCATCCAGGTCAGGGCAGCATCGTCGTCAATCTCAACGGCATCCCCCCAGAACTCTGTCAAGACTTCTTTCATGATAGCGTTGAGTTTGCTTGCGCCAAAGGTTCCGCCTTCTTCAATCAAAGTATAGACCTTGCGTTGGAAGGCAGCTTCCAGCAAGTGAGTAATGAAGTTGTGGAAGTAAGTATCCGTCAGACGGTGAGCCAGGGCAAAGCGTTTCTGGCGTGGGTTATCAAATTGGCGCTCCAGATAATCACTGAGCAGGAGCTCATTAAAGGTAGATGGTGCTTCCACATAGTAGGTGGACATGTGGGCGTTGAAATAGCTTTGGTGATTGTCTGAGAAGATAAACTGACCAGAGTGGCCAATCTCGTGAATCAGAGTGTAGACATCACTCATACGGCCAGTCCAGCTCATAAGGACATAAGGGTGAACCCGATAAGGATCCGCAGCATAGCCTCCAGAGTCTTTTCCGGCATTGGCTGCAAAGTCTACCCAGCGTTCTTCCTTATAGCGAGCAACTTCTTGACAATACTCTTGCCCGAGTGGCTTGACTGACTTCATGACCAGGTCATAGGCATCGTCAATGCTGACTTCGGGATTGAGCTCGCTGTCCAAGTCTAGCTTCCAGTCGGCAAGAGTCATTTTTTCAAGTCCGTTTACCTTAGCGACATGCTTGAGGTATTTCTGAGCTACTGGGGCAAATTCGCTCATAATCAAGTCGATCTGCCGGTCAAACATAGAGCGATCAACTTCTTGCTCTGCCAGTAAGTAGTCAAAGACAGAGTCATAGCCCTTCATGTCAGCCAGCAATTTTTCGGACTTGACCTGAGCCAGATAGGCAGCAGCGGCAGTGTTTTGGTGCTGACGAAGTCCTTCTGAGAAAGAGCGAAAAGCTTTTTCGCGGATTTCTGCATTTTCATGGTTTTGATAGAAATTCTCATAGGTGACAAAGCTGTTTTTGTAAACCTTGCCGTCTACTTCAAAGTCAGCCATAGCAAAGTCGCCGGCCCGCATCTTGGTGTAAATATCCTGTGGACTGTAAAAGACTTCACCTAGATTGGTCAAAGCTTTTTCGACATCCGCTCCCAGATAGTGGGCTTTTTTGATTTTAGCCTGGCGAATGGCTGAAGTCAGATGGGGCTCTTGGCCTAGTTTTTCTAAGACAGCTTCATCTGCACCGACCAGGGCGTCGTCAAAGAAGTTGAGTGCGACATTGGCTTCCGTCTCAAACTCCATAGCTGCTTGGGCAATCTGCGCAAAGCTCTCGTTACCAAAGTCAGTAGTCTGAGGCATAAAGCCGTAGTTGCCGATGTGGCTGATTTGGATATAAATCTGCTCTAACTCAGCAAAAGCCCGTTCAAAATCTTCGAAAGTGCTAAGCTTGCCTTGATAATCACGGACAAATTTCTGGATGTCCTCTCTGGCCTTTTCAATGGCTCGTAGGAAGTCCTCCTGGTCTTGGTAAAGGGCTGTTAGGTCCCAGAGTTCATTTTCTGGAAATTCAGAACGATGTTTTTGTTCCATAGTCTACTCCTTTTGTCGTATATAGAAATAGTATAGCAAAAAATCCCCCAAAATGTCTTTGGGGGAGAAGGATAAGTCAGTAATTTTTAGATGTTTGTCATTTGAGTATAAAAGTCAAAGTTTCTTTGCGGCAATCTTTTTAAAAAGCAGTAGATAAGATAAGAATACGAAAATAACCAAGCCCAATAAAAGGGTAAAGACGTTTTGAGTTCCTTTTGTCATATTGGGAGCTTGATTGGCGATGACAGCTGTGACTGCAGTACCTATAGCGCCCGCAAAGGTTTGGGCCAGTTGAAACAGCGCGGTCGTATCTGCAGTCTTTCCTTTATCAACTTGAGTCGTCGCTAGGGCAAGTGTGTTATTAAAGGCCATGTTTCGCCCCAAGGTAAAGCAAATATAAATCGCAATAACAGCTGTTAAGGTGAGTTCTTTTGTAAAGATAAGGAGCAAGAGTACAGCAAGGAAAAGAAGAGAATTTCCTGTAAAAAGGGTTGGTTTCGGACCTTTTCTATCATAGAGTTTACCAAATACAGGAGAGAGAAAGGCTCCGAGCATGGTTCCTGGAAGTAGTGCGAAGCCTGCCTGAGCGGTTGAAATGTCTTTTTCTATGACCAGGAAGTTGGGAATCAGAAAGTTGGCCGATAGGTTGATAAATTGAAAAATAAAGAAGGGTAAAATAGCCAATAAGACCGTTGGTTGCCTTAAGATACGAATATCTAGGAATGGATGATCGATTTTCAAGCTCCGATAGATGAAGCAAGCTAGTGGCAGTAGGCAGAGAGCAAGATAGAGCCAATCGATATGTCCTTCTTCTAAGCTAGAGATGGCTACAATGGCAAAGACGAGTGAGCTTGCTAGGAGAAGAAATGAGAGGAGATCAAAGGCGCGTTTCCTAGACTTCTCGGAATTTCTTAAAAAGAAAAAGCCAAGAATAAAGGAAATGATTGGGACAGGAAGAATAAAGGTATAAATCATATGCCAGTCAAAACGACTAATCATAAAACCACCGTAAGTCGGCCCAATTGCTGGTGCTAGGCTGACCACCATCCCAGACAAGCCCATATAGGTTCCAATTTTTTGCTTAGGAACACGCTCAACAATCAAGTTAAAGAGCAAAGGAATGGCTAATCCAGTAGCTCCTCCTTGCAAGATTCTCCCTACCATCAAGATGGGAAAGCTGGAAGCCAGCATGGCAATCAGCGTTCCCAAGCAAAAGTTGGCCAAAGCGGTAAAGAGAATGGTTCTCTCTTTCCAATTGTGGGCTAAGGTCGCTCCTAAAGTAATCGTAATGGCCACTGCTAACAAATACCCTGTTGTAATCCATTGCAGCGTTCCCAATCCTAACCCAAAGACCTTGCTTAGGTGCGGGAAGGTTACATTCATACTAGTTTCAGATAAGATGCCTGCAAAGCTGACTAAGGCTGTCGCAAGGAGCGAAAAAAAATCTTTCTTTTCAACTGTTTGATGTTCTGGCACGATTGTCTCCTTTACATGTTTGAAATGAGTCACTGTATTTATTATAAAGCAAGAAGTCCTCTTTGAAAAGTGAATAGTGGCTATACCGCCATCCTATTTGACGAATCGAAAGGGAAAAAACGAACTCTGACAGCCAACTATAATCAGCTATAGAAAAGAAAAATAGATTTTCAGTACTTTTATAGAAAAAAGCCATTTCCAGTCTTTTTCTTTTGCCTGAAATTGTGGTAAAATAAGGTCTGTACGTGCTTGATACAAAGATGAGGATATAATAAGTTGCTAAGACCATGATATCAAAGCTAAAATTCTGAGAAGGTTAGTTGTCAGCTGTGATTATACTATGAGCTTTTGACGGTCTTAATATCTTGATCTTTGTAGCCAAGGCGTATGAAAAAATTTGAGCATGTGCTCGGCAAGGAGTCTTTATGACAAAACAAGTTTTTAAAACCGTTTTTGCAGGTCGTGAGCTGGTAGTTGAAACCGGTCAGGTTGCAAAGCAGGCAAATGGCAGCGCCGTTGTTCGCTATGGAGAAAGTACCGTTTTAACTGCGGCTACTATGTCCAAAAAGATGGCTACTGGTGACTTTTTCCCATTGCAGGTCAACTATGAGGAAAAAATGTATGCGGCTGGAAAATATCCTGGTGGCTTTAACAAGCGCGAAGGCCGTCCGTCAACAGATGCGACTTTGACTGCCCGCTTGATTGACCGCCCAATTCGTCCTATGTTTGCGGAAGGCTTCCGCAATGAAGTTCAGGTTATCAATACTGTTCTTTCTTATGACGAAGATGCTTCGCCTCAAATGGCTGCTATGTTCGGTAGCTCTCTGGCTCTTTCTATCTCAGATATTCCTTTTAACGGCCCTATCGCAGGAGTTCAGGTCGGCTATGTAGACGGTGAATTTATCATCAATCCTAGCAAGGAACAAAAAGAAGTTTCACTTTTGGAACTGACAGTGGCTGGTACCAAAGATGCTATCAACATGGTAGAGTCTGGAGCCAAGGAACTGACTGAAGATATCATGTTAGAAGCCCTTCTCAAAGGGCACGAAGCGGTTAAAGAATTGATCGCCTTCCAGGAAGAAATTGTCGCAGCAGTCGGCAAGGAAAAAGCAGAAGTAGAATTGCTGCATGTTGATGAAGAGCTGCAGGCAGAGATTGTCGCAGCCTACAACAGTGACTTGCAAAAGGCTGTTCAGGTAGAAGAAAAGCTGGCGCGCGAAGCCGCAACTCAGGCTGTCAAAGACCAAGTCACAGCAGTTTATGAAGAGAAATACGCGGATCACGAAGAATTCGACCGCATTATGCGGGATGTGGCTGAAATCTTGGAGCAAATGGAGCATGCAGAAGTGCGCCGTTTGATTACTGAAGATAAGGTCCGTCCTGACGGCCGTAAGGTTGATGAAATCCGTCCGCTGGATGCGGAAGTGGATTATCTGCCGCGAGTTCACGGTTCTGGTCTCTTTACTCGTGGTCAAACCCAAGCCTTGTCTGTCCTGACTCTGGCACCAATGGGCGAAACGCAAATCGTGGACGGCTTGGATCCAGAATACAAGAAACGTTTCATGCACCACTATAATTTCCCACAATACTCTGTCGGTGAGACAGGCCGTTATGGGGCTCCTGGCCGTCGTGAAATTGGACACGGTGCTCTTGGGGAACGTGCCTTGGAGCAAGTTTTGCCTAGCTTGGAAGAGTTTCCTTACGCTATCCGCTTGGTGGCAGAAGTCTTGGAGTCAAACGGTTCTTCCTCACAGGCCTCTATCTGTGCGGGGACTTTGGCTCTGATGGCAGGTGGTGTGCCGATTAAGGCACCGGTTGCCGGAATTGCTATGGGCTTGATTTCAGATGGCAGCAACTACACAGTTCTGACGGACATTCAAGGTTTGGAAGACCATTTTGGCGACATGGACTTTAAGGTAGCTGGTACCCGCGAAGGGATTACCGCCCTGCAGATGGATATTAAGATTGAAGGAATTACAGCGGAAATCCTGACAGAAGCTCTGGCTCAGGCTAAGAAAGCCCGCTTTGAAATTCTGGACTTGATTGAAGCGACAATTCCAGCTCCTCGTCCTGAGCTAGCTCCAACTGCTCCGAAAATCGACACTATCAAGATTGATGTGGACAAGATTAAGATTGTCATCGGAAAAGGCGGGGAAACCATCGATAAGATCATCGCTGAGACCGGCGTTAAGATTGACATTGATGAAGAAGGAAATGTATCCATCTACTCCAGTGATCAAGATGCGATTAATCGTGCTAAGGAAATCATTGCTGGCTTGGTTCGCGAAGCAAAAGTGGACGAAGTTTACCATGCCAAGGTTGTTCGAATTGAGAAATTCGGTGCCTTTGTCAATCTCTTTGACAAGACGGATGCTCTGGTTCACATTTCAGAGCTGGCTTGGACTCGGACCAACAACGTCGAAGATGTCGTACAAATCGGTGATGAAGTGGATGTCAAGGTGATCAAGATTGATGCCAAAGGCCGGGTAGATGCTTCCATGAAAGTATTGCTGCCGCGTCCACCAAAGTCTGATAAACTGAAACATCATCATGACAAGGGACATCATCCGCGCAAGGAGCACAAGGGCCATAAGGACCATCAAGAAAGCCCTAAAATAGAAAAATAAGAGGTCGCTTACCCTGTAGACCTCATCAGAAATCGGCAGAGACGAGCCTAGTTCTCGTCTCTCCTTGTTTAGAGAAGGAAGGAGGCCAGCATGGGTTGGTGGAAGGAATCCATTGATATTGTAAAAGAAAATGACCCGGCGGCACGAACGTCGTTAGAAGTCTTGCTAACCTATCCAGGCATCAAAGCTTTGGCGGCCCACCGCCTCTCGCATTTTTTGTGGCGGCACGGCTTCAAGCTGCTGGCGCGTATGCACAGTCAATTCTGGCGTTTCTGGACCCAGATTGAGATTCATCCCGGCGCTCAGATTGAGTCAGGTGTCTTCATTGACCATGGCAGTGGGCTGGTGATCGGAGAGACAGCCATTGTGGAGAAGGGGGCCATGCTTTATCACGGCGTGACCCTAGGCGGTACGGGCAAGGATACAGGCAAGCGACATCCGACCGTGCGTCGAGGTGCCTTGGTCTCTGCTCATGCCCAAGTCATTGGACCGATTGAGATTGGTGAAAAAGCCAAGGTT